>NZ_JAFEJA010000001.1:0-340714 GCF_016919245.1 Streptomyces zhihengii | reverse complement strand
CCTGCGGGCGTCCGCGCCGCTGCCGGGCGGCCGGGTGCCGGCGCGCATGGCCGCGAGGACCTCACCGAGCTGGGCGCCGTGCGAGCTCGGCCGGTTCGCGGCGGGCGTGCGCCAGGAGCGGACGCGTGCCGCGTCCCCGGCGGCGTGCGGGGCCGGGGTGTAGACCCAGTCGTCGTTGCTGTGGCCGTACAGATGGGTCAGCTCGACGGTGGCGTCGGCGCAGTCGACGCGGATCCGGCTGACCTCCTGCGGCGAGACGACGCTGTTGACGACCGTGGCCATGGTGCCGTCGGCGAAGCGGACCAGCGCGGTGGAGACGTCCTCGCTCTCCACGTCGTGGACGAGCCGGCCGGCCATGGCCCGGATCTCCGTCCAGTCGCCGAGCAGATGCAGCATCAGGTCCATCTGGTGGATGCCGTGTCCCATGGACGGCCCGCCGCCCTCGGTGGCCCAGCGTCCGCGCCAGGGCACGGAGTAGTAGGCGGCGTCCCGGTACCAGGTGGTCTGGCAGTGGGCGACCAGCGGCCTGCCCAGCGCTCCGGTGGTCAGCAGCTCGCGCGCGTGGGCGGCGCCGGAGCCGTAGCGGTGCTGGAAGACGACGGAGGCGTACGGGCCCGCGGCCCCGCCGGGGGCCTCGGCCGCGGCGATGGCGTCGTACTCGGCGAGCGACAGGCACAGGGGCTTCTCGCACAGCACCCAGGCGCCGGCGTTCAGGGCCTGGACGGTCTGCTCGCGGTGGAAGGCCGGCGGCGAGCCGAGGAGCACCAGGTCGGGGCGGGCGTCGGCGAGCATCTCGTCGAGCCGGGTGTAGCCCTTGACGTCCGTGCCCGCTGCGGCACGGAAGTCGTCGAGCATCGCCGGGTTCACGTCGACGGCGGCGACGAGGCCGACCTCGTCCGCGTGCTCGGCCAGGGCGGGCAGATGGGAGCCCCGGGCGATGGCTCCGGTGCCGACGACGGCGGCCCGCAGCCGGGCGGGTTGGGGTGACATGGCAGTGCTCCTCGTGCTGAAGTGCTTAGAAAGCGCTTGCTGTCACCCTACGGGGCACCCCCGGCCGCGACAACCCTCCCCGGGCGCGGCCGGTTCACGGCCGGTCTCAGTCGTGGTTGTGCGAGGACGAGGTGTCGGCGGGGGGGACGGTGCGTCCGCCGTCCCGGCCGGTGACCATGACCGTGACCAGCGCGATCAGCACGAGCGCCGCCGCCACCCGGCCCGTCGCCCGCAGCGACCAGAGCGCCGGCGACCCGGCCGGGGCGCCCAGCCGCTCGGAGCGCCTGGCGGGCTTCATCAGCCGCACCAGGAACAGCGCCGCGATCGGGAGCTGGAGCAGCCACACGGTGTTCCGGAACCAGCCGTCGTACCAGACGTTCGTGCCGTAGAGCAGGGTGTGCCAGACGCTCAGCACGTACACCACGATCACGAAACGGTGCAGGATCCGCCAGGTCTTCGGCCCGAAGCGGTGGCGCACATAGAAGAGGAGGCCGAGCGGGATCGCCAGATAGAGCGCGGCCTGCCCGATCGGGATGGCCGTCGCGCCGGTGCCGGAGTCGTAGCCGCCCGGTACGAACGACTCCACGAACGCCGTCCAGGCGCGCGCGTACCAGGCGCTCTTGTCGTGGCGGATCAGCTCCACCGCGAACAGCAGCGCGTGCGCGAAGATCAGGGCGATCGTGTTGAGGCTGGTGGTGCGGTGCAGGCGCTCCAGCGACGGCCCCGACAGCCGTATCCAGCCCGGCCTGGGCCCCGAGAGCAGCAGCCCGAGCACGACCGTGCCCCACGCCCAGAGCAGCGCGGACCAGCCGAACGCCTGGCTGAGGAAGTACACCCAGAACGCCCCGGTGTCCTCCATGAACGGCATGACGGTCAGCGTCGAGGAGGTCTTCGCCTCGATGCGGACGAAGATGACGACGAACACGACGGCGGTGACGAGCAGGGCGAGCAGCCCGTCCGGCAGGGACGCCCGGAGGTCGGAGCGCAGGGTGATCCGGCCGGGCCCCGGCCGGCCGGCGCCGGGTGGGCCCGGGTCGGTACGGGATCTGCCCGGCCCGTCGGCGGCGGACCGGGGGGCGGGCGCGGCGGCTGCCGCGGGGTCGGTGACGGTCGGCCCCTCGCGCCCGGAACGCGGGGCGACGACGCGCTCCGGTACGGGCGCGGAGGGGGACTGGGCGGGCTCGCGGGTCGGTTCCATCAGCGGGGATCCTCCAGCGGTGCGGGCCGTGGCCGCGGCTGCGGGGTGCGGACGTCAGGTGCCCGCACTGCACCAGTAGTCGGATGGAGGGGGCATCGGGTTCCCGGTCCCGCACTATGGCCTGAATCACATCTGACGCATCGTTCACTAGAGTATTGCTCAAGCGTCGGCGCTGGCACGATGACGCTCATGGGAGCCGGATCAGCACTCCGCCTCACGCACGCGGCGGTGTTCGCGGCCGTGTGCGTCGTGGTGTCCGGCCTGGGACACGCCCTCTCCTCGCGCTGCCCCCTGCCCCCCTACACCCTGTGCCTCGCCTTCCTCCTGACCGGCGCCGGCGGCTGGCTGCTGTGGCTCCTGCCCCGGCGCGCCCCGGTGGCGCTCGGCGCCAGCACCCTCGGCCAGCTCGCCCTGCACGCCCTGTTCGCCGCCGCCCACCCCTGCCCCCGGAACGGCGGCGCACCCGCGGGCGGCCACCACCACGCCCCGCTGCCCGTCCTGCCGCCCGGCGCGGAGGACCCGTCCCTGCACACCGCCCACGAGGGCATGGTGCCGGCCGCCTCCGTCATGATGACCGCCGTCCATCTGCTGGCCGGACTGCTCTGCGGATGGTGGCTGTGGCGCGGCGAGGTCGCCGCCGACGGACTGGTGCGCTCCCTCTCGCTGTTCGTCTCCTCGCGCCTGCGCGTCGTCGTGCACGCCGTGCGCGGCTGGACCGTCCCGGAGACGGTCACCCCGCTCGTCGACGCGCCCCGCCCGGTGCTGCCCCGGGCCCTGCTCGTGCTGCGCTGGGTGCCCCGCCGCGGCCCGCCGTGCCCCGCCTGAACGGACGTCACCCGACCGCCCTGCCCTCCCCCCCCGCCGTGTGCGTGCCTCCTGCCGACGAGGTCCGCCCGGGCTCCGCCGTGCGCAGGACCGCGCGGCGGCCGGGGTCAGGGAGACGGGGCCGCGAGCACCGCCCGCCCGGTGCGCGGCATGCCGCGGGCCCCGTCACGACCCGAAGGACTTCCCGCGATGACGCTTGCCCGCTTGCCGGCGCAGCGCCGCGTGCTCACCGAGCCGCGGCACCGCAGCCCCTACCGCAGCACCTCTCGTGACATCGATATCACCGCCTGGGCGCTCCAGGCCGCGCGCGGCGACCAGGACGCCGCGGAACGCTTCGTCAGGGCGACCTACGACGACGTGCGGAGGTTCCTCGCGCACCTCACGTCCGACGTCCCCGGCGCCGACGACCTGGCCCAGGAGACCTATCTGCGGGCCCTGTCGGGACTGGCCGGATTCGCCGGCCGCTCCTGCGCCCGCACCTGGCTGCTCGCCATCGCCCGCCGGGTGGCCGTCGACCGCTACCGTGCCGCCGCCGCCCGGCCGCTGATCGCCGACACCGCCGACTGGCAGGCGGCGGCGGACCGGGCGCAGCCCCGTCATCTGCCGGGCTTCGAGGAGTCGATCGCCGTCTACGACACCCTGCGCACCATGGAGTCCGGGCGCCGCGAGGCGTTCGTCCTCACCCAGGTGGTGGGTCTGTCGTACGCGGAGGCGGCACGGGCCGCCGGCTGCCCGGTGGGCACCGTCCGCTCCCGGGTGGCCCGTGCCCGGCGCGATCTGGTGACGGCCTGGACCGACGACGCGGTGCTCCCCGGGGACCCCCTGCTCGGGCAGGTCCTGCGCTGACGCCGAGGGCGGCCCGCCGGTGCGGCGGGCCGCCCGTCCCGCCCGGCCGGCGGGGGCGCAGCGCCGGTCGGCCCGTCCCGCCGGGCCGGTGTCAGCCGGCGGGGGCGTCGCGCATCAGCGGGCGGACCGTGACGGCCGCGCTCCACGCGCGGTGCATGGCGAGTTCGGCCGTCGGCCCCTCGGCCCACACCATGCCCGTGCAGCCCCGCTGGTCACCGGTGTGCGCCAGGACGGCGCCCGGCTCCCGGGTCGGGTACCAGCGCACCGCGCCGGGGAACGCCGCCAGCCCGTCCAGGCCGTCCCAGCCGGTGAGCGTCCCCGGACGGTCCGCGTAGACGAGGACGAAGGCGACGGCGTCCCCGTCGTACCCGGCCGCGCCGTCCGCCCGGAGGCCGTCGAGCAGCGCCGGCCGGCGGCCGAGGGTGGTGGCGACCAGCGCCTCGTACACATTGGTCCCGAGCGCGCGGCAGAGCGCCTCGCCGACCAGCGCGCCGCCGATCCTGCGGTTGATCTCGACGAGTTCGGGCCCCTGGGCGGTGAGGACGAACTCGACATGGGCGAAGCCGTCGGTGTGGCCGGCCGCCGCGAGCACCCGCCCCACCCAGCCGGCGACCTCGGCCGTCAACTCCGCGCCGAGGGCCACGGGGAACGCCGCCGCCTCCTCGCGCACGGCCGGCCGCCGGGAGGTCTGGCGGCTGAACACGCCCAGCAGCCGGGTCTCGCCGCCGAAGCCGAGCGTCTCGGCGCTGTACAGCGGACCGGCGAGGTACGGCTCGGCGAACAGCCGTCCGTCCAGGCCGCGTTCACCCGCCTCGGCGAGCGCCCGGCGCAGCGCGTCCTTGTCGGGGGTGATCCACACGTCCCGCGAGGAGGTGCCCGAGCGGTCCTTGACGACCGCGGGCAGCCCGATCCGCCGGACCACCTCGCCCGCGGCCGACGGATCGGCGGCCACCGGCAGGGCGGCGCCCGCGCTCAGACCCGCCGCGTGCAGCCGGCGGCGGACCTCCGCCTTGTCCCGCAGGACGCGCACGGCGGCCGGGTCCGGGCCCGGCAGGCCGAACTCCGCCGCCACTTCGGCGGCCGGCAGGCTCCAGGTGTCGGTCGTGTTGATCAGGCCCGCGAGACCGGGCAGGGCCCCCAGCGCGCGCCGGACGGCGTCCCGGTCGAAGGTGTCGACGTCGACGACGGTCACCGCCCCGGCGGGCAGCACGGACAGTTCGTGCAGATAGACGGAGCGGTCGGCGGTCAGCAGGCAGAGCCGGTGCCCGGCGGCGGCCGCCGCCTCCGCGGTCCGGCCCAGCCCGAACGACAGGGACTCCAGCGAGGCGATCGTCATACGGTCCTTCCTCCCACCGCGGGCGCCGCCACCGGCGGCGGGTCCTCGCGCAGCCGCGCGCTCTCCGGCGCGGGCCGGCCGGCCCACTCCATGACCGACCACGGGGGCCGTACCTCGGCCGGGCCGGCCGCCCGTACCGGCCGCAGGGTGCGGGGGTCGTCGGCCTCCGCGTGCCGGGCGAACACCCGCTCGGTGTAGCGGTGCCCGGTGTCCGCGCCGAGCACCAGATGCGTCCGCCCCGGGTGCCGGGCCGCCTCCCACGCCGCGACCAGGTGCGCGGCGCCCGTCGACAGGCCGGCGAAGACGGCGTGTTCGCGCAGCAGGCCCACCGCGCCCGCCATGGCGTGCCGGAAGTCGAGCCAGTGCAGGGTGTCGTACAGCTCGTGGCGCACGTTGCCGAACGGGATGGAGCTGCCGATCCCCGCGATGATCGCGTCCGGGTCGCTGAACCGTTCGCCCGCGAACGTGACACTGCCGAACGGCTGGATGCCCACCAGCCGCACCCGCCGCCCCTCGTCGGTCAGCGCCTGGGTGAGCCCGCCGGTGGACGCACCGGTGCCCACCGCGCCGACCACGGTGATCTCGCGTCCGGGGAGCGCGGCGGCGGCGAGCCGGGCCAGCTCGCGGTACCCCGCGTGGTGGACCCGGTCGTGGTACTGGCGCATCCAGTGCAGGCCGGGCCGCTCGGCGAGCAGCCGCCGCACATGCCGGACCCGCCGCTCCTGGTCCAGCCGCAGACTCTGCGAGGGCGGCATCTGGTCGACCGTGGCCCCCAGCACCTCCAGTTGGGCGCGCATCGCGGCGTCCACCGTGGTCGACGCGACGATGTGGCAGCGCAGCCCGTGGCGGTGGCAGGCCATGGCCAGGGCGAGCGCGTAGATGCCGCTGGAGCTGTCCACCAGGGTGTGCCCGGGGGAGATCCGGCCGGAGGCCAGGAGTTCGCGCACCGCGCCGAGGGCGGCGTACACCTTCATCGTCTCGAAGCGGGCGAGCACCACGCCCTCGCCGAGGCGCACGAACGCCGGGTCCTTCAGCGCGTCGGTGATGTGGTCGTGCACCGGCACGGGTACGGGCACGGGCACGGCTACGGGCGTCCGCAGCGGCGCGCGGCCGCCGGGCGCCGTCACAGCGCCCTCCGGACGCCGGTGACGACCAGACGGCGCGACGTCTGGTCGTAGGGACCCCCGTCGAAGTCGCCGAAGCACTCCACCTCCGTGAAGCCGGCCTCGGCGAAGAGGCCGTGCAGTTCCGCGGCGCTGTAGAGGTGGGACAGGATCGAGGCGGTCCGCGCCCGGTCGCCGCGCACCAGCGTCCAGTCGGTGCGCAGCCGCCGCCAGCTGTCGAGGACGGTGTCGCGCTGCACGACGTACGACCCGTCGGGCAGGTCGACGGCCTGCGGCCGCCCGATCCAGCCGGCCAGCACCTCCTTGCCCATGACGTCCACGATCAGCCGCCCGCCGGGCACCAGGCTGCGCAGCGCGTTGCGCAGCACCGCGAGGTTGTCGGCCGGGTCGGCGAAGTAGCCGAACGAGGTGAACACGTTGAGCACCACGTCGTAGGACTCGGGTTCGGTGAACGTCAGCATGTCGGCCCGCACCAGCCGGACGTCCGCCCCCGCTGCGGCGCAGGCGGTCCGGGCGCGCTCCAGCATCGAGGGGGAGAGGTCCACGCCCGTCACCCGGTGGCCCTTCAGCGCCAGCGGCACCGCGAACAGCCCGGGTCCGCAGCACAGATCGAGGATCCGGGACCCGGGCGGCAGGTCCAGCAGCGCCGAGCCGTCGACGAGCTCGCCGACCGCCTCGCCCCGGGCGGGGGAGAACATCGCCGGCGCGAAGTCGGTCCACAGGCTGTCGTCCGCGTACCAGTCGTCGTCGGCGCCGTGCCCGGTGCCGGCGCCCTCGGGGCGGGCGCCGTCGTGCTCGTCGTCCTCACCGCGGACGGCCGGTCCCGACGGCCGCCGGGTGCCCAAGACTTCGCTCGCCACACACGCCTCCTGGTGCTCCCGTTGCTCCAGGACACCCTTGTGTCCACGCTTCAGTTGTCGGGTGCGGCGGCGGACAAGTTCCCGCGGGGGCGCGAAAGATGGCGGGCGCCGGTCGCGAACGCGGCGGCCGCGGGGGCGGCGAAGCAGGTGACGGCGCAGACCAGGAGCACCGGGGCGGCACCGGCCGCCGCCACGGCGGGGGCGATCAGGGCGAGGCCCACCGGGGCGAGCCCGTACGACACCAGGAAGTCGAGCGACGACACCCGCGCCAGCCGGTCGGGGGCCATCTCGCGCTGGGTCGCCGTGAACCAGGGCACGTTGAACAGCTCGATGCCCGCCCCGGCGACCGCGTACGCCGCGAGCACCACGCCCGCGTGCAGCGGCAGCACCAGGCTCAGCGGCGCCAGACCGGACGTCGCCAGGCCCGCCAGCGCGACCCAGCCCTGGGAGGGGGCGGGCAGCCGGGCCGCCACCAGGGCCCCGGCGAGCGCGCCGACCGTGTAGGCGGTCGTCGCCGCGGCCAGCACGAACTCCCCGCCGTAGCGGTCGCGGCTGATGACCGGCAGCACGACGGCGGTCACCGAGTAGGCGGTCGCCGCGACCGCCGCCAGCGCGCCGAGCCCGGCCATGAACCACGGATGCCGCCGCGCCTCCCGCAGTCCCTCCCCGAACTCCCGCCAGAGCGAACTCCTCCTCCGCGCAGGGGATTCACGCTCCGGGGACGGCTCGCCGCCGACCGGTGCCGCCAGGAGCTGAGGTGCCGTCGCCTCCTCGCGGCGCGTGCCGCCCGCCGGGGCCGGCACGACGGGACGGACGCTCCGGCCCGGCCGTCGGGTGCGGCGCGCCGGCACCCCTTGGCCGCCGGGGTGGGTGCCGCCCGCGGAGGCCGGGCCTCCCGCGTCCTGCGGGTCCCGGGTGTGCTGCGGGTCCCGCGCGCCCCGGGGGTCCTGCGCGTCGTCAGCGTCCGCCGCGCCAGCTGGGCCCGCCGCGTCCGCTGGGCCCGCCGCGTTGTCGGCGCCCGCCCCGTCCGCCGCGCCCGCCCCGTCCGCCCCGTCCGCCGGGCGCGTCTTCGGCCGTCCCGGGACGAACGCCGCGATCAGCCAGAGGGCTCCGATGCCCAGGAGCAGCGCCGCCGTGCCGACGACGGTCGCCAGCAGGGCGGTCGCCGCGGGCCCCGCGAGGGTGGTGCCGCGCACGGCGAGGGTGAGCGCCGCGTTCGCACGGGTCCGGCGCCCGGCGTCCACGATCTCCGCGGTGAGCGCCTGGAAGGCGGGCCGGCATGCTCCCTGCCCCGCTCCCGCCAAGGCCGCCGCGGACGCCATGAGTAGGTCGGAGCGTCCGAGCCCGGCGGCGAGCAGGGGCGACGAGGCCGCCGCGGCGAGCGAGGACCACAGCACGACGGAGCGCCGGGCGTGCCGGTCCGCCAGCACCCCGCCGACGGCCACCGCGGCGAGGAAGCCCACCGTGCGGGCGGCCAGCAGCAGTCCGAGCACCCCCGGCGTGAGGGTGTCGTCGAGCACGGCGAGGCCCAGGACGAAGGGCAGTGCCCAGGTCGCCAGGCCCGATGCCGTGGTGCCGCTCCACAGCCGCAGGAAGGCGGCGTCGCGCAGCAGCGGCCGCGCCTCCGCCCCGCCGCCGCCGGGTCGGGAGCCGGTCCGTGCGGAGGGCGGCGATGCCATGGGCGGGGCTCCTGGAGGCGTGGGCGACGGGACGAGAGGGAGTGTGCCGTGCGCACGCGGCCATGCCCACCGGGCATGGCCGGGGCCCCACCGGTCAGGCCCGGTGGGCCGGCGCGACCCGAACCGCCGCGTGCGGGCCCGCCCGCACGGGGCGCGCCGGGCGTTCGCACAGCCCGCGCACAGCCCGCGTGTCGGCCGCGCCGGCGGCCCGGCGCGTACCGGCACCGGACGTGCGAGAACCGCCGAGGGGTCCGGTCCGTACCGGCACCGGACGTGCGAGAACCGCCGAGCGGTCCGGCGCGCACCGGCACCGGACGCGCGAGAACCGCCGAGGGGTCCGGCGCGTACCGGCACCGGCCGCGGGAAAGCCGCCGAGGGGTTTGGCGCGGCACGACGGCCGGTCCAGGCGGGCCCGCCCGCACGGGCGGCGCGCCCGCGCCCCGTCAGTCGCTCCCGCCCGCACGGGTGGCGCGCCCCGTCAGCCGCCCCCCGCCCCCCCCGGGCGGTGCCGTCGACCCGTGCCCCGGCGGGCGGTGTCCCGGGGGCCGGGCGGTCGGCGGATCCGTCGCCGAGGGCGAGCCGGGAGACGATCCGGTAGCGGTCGCCCCGGTAGAGGGCGCGGAGGTACTCGACGGGGCGGCCGTCCCCGTCCGTGGTGGTCCGGTCGAAGAGCAGCGCGGGCGACAGCTCCGGCACCTCCAGCAGGCCGGCCTCCTCCCTGCTCAGCACGGTCGGTTCGATGGACTGGACGGCGTGTGCGGGGTGGATGCCGTACCGCTCCCGCAGCAGGGCGTGGAAGCCGCCCTCCAGCCCGTCGGCCGTCAGTCCCGGCACCAGGTCCCGGGGGATGTGCAGGTGCTCCAGGGCGATGGGCGCCCCGCCGGTCAGCCGCAGCCGGGTCGCCCGCACCACCACGGCGGCGGGGGAGACGTCGAGCCGCCGGCCGATCCGGGCCCCGGCCGGAGCCGTCCGCAGCTCCAGGACCCTGCTCGTCCAGCCGCCCGCCGCGGCCGTCGACGCGGCACCGCCGGACACCAGTTCCTGGGTGACCTTCGACGGGGCGACGAACATGCCGCGTCCGTGCTCGCGCACCAGCAGCCCGGTGGCCACGAGTTCGTCCACGGCCGCGCGCAAGGTGGGCCGGGAGACGCCGAGTTCGGCGCAGAGGGTGCGCTCGGAGGGGATGGCGTCACCCGGGCGGCGGCCCTCGATCACGGTGAGCAGATGCTCCCGGACCCGCTCCCGCTTGAGTTCCATCGCGCGCCCCTCCGGTGTCCCCGTGCGAACGCCAGTCAGTATGCAGTCCCCTCGGCGGAGGAGGTCACCGTGCCGTCCCGGGTGAAGTCCAGCCGGGAGACGATCCGGTAGCGGTCGCCCCGGTAGATCGAGTGGACGTACTCGACGGGGCGTCCGGCCGAGTCGCGGGTGAGGCGTTCGATCAGCAGGGCGGGGGAGAGCACCGGCACCCCGAGCAGCGCCGCCTCGGCCTCGCCGACCACGGTCGGTTCGATCGACTGGGTGGCCTCCTCGACGCGGACGCCGTGGTTGTCCCGCAGATGGTCGTAGAGCTCGCCCGACTCCAGCTCCGCCGGGGCGAGCGCGGCGGGCACGAGACCGGCCGGGATGTGCAGGTGCTCGATGGCCATCGGGACGCCGTCCACCAGGCGCAGCCGCGCGATGTAGCGCAGCCCGGCGGCCGGGGACATCTCCAGCCGGCGGCCGATCCGGGCCCCCGCCGGCCGCAGCGCGGTCTCCAGCACGGTGCCCGACCAGCTCCCGGACGCCCGCGGCACGGTGAAGGCGGCGTCGTCCGGGGCGAGCCGCTGGGTGATCTTGTCGGGGGCGACGAACATGCCGCGTCCGTGTTCGCGCACCAGCACTCCCGTCGCCACCAGTTCGTCGGCCGCCGCGCGCAGGGTGGGCCGGGAGACGCCGAGTTCGGCGCAGAGGGTGCGCTCGGAGGGGATCGGGTCGCCGGGGCGGCGGACCTCGATCAGACCGAGCAGGTGCTCGCGCACCCGTTCCCGCTTCAGCAGCCTGCCGGAGGAGCTGTCGTTCATCCCGGGCGCCCCCTCGTGCCAGGCCGTACCTGTGTCCGACCGCAGAACTGGTCAACTGGTCAGATGCCGTGGTTCATCCTATCCGGTCCGGACGGGGCACCGAAAAGGCGGTGAGCAAAGGCGGCTTGAGGGCTTGACGGCCCCATTGGTCTATGCCACCTTCTGCTCATTGCGTCTGACCAGTTGACCAATTGGTCAGGTGAGGTGGAGGCGTCCGCCCTCCTCGGCTCTCCCTACCGCCCATCGAGGTCCCCGTGAAGAGCACCGCCCCGCGCGCCTCCCTGCCCCGCCTCGTCCCGCAGCCCGCCCACCTGGCCCCCGCACCCGGCTCGTTCACCCTCGACGCCGACACCGCGCTCGCCGCGGCCCCCGGCGCCGAGGACGCGGCCCGGCTGCTGCGGACCCTGCTCGCCCCGGCCACCGGGCTCGCGCTGCCCGAGCGGTCCGACGGCGCCGTCCGCCTCGCCCTCGACCCGGCCCTGCGCCGGCTCGGCGCGGAGGGGTACCGGCTCACCGTCGCCCCGGGCGGAGTGCGGCTGTCCGCCGGCGGCCCCCGGGGACTGACCGCGGCCGTCCAGACCCTGCGTCAGCTCCTGCCTCCCGAGGCCCTGTCGGACGAGCCCGTGCGCGGAGTCCCGTGGACCGTGCCCGGCGTCGCGATCACCGACGCCCCGCGCTTCCCCTGGCGCGGCGCCATGCTCGACGTGGCCCGCAGGTTCCGCCCGGTGGACTTCCTGCACCGCTACGTCGACCTCCTCGCCCTGCACAAGCTCAACGTCCTCCACCTCCACCTCACCGACGACCAGGGCTGGCGGATGCCCGTCCCCGCCCTGCCCCGGCTCACCGAGGTCGGCGGCCACCCCCACGGCGGCGCCTACACCACGGCCGAACTCACCGCACTGGTACGGCACGCCGCCGAGCGCGGCATCACCGTCGTCCCCGAGATCGAGATGCCCGGCCACGTCCGCGCCGCGCTCGCCGCCTACCCCCGTCTGGGGAACCACCCCGGCCGCGCGCTCGGCGTCTGGGACCGCTGGGGCGTCTGCGACACCGTCCTCGGGGTGCACGACGACGCCCTCGGCTTCTGCCGCACCGTCCTCGACGAGGTGATGGACGTCTTCCCCTCGCCGCATGTGCACATCGGCGGCGACGAGTGCCCCACCACCGAATGGCACGCGGCCCCGTCCGCGCTGCGCCGGGTCGCCGACGAGGGACTCCCGGGGCCCGGCGCGCTCCACGGCTGGCTGATGGACCGGGTCGGCCGCCATGTCCTGGACGCCGGGCGCACCCCCGTCGCCTGGACCGGCGACGGGGCCGACCTGCCCGCGTACTTCACCGTCATGGCCTGGCTCGACGCCGACCACGGCCGCGCCGCCGCCCGCCGGGGACACGACGTCGTCATGGCCCCGCACCGCTCCACCTACCTCGACTACCCCCAGTCCGCCGGCCCGGACGAACCCCCGGGCCAGCCCGGGGGCGTCGTCGACCTGCGCGCCGTCCACGGCACCGACCCCGCGCCCGCGCACTGGGGCCCGCTGGAGAGCGCCCGGGTCCTCGGGACCCAGGGCCAGCTCTGGACCGAGTACGTCCCCACCGCGGCGCACGCCGAATACCTCGCCTTCCCCCGGCTCTGCGCCCTGGCCGAGACCGCCTGGACCGGACGCCGCGACTGGCCGGGCTTCCGCCGGCGCCTGCACCACCACCGGACCCGGCTCGACACCCTCCGGGTGCCGCGCCGCCTTTCACCCGCCCCCACCCGATGAAAGGACCTCCATGAACGACCGCACACGCCCCACGGGTTCCCTCCCCGCACCATCCGCCGACGGCACACCGCCCGCCGGTCCCCGTTCCGCCCGGCGCGTACGGCTGCGGGCCGCGCTCGCCGCCGCCGTCGTGGCCGGTCTCGGCGCGGGCGCGCTCACCGCGCTCCCGGCCGCCGCCGCGTCGGAGTCCGTCAGCGTCCAGTACCGCCAGAGCGCCACCGGCGCGGACCAGGCCGAGCCCTGGTTCAAGGTCCGCAACACCGGCACCTCGAACGTGGCGCTGAGCCAGGTCAAGCTGCGCTACTACTTCAAGGCCGAGTCCGGTGCCTCGTACCGGTTCGCCTGCTCCTGGGCCGTCCGGGGCTGCGCCGGCATCACCGGCACCTTCGGCACCCTCGCGAGTCCGACCGCCACCGCCGACCGCTATCTGGAGATCGGCTTCACCGCGGCCGCCGGGACCCTCGCCCCCGGCGCCGACACCGGCGACATGCAACTGCGCTTCCACCGCACCGACTGGCAGGGCCTCAACCAGAGCGACGACTACTCGTTCGCGGCCGAGCGCACCAGCTACGCCGACTGGTCCAAGGTCACCGCCACCGTCGGCGGCGTCCAGGTCTGGGGAACAGCCCCCTCCGGCGGCGGACCCGGCCCCGACCCCACCGACCCGCCGACCGACCCGCCCACCGGCGCCGCGCTCTTCGACGACTTCGACTACACCGGCCACACCGACCCCGCCGTGGGCGCCCACGGCTGGAGCGTCCGGTCCAACTCCGGCGGCCCCGGCGTCCCCGGCGCCGCCTGGGCCCCCGAGAACGTGACCTTCGCCAAGGAGGGCACCAACTCGGTCATGAACCTGCGCACCTCCACCGCGGGCACCCCCGAGTCCACCCGGCAGACCGAGATCCTCACCCGCGCCACCAAGTTCAGGAACGGCACCTACGCCTCCCGCGTCCGCTTCTCCGACGCCCCGCTCTCCGGGCCGGACGGCGACCGCGTCGTGCAGACCTTCTTCACCATCAACGACCTCAAGGCCCCCATGGCCGACGACTACGCCGAGTACGACTTCGAGTACCTGCCCAACGGCGGCTGGGGGGAGCCCGCCAACATCCTCTACACCACCTCGTGGGAGACCTACCGGCCCGACCCGTGGGAGGCCGTCAACCAGCACTCCGAGGTGCGGGCCAGCTACGCGGGCTGGCACGACCTCGTCGTCACCATCGACGACACCGCCATCGTCTACTACGTCGACGGCCAGGAGTTCGGCCGCCACGACGCCCGGTACCTGCCCGAGCGGCCGATGTCCATCAACTTCAACCAGTGGCTGATCGACCTCGCCGGCCAGACGTCCACCACCCCGCGGTCCTACGACCAGAAGGTCGACTACGTCCTGCACGTCAAGGACCAGGTCCTCAGCCCCGCCCAGGTGGCCGCCAAGGTCGCCGCCTACCGGGCCGCGGGCACGGCGTTCGAGGACACCGTCCCCGCCCCGTGATCCGCTGATCCCGCCCCGCCGCGGGCGGCCGGACTCCCCGGCCGCCCGTCTGGGTACGGGTGAACCCGACGGGGCCCGGACCGGCCCCGGCGCAGACGGTCCCGGGACGGGACGGACGGAAGGAGCCCTCATGGGCGAGCGGGTGCCGGACACGGCGGCGGAGGCGTTCGACGCGCTCGGAGCGGACTACGAGCGGGTCTTCGCCGACATCCCGGCACGGGACGAGGCGCTCTCCTGGCTGGCGGACCGGCTGCCCGCGCACGCGCGGGTGCTGGACGCCGGCTGCGGGACCGGCCGCCCCGCGGCCGCCGTGCTCGCCGCCGCCGGCTGCGAGGTGACCGGCATCGACGTCTCCTCGACCATGGTCGCGCTCGCCCGCGGCCAGGTCCCCGGAGCACGCTTCGAACAGGCCGACGTACGCGACTTCGAGCCGCCGGCCGGCGGCTACCACGCGGTGGTCGCGTTCTTCTCGCTGCTCCAGATGGGGCGCGCCGAACTCGGCGCCGTGCTCTCCCGGATCGCCGGGTGGCTGGTGCCCGGCGGGTACTTCGTCATGATGACCGTGCCCGGGGACTTCGAGGACCTCCAGGTCGACTTCCTGGGACGGCGGATCGTCGTGACGAGCTGGACGGAGGACGACTGGGTGCGGCGCCTCGGGGAGGCCGGCCTGGAGGTCGTCCGCTCGGGCACCAGCGTCCATGTGCCCGCCGAGGGCATGACGGAGGAGCACCTGACCTGCCTCGCCCGCCGTCCCGGCGGGACGCCGGCGGCCTGAGCGGCCGGTACCGCACCCGGCCGCACCCGGCGATCCGCACCCGACCGCAACGGGCACGGATCGTCGGGTGCGGCCGGGTGCGCCGTTCCTAGGGTGAGGGCACGAAAGGGAAGGAGGCCGCGGTGCTGGAACGGCTCAACCAGGCCATGGACCACATCGAGAGCCATCTCGATCAGCGCATCGAGGTGGCGGACCTGGCCCGGATCGCGACGACGTCGGAGTACCACTTCCGGCGCCTGTTCTCGGCGCTGGCGGGGATGCCCCTGTCGGAGTACGTACGGCGCAGGCGCCTCACGGTGGCCGGCGCCGAGGTGCTCGCCGGGGACCGCACACTGCTGGAGATCGCGGTGCGGTACGGCTACACCTCGGGGGAGGCCTTCGCACGCGCCTTCCGCGCCCTGCACGGGACCGGTCCCGGCGAGGTCAGGCGGTCCGGCGCGACGCTCGCGTCCCAGCCACGGCTCTCCTTCCGCCTCACCGTCGAAGGGAGCAACACCATGCGCTACCGCGTCGTCGAGAAGGACGCCTTCCGTCTGGCGGGCCGCAGAGCCCGCGTCCCCCTGGTCCACGAGGGGATGAACCCGGCGATCGGCGACTTCATCCGCGGCCTCGGCCGGGAGACCATCGGCCGCATCGAGGACCTGTCCGACCAGGAGCCGCGCGGCATCGTCGCGGTCAGCGACAAGCTGGAGGAGAGCCGCGCCGAAGGAACCGAACTGGAGTACTGGCACGCGGCGGTGACGGGCGGGGACGTCCCCGACGACATGGACACGATGCCGGTGCCCGCCGGGACCTGGGCGGTGTTCGAGAGCTCCGGGCCGTTCCCGCACACGCTCCAGTACCTCTGGCGCGACGTGTTCACCCAGTGGTTCCCGTCCAATCCCTACCGCAGCCGCCCCGGCCCCGAACTGCTGTGCACCCGGCTGTCGCAGGACGGGACGCACGCCGACGCGGAACTGTGGATCCCCGTGGAGCGGACCACCGCCTGACCGCCCGTTCCGGGGCGCCGCCGACGGCGGCGCCCCGGAACGGGAGCACGGCGGCAGCCCGGCCCGCGCTCCGCACGAAGGGGCGCCCCTTCGCGCGACGGCCGCTCAGGACGCGCGGCGGGGCCGCCGCGCTGCCGTCTTCCCGGACGCCGTCTTCTTCGCGGCGCCCTTCCCGGCGGCGCTCTTCTTCGCGGTCGCCCTCTTCGCCGCCGCCTTCTTCCCGGCGGCCTTCTTCGCCGTGCCCCGACCGGACTTCTCCGGGGCGGGCATCTCGTGCACGGTGGCGTCCCCGCCCTCGCCCCGCCGCTCCCGGGCGGCGGCCACCGAGGCGTCGAGCGCGGCCATCAGGTCGACCACCTCGCCCGCCGGCTTCTCCTCGCCCCCGGCCGCGGCAGGCTCCCTGCCCTCCGCCTTGGCGGCGATCACGTCCTCCAGAGCCTCGCGGTAGTGGTCGGTCAGCTCCGGCATGTGCTCCTCGGACATGGTGTCCATGAGCGCCAGCGCGCCCTCGACCTCCTCGTCGCTCAGCTCCACCGGCTCCGGCGCCAGGCTCTCGGGCGAGCGGATCTCGTCCGGCCAGTGCATCGCGTGCAGCACCAGCGTGTCCTGCTTCACCCGCAGCAGCCCGAGGCGCTCCCGGCCGCGGAGCGCGAACTTCGCGACGGCGACCTTGGCGCTGCGCTCCAGGGCCTGCCGCAGGAGCTTGTACGGCTTGGCCGCCACCTGACCGTCGCCCTCCAGGTAGTAGGAGGCGCCGATCCGGACGGGGTCGATCGATCCGGCGGGCACGAACGTCACGATCTCGATCGCCTTGGCGGTCGGCAGCGGCATGCCGTCCAGGTCCTCGTCGGTGACGGCCACCAGGGTGTCCTTGGCGTACTCGAAGCCCCGGGTGATCTCGTCGTCCGTGAGCTGCTTCCCGTCCAGCTCGCACACCTTGCGGTAGCGGACGCGTCCCCCGTCCTCCAGGTGGATCTGCCGGAAGGAGATCGTGTGGTTCTCCGTGGCGGGCAGCACCTTGATGGGGATGGTGACCAGGCCGAAGCTGATCGCGCCGGTCCAGATGGGGCGGGGCATGGGCTACCTCCGTGACGGCCCCGAGCACCGCCAGCGTACGGCCGTCCCCGCCCGCGCACAGCCCGGCGCCGTCATCGGGGCGGGCGGGATCGTGCCGTCCGGGGGCCCGGCCGGTCAGCCGGCGGGCCGTCCGGGGACGCGCACCGGGGCGGCGGTCGCCCGGAGCACGGCGCCGGTGTCCACACCGGGGGCCGTCTCCACCAGCGTCAGCCCGTCCGGGCCCACGTCCAGCACGGCCAGATCGGTGACGATCCGCTCGACGCAGCCGCGGCCCGTCAGCGGCAGGGTGCACTCGTCGACGATCTTGGGGCTGCCGTCCCGGGCCGTGTGGGTCATCAGGGCGAGGACCCTGCGGGCCCCGTGCACCAGGTCCATCGCGCCGCCGATACCGGTCACCAGCGCGCCGGGGACGGCCCAGTTCGCCAGGTCGCCGCGGGCCGACACCTGCATCGCCCCCAGTACGGCGGTGTCGATGTGACCGCCCCGGATCATCGCGAAGGACAGCGCGGAGTCGAAGAACGAGGCCCCCGGCAGGACGGTGACCGTCTCCTTGCCCGCGTTGATCAGATCGGGATCCACCTCGTCGGCGAGCGGATACGGGCCGGTGCCCAGGATCCCGTTCTCGGAGTGCAGCACCACCTCGACGCCGGGCGGCAGATGGGCGGGGATCAGCGTCGGCAGCCCGATCCCGAGGTTCACGTACTCGCCGTCGCGCAGCTCGCGCGCCGCCCGGGCGGCCATCTGCTCACGTGTCCAGGGCACCGGCGGCCTTCTCCCGGACGGTACGCCGCTCGATCCGCTTGTCGGCCGCCTCGGCGGGGGAGAGGGCGACCACCCGCTGCACGAACACACCGGGCACGTGCACCGCGTCCGGGTCGATGGCGCCCGGCTCGACCAGCTCCTCCACCTCGGCGACGGTGATCCGCCCGGCCATCGCGGCGAGCGGGTTGAAGTTGCGCGCCGACCGGGCGAACAGCAGATTGCCGTGACGGTCCCCCTTCGCCGCCCTGACGAGGGCGAAGTCCGTCCGGATCGCGGTCTCCAGCACATGGTCGACACCGTCGAAGGCGCGTACCTCCTTCGGCGGCGAGGCGACCGCGACGCCGCCCCGCGCGTCGTACCGCCACGGCAGCCCGCCGTCGGCGACCGCCGTCCCCACCCCGGCGGGCGTGTAGAAGGCCGGGATGCCCGCGCCGCCCGCGCGCAGCCGCTCGGCGAGGGTGCCCTGCGGGATGAGCTCCAGTTCGAGGTCGCCCTCCAGGTACCGGCGGGCGAACTCCTTGTTGGAGCCGATGTAGGAGCCGGTCACCCGGGCGATCCGGCCCGCCGACAGCAGCACCGTCAAGCCCGTGTCCAGCGCTCCGCAGTTGTTCGACACGATGTGCAGACCGCCGGAGCCCCGCGCGTGCAGCGCCCGGATCAGGGCCGTCGGCACACCGCTGAGGCCGAAACCGCCCACGGCGACCGAGGCGCCGTCCCCGATGTCCGCCACCGCGCCGGCGGCCGTGGCCACCACCTTGTCCATGGCAGCAACCCCTCCAGGTCTCCGCACTGTGTTCGTACAATGAACTATGGTTCACTCGGTCGGGCCGGAAGAGTCTGACCAGCCGGGTGCCGTCTGTCAACGAGGCGGCCCCGCGCCGTCCGCTTCCACGGCGCCCCGCGCCGCCGCACGAGGAGCCCCCATGGCGCCGAGCCCCACGCCGGCCTCCCCCGACGCCGCGGGCGAGGCCGTGGCCACCGTCGAGCGCGGCCTGTCCGTCCTGCGGCTGCTCGCCGCCGCCCGGACCGGACGGACGAGCCGCGCCGACCTCGTGCGGGCCACCGGCCTCGCACGGTCCACGCTCGACCGCGTCGCCGCCACCCTGTGCCGCCTCGGACATCTGCGCGCCGAGGGCCAGGACCTGCTGCTCGCCCCGCGGGTGATGGAGTTCGGCAACGCCTACCTCGCGGCCGGACGCGTCCCGGAACTCGCCGGACCGGCCCGGCGCCTGGCCGAGGAACTCGACGAGACCGTCTCCGTCTCCGTCCCGGACGGCGACGGGACCCGGTTCGTGGTGCGGTGCCCCCGCAGCCGTGCCATGGCCGTCGCCTTCCGGGTCGGCGACCTGCTGCCCGCCGAACGCTCCGCATCCGGCCCGCTGTTCGCCGCCGCCTGGGACGCCGCCGCCTGGGAGCGCTGGCGCCACCGCCTCGCCGCCGGTCCGGCCGAGGGCGCGTTCCCGGCCCTGCCGCCCTCACCCGGCGCGGGCGCGCCGGCGCCCGGTCTCGCCGCCCGCGCGGACGAGGCGCGCCGCACGGGGACCGCCCTCGACGACCAGACGGTGGAGCCCGGCGTCATCGCCGTCTCGCTGCCCGTCCACGGCCCCGGCGGCGAGGTGGTCTGCGCCGTCGGCGTGGTCAGCCACACCAGCCGCCACACCGTGGACAGCCTGGCCCGCCACGCCCTGCCACGGCTGCGCGCCTGCGCCCGCGAGATGACCGGCGCCCTCGCCCGCCCTCCCGAGGACGCCCCCGGGCCCGCGGCCGGGACCGGCGACGCCACCGCCCGGCGGCTGCGCGCGGCCAAGGAGGAACTCGGGCCCGCCTTCCTCCAGTCGCTCGCCCGCGGTCTCGCCGTGCTGAGCGTCCTGCGGGCGCCGGGCGGCCTGTCGCTGAGCAGGGTCGCCGAGGCCACCGGCCTGCCCCGCGCCACCGCCCGCCGCGCCCTGCTCTCGCTGACCCGCCTCGGCTACGCCGCCACCGACGCGACGGGCCGGTCCTTCGTGCCGCTGCCCCGGGTGCTCGAACTCGGCTACGCGGCCCAGTCCGCCGTCGGCTTCGAACGCCTGGCCACCCCGCACCTCGCCGATCTGGTGCGCCGGATCCACGACTCCTCGTCGATCGCCGTGCTCGACGGCGACGACATCCGCTACGTCGCCCGGGTCGCCACCACCCGCATCATGGGCGTCGACCTGGCCGTGGGCACCCGGCTGCCGGCCCCCGTCACCGCCATGGGCCGGGTGCTGCTCGCCGGCCTGCCGCCCGACGGCGCGGAGCGGCGGCTCGCCCGGTTCGCCGGGGCGGGGCCCGGCGCGCCGGGGCAGCCGGACGAGCTGCGGCGGACGCTCGACGCCGCCCGCCGCGACGGATACGCGGTGTCCGACGAGGAGCTGGAGCCCGGCCTGCGGTCCATCGCCGTCCCGCTGCACGACCGCGACGGGCGGGTCGTGGCGGCGATGAACGTCGCCGTGCACGCGGCCCACCGCAGCGTGCGCGACCTCCGGGAGAACGTCCTGCCCCATCTGTCCGGCACGGCCCGGCGCATCGAGACGGACCTCGCGGCCGCGACCGAGTGCGCGGACGCGGCGACACCCCGCTGACCCCCGCGGCCCCCGGGCCCGCCGCGCGACGCCGCGGCCCCGCCCCCGCTCTTCCGCGGTCGCCGGACCGTCTCAGACCAGCAGTACCGGGCAGGTCGCGTGGTCGACCACGAAGCGGGTGGCCGGGCCGAGCGTGTGCGGGCCCGGGACCGCGAGGTCGCCGCCGCGCGACGCCGCGGCCCCGCCCCCGCTCTTCCGCGGTCGCCGGACCGTCTCAGACCAGCAGTACCGGGCAGGTCGCGTGGTCGACCACGAAGCGGGTGGCCGGGCCGAGCGTGTGCGGGCCCGGGACCGCGAGGTCGCCGTCGCGCGCGCAGACCAGCAGCCCCGCCCCGGCCGACGCCGCCACCACCTCCTGGCCCGTCCGCCCGTGCAGCAGCATCCGCTCCGCGGGACGGCCCAGGCGGGCCGCGGCACGGTCCGCCAGCTCCTCGGCCGCGGCGCGCGCCAGCTCCTCGACCCGCGTACCGGGATCGCGCGGCCCGTGCCCGCGCCCCAGCAGCCCCGCGAACGCGCCGTGCGCGGCGTCCGCGACGTCGTCGTCGGTGACGTGCAGCAGCACCAGCCGCTCCCCGGCAGGGGTGCGGCGCAGCGCGGCGTCCACGCACGCGGCCCAGGTGCCCTCGGTGATCCAGACGACGACGCTCATGATCCGTCTCAGCCTCCGATCGTGTGGAGCGCCGCCCACAGGGCGGCGGTGGATGCCACCAGTGTGGCGGGCACGGTCACCAGACCGAGCAGGGTGAAGTCCCGCAGCAGCGGAGGGTGCTCGTGCTCATGGAGGACCCGGCGCCACAGCAGCGTGGCCAGCGAGCCGACGTACGTCAGATTCGGCCCGATGTTCACCCCGATCAGGGCCGCCAGCACCGGACCGGGCCCCGCCGGGGCGAGGATCGGCACCAGCGCGAGGACCGCGGGCAGATTGTTGATCAGATTGGCCAGCACGGCGGCCACGGCGGCGACGGCCAGCAGCGCCGCGAGCGAATGGCCGTCCGGCAGCACCCGCCCGAGGGCGTCGCCCAGCCCGTTGTCGACCACCGCGCCCACGACCACCCCGAGGGCCAGCACGAACAGGCAGAACAGCGGCGCCGCCGAACCGGCGAGACGCCGCACGGACGTCCGCCGCCGCGCCAGCGCCCGCACCGCCAGCACCAGCGTCCCCGCGAGGGCCGCCCACACCGGGCTCGCCCCGGCGAACGACGTGACCACGAACCCGACGAGCGTCAGCGCCAGGACGACCGGCGCGAAGACGGGCATCGGGGACCGCTCCGCCGGGGCCGCCGGCGCCGCCCCGGCCGCCAGGTCGGCCCGGAAGAACCGCCGGAAGACGGCGTACTCGACCGCGATCGCCGCCAGCCACGGCAGCGCCATCAGCGCCGTGAAGCGGGTGAACGACAGGCCGCTCGCCGTGAAGGCGAGCAGATTGGTGAGGTTGGAGACCGGCAGCAGCAGCGAGGCCGAGTTCGCCAGATGCGCCGTCGCGTAGACGTGCGGCCGGGGCCGCGCCCCGAGGCGTGCGGCCGTAGCGAACACCACCGGCGTGAGCAGCACCACCGTCGCGTCCAGGCTGAGCGCCGCGGTGACGACGGACGCCAGCGCGAACACACCGCCCAGCAGCGGCACAGGTCCGCCCGAGCACATCCGCGCCACCAGGTCGCCCGCGGCGGTGAACAGGCCCTCGTCCGCGCAGAGCTGCGCCAGGACCAGCACCACCGCGAGGAACCCGACCACCGGCAGCAGCTCACGCACCTGGTCCCAGGCACCGGCGGGGGAGACGGCGCCGACGGCCACCAGCAGGACGGCGGCGGGCACGGCCGCGACCGCCTCCGGCAGCCCCCGGGGACGGCCGACACCGAAGGCCAGCACCCCCAGCAGCAGGACGACCGACAGGATCTCGGCTACGACGGTGCTCAGCGTGCTCTCCCGGATCAGGACCTCTCGCGGGGGCAGGGCACCCGGGCCGGCCCCGGTGCGGAGCGGGGGCCCGGGGCGCACGGACCGCCCCGGTCCACAACCCGGGTCCGGGGCCGCCACCTGCCACGACGGCGCCCAGCATCCCATGCCGGACCCCGTCGGACGCGTCCGGGCGCGGCGGTCCCCGGTGGGGCCCGCCCGGCGGAGCGCCCCGGGTCAGACGGCCGGACCGGGCGGCGTGTCCGCGGCCAGCCGGTCGAGACGGGCGCGCTGCCCGGCGTCGAGCACGAGATCCGCGGCGGCGAGGTTCTCCTCCAGATGCGCGAGGCTCGCGGTGCCGGGGATCGGCAGCACCACCGGGGACCTGCCGAGCAGCCAGGCGAGCGCGACCTGGGTGGCCGTCGCCCCGGTCTCGGCGGCCACGGCCGCGACCTCGTCCCGTTCCCCCGACGTCCCGGCCACGACGGGCCGCCACGGCAGGAAGGCGATACCGGCCTCCTCACAGGCCGTCAGCACGTCCTCGTAGGCGCGGTCGAGCAGGTTGTAGCGGTTCTGCACGCTCGCGATCTCCACGGTCCGCCGGGCGCGGGCCAGCTCCTCGACCGACACCTCGGACAGACCGACGCGGCCGATCAGGCCCTCGTCCCGCAACTCCCGCAGGGTGCCGATCTGGTCGTCGAACGGGGTGTCGGGGTCGATCCGGTGGAGCTGGAGCAGTTCGATCCGCTCCACCCGCAGCCGGCGCAGCGCCGCACCCACCTGTTCCCTCAGCAGCTCCGGGCGTCCGTCGAGCTTCCACTCTCCGCCGGGACCGGTCCGCGCCACGCCGACCTTGGTGGTGATCAGCAGGTCCTTCGGATAGGGGTGCAGCGCCTCGGCGAGCAGTTCCTCGTTGGCGCCCCCGCCGTAGAGATGGGCCGTGTCGATCAGCGTGACGCCCAGGTCGACCGCGCGCCGCGCGACCTCCACCGCGGCCGCCCGCGCGTCCCGGGGCTCGGTCGGCAGCCGCATCGCGCCGAACCCGAGCCGCCGTACCTCCAGTTCCCCGCCGATCCTGAACGTTCGCTCCGCCATCCTCCGCGCCCCCTTGCGTCGGCCGCACACGCTAACAGGCGCCCGCACCGGCCCGGACCACCGGTGGAGATCGGCCATTCGGCCGCCTCTCCACCGGCGATGACCGGCCGTTGTCCGGGAACCGGGCGTCGCCGGGGCGGGGGTGGGGTATGCGCGCAGACGAGTCTCCCCGAGGAGGTCGTGACATGACGTGCCAGCGGTGCGGGGCGGGTGCCCTGCAGCAGAATGGCCGTTGGGTGTGCAGCCGCCAGTGCGGATGGTCGTCGAACACCCCCGGAGCGGAGGCGGGCGGTGGCGGTGACGGATGAGGGGGCGCCGCCGGTGACCCGGGCCGCCCCGGAGGTCACCCGCACCGAGTGCAAGCGCTGCGGCACGCAGATCCGCGGGGTCAACGGGCGGTACGCCTGCTCCCTGTGCGGGTGGGTGAACCACTGGAGCGAGGGCCACAGCCGCCTGCCGCCCGGCACCGAGGACGCGGACTACCGCCCGGGCCGCTCCTCCTGACCCCGGGTCGGCATCGCCCGCATCGCCTCGGGGCCGCGCCGCCCTTCCGCGTGTCGCCACCCGAACGCCACATGCGCGCCGCGTTCCACCGTCGGGCCCTACGACACCCGCGCCACCTGCGGCGACGCGGCGGCCGCCGGGTGCGGCGCGCACCGGCGAGCGTTGCGCAGCCGCTGCCGGGCGCCCGGAACTGCTTGGCTTGGCGCCGGAGCGCGGCTCGTCCGCGGGACGTTCCGTCCTGCCCCGCGCCGTTGGAGAGGTGGCGCGATGCGCAGCGTACGGATGCTCGTCTGTGGCACGGCCGTTCTGGCGGCCGTCGGTCTGCCGGCCGTTTCGGCGACGGCGGCGGTCCCCGGTGAGTCCGACGTCAGTGTGAGCCCCCAGCGGGCGTACCCCGGATCGACCGTCTCCGTCAGCACCGAGGTCTGCGGGCCGGACGCCACCTACGCCAAGGGCCAGGCCGAGGCGGGCGGCCAGATCAACCTGACCGACGACGGGGCCGAGGGCGAACTGGCCGGCGACTTCACCGTCCCGGAGGGCGCGGAAGCGGGCGTCTACACCATCACCGTCAAGTGCCCGCCGCGTACGAAGGTCGAGGCGAGCTTCGAGGTCGTCGGCCGGCCGGCGGGCGCCGTGAGCGGCGGATTCGGCGGCGCCGGCGGGCTGGGCGGCACCCAGGTCGCGGTCGGCGGCCTGCTGATCGTGGGCGCCGCCGCGGGCGGCATGGCGACCAAGCGCCGCCGCGCCGCGTCCGCCGCCTGACGGCCCATCCGGAAGCCCCTCCCATGACGGCCGGCGCGCCCGGCGCCCCCCTCATGCGGCCGCGCACCCGACTCGCGGTGCTCGTCGTCGGCATCGTGCTGCTGGTCAACGGTGTGCGCGGCGGGGCTCCCCAGCCCACCGCCGCGCAGGCCACCGCCGCCCCCGGCGCCGCCGGGGTGCGGACCGGCGTCCCGGAGAGCCTCCGCCCGCCGCCCACCGCGCCGGCGGAGCCCCGCTCCCGGACGGTCCCCGTCCGGCTGCGCATCCCGGCCATCGCCGTGGACGCCCCGATGACCGGGCTCGGGCTCGACGCCGACGGCGCCCTGGAGGTGCCCCCGGCGGAACGGGCCGACACGGCCGGCTGGTACGCCGACGGGCCGGCGCCGGGGGAGCCCGGCACCGCCGTCGTCGCCGGGCACGTGGACAGCCCCGCCGGGCGGGCCGTGTTCTACCTGCTGGGCGGTCTCGCCCGGGGCAGCGCGATCACCGTCACCCGCCGCGACGGCCGCACCGTGCGGTTCTCCGTGTACGCGGTCGAGGCGTACGACAAGGACGCCTTCCCCAGCCGCAAGGTCTACCGCAGCACCGCGGCCCCCGAGTTGCGGGTCATCACCTGCGGCGGCGGCTACCGCGAGGGCACCGGCTACCTCGGCAACGTGGTCGTCTACGCGAGCCTGGCCGAGCCGCCCCGCTGAACCGGGCGCCGCGCTGAACCGGGTGCCGCCCTCCCCGCTGAACCTGACGCCGCCCTCCCGGCTGACCGCCGGCCCCCTCCCCGGCGGACCGCGGGCCGCCCTCCCAGGCGGCCCGCCGCGGCCGCGGGAACGTGCCGTGCGCGACCCGTTGACACCCCCTGTGCGGACTGCATACTTTGCACGCCACAATCTCGAACGAGTGACGAAATATCGAACGTGACGTGGTGTCAGCGCCCGGGCCCGGCCCGGCGGCCCCTGCCGGTGGCGCCCCTTCCCGTTCGACTCGCACCCGGGGGCGCGACGCCGGGCCCCCGCTCCGGAAGGAGAACGACATGCGTACCCCCACGCGCCGCGTCCCGGTCCCGGTCGCGGCGACAGTGGCCGGACTGCTCGTCCTGTCGCTGACCGCCTGCGGACAGGAGGCCCTCGGCGGCAGCCGCTACAAACCCGAGAAGAGCGACGGCGTCACCGTCGGACTGGCGATGCCCACCAAGTCGTCCGAACGCTGGATAGCCGACGGCGAGAACATGGCCGAGCAGTTCCGCAAGGCCGGCTACGCCACGGATCTCCAGTACGGGGACGACAAGGTGGAGAACCAGGTCGCCCAGATCGAGAGCATGATCACCAAGGGGGTCGGGCTGCTCGTGGTCGCGGCCATCGACGGCTCGGCCCTCTCCGACGTCCTGGAGCAGGCCGACGACGCGGGCATCCCCGTGATCGCCTACGACCGCCTCATCATGGGCACCGGCAGCGTGGACTACTACGCGTCGTTCGACAACGAGCGCGTCGGCCGGCTCCAGGCCCAGTACATCGTGGACGCCCTGGAGCTGGGCGATGCGGCGCCGGGCGGCAGGACCCGCAACATCGAGCTGTTCGCGGGCTCACCGGACGACAACAACACCAAGTACTTCTGGAACGGCGCCATGCAGGTGCTCCAGCCGTACTTCGACAGCCGGCAGCTCACGGTGCGCAGCGGGCAGACCACCCTCGCCAAGGCGGCCACCCTGCGCTGGAGCGGCGAGACCGCGCAGAAGCGCATGGACGACGTGGTCACCCGCAGCTACGGCCAGGAGCGGATAGACGCCGTGCTCTCGCCGTACGACGGCATCTCCATCGGCATCATCTCCGCGCTCCAGAGCGCCGGTTACGGCACCGCGGCCCAGCCGCTGCCGGTGGTCACCGGGCAGGACGCGGAGCTCGCCTCCGTCAAGTCCATCATCCGCGGCGAGCAGACGCAGACCGTGTTCAAGGACACCCGCGAACTCGCCAAGCAGGCCGTCCAGATGGGCGACGCCGCCCTCACCGGCAAGAAGGTGCGCGTCAACAACACCACGGACTACGACAACGGTGTCAAGACCGTGCCCTCGTACCTCCTGGAGCCGGTCAGCATCGACCGGAAGAACACGAGTCTCCTCGTCGACCAGGGGTACTTCACCCAGGGCCAGCTCTCATGAGCGCCCCGCCGCCCGCCGCCGGCCCGGACACGACCGCCGCGCCCGTCCTGCGCATGAACGGCATCACCAAGCGCTTCCCGGGCGTCACCGCGCTCAGCGAGGTGGACCTCACCGTGCTCCCGGGCGAGATCCACGCCGTCTGCGGGGAGAACGGCGCGGGCAAGTCCACCCTGATGAAGGTGCTCAGCGGTGTCCACGCGCACGGCACCTACGAGGGCGAGATCTCCTTCGAGGGCCGGCCGGTCGCCTTCAAGGACATCAGGGCGAGCGAACGCCGCGGCATCGTGATCATCCACCAGGAACTGGCGCTCGTCCCGCACCTGTCGATCGCCGAGAACATGTTCCTCGGCAACGAGCGGACCACCCGCGGCTTCATCGACTGGAACGACACCAACCGCCGGGCCGCCCGGCTGCTCGCCCGGGTCGGGCTGCGGGAGAAGCCCCAGACACCGATCAGCGAACTCGGCGTCGGCAAACAGCAGCTCGTCGAGATCGCCAAGGCGCTCGCCAAGGAGGTGCGGCTGCTGATCCTCGACGAACCGACCGCCGCGCTCAACGACGACGACAGCGCCAAACTCCTCGCCCTCATCGGCGAACTGCGCGACCAGGGCATCGCCTGCATCGTCATCTCGCACAAGCTCGGCGAGATCCGCGCGGTCGCCGACTCGGTGACCGTCCTGCGCGACGGGCGGACCATCGAGACCCTCGCCGTGCGCACCGCGCCCGGCGCCCGCCCGGAGCTCTCCGAGGACCGCATCATCCGGGCCATGGTCGGCCGCGACCTCGACCACCGCTACCCCGAACGCACCCGCTACGAGGGCCCGGACGCCGGACGCACCGCGCTGCGCGTCAGCGGCTGGACCGTACGCCACCCGGTGGACCAGCAGCGCACCGTCGTCGACGACGTGTCGCTGACCGTCGGGCGGGGCGAGATCGTCGGCATGGCCGGCCTGATGGGCGCGGGCCGCACCGAACTCGCCATGTCCGTCTTCGGCCGCTCCTACGGCCGCTACGTCGCCGGCACCGTGCAGGTGCACGAACGCGAGGTCAGCACCCGTACGGTGCCGGACGCCGTGGACGCCGGCATCGCCTACGTCACCGAGGACCGCAAGCACTACGGGCTCAACCTCATCGACACCATCAGCCGCAACGTCTCCCTCGCCTCCCTGCCGGGCATGGTGCGCCGCGGCGCCGTCGACGCCCACCACGAGCGGTCGGTGGCCGAGCGCTACCGCCGCTCCATGAACATCAAGGCGCCCACCGTCTTCGAGCAGACCGGCCGCCTCTCCGGCGGCAACCAGCAGAAGGTCGTGCTCAGCAAGTGGATCCACGCCGACCCCGAGGTGCTCATCCTCGACGAGCCCACCCGGGGCATCGACGTCGGCGCCAAGTACGAGATCTACACCGTGATCGACCGGCTCGCCGCCCAGGGCAAGGCGGTGCTGGTCATCTCGTCCGAACTGCCGGAACTGCTCGGGATGTGCGACCGGATCTACACCATGGCCGAGGGCCGGCTGACCGGTGAGGTCGCCCGCGCCGACGCCACCCAGGAAGTCCTGATGCGCCAGATGACCACCCACGGAGGCTGAGCCGGCATGACCACCACGACCACACCGACCGAGTCGCCGGCGGCACCGCCGGCCGAGCCCGGCGCCGGCGCGGTGCTGCTGCACGGACTGCGCACCAACGTGCGCCAGTACGGCATGCTCTTCGCGCTGGCGCTCATCGTGCTGCTCTTCGGCTTCTGGACCGACGGCGCGCTGCTGCGGCCCGGCAACATCTCCAACCTGCTCCAGCAGAACGGCTACATCCTCATCCTGGCCATGGGCATGATGATCGTCATCATCGCCGGTCACATCGACCTCTCGGTCGGCTCGGTCGCCGCCTTCGTCGGCGCGATATCGGCCGTGATGATGATCGAACACGATCTGCCCTGGGGTGTCGCGCTCGCCATCTCGCTCGTCATCGGGGCCCTCGCGGGCGCCTGGCAGGGCTTCTTCATCGCCTATCTGGGCATCCCGTCCTTCATCGTGACCCTCGCCGGGATGCTGCTCTTCCGCGGCCTCACGCAGATCACCCTCGAAGGGCAGTCGCTCTCCCCGTTCCCCGGCGGCTTCCAGAACCTCGCCAAGGGCGTCGTGCCCGAGGCGGGACCGGCGTGGAGCATCCCGCTGCCGTTCACCCTCCACCTCGACCTGGGCTTCATCGAGCTGCGCACGGACGCCATCGGCCCGTACCACAACCCGACGCTGCTCATCGGGATCGCGGTCGTTGCCCTGCTCGTCGTGCGCGAGGTCCGGGACCGCCGCAGGCAGCGGGCCTACGAGCTGGAGGTGCTGCCCCGCAACATCTGGCTGCTCAAGTGCGTGGCGATGGTCGCGGCCGTCGCCGCCTTCACCCTCACCCTGGCGAGCTGGCACGGCATGCCCGTCATCATGCTCATCGTCTGCGGACTGCTCCTGGTGCTCGGCCATGTGATGCGCAACGCGGTGGTGGGGCGTCATGTCTACGCCCTGGGCGGCAACAAGGCGGCGGCCAAGCTGTCCGGCGTCAAGGACAAGCGGGTCACCTTCCTGGTCTTCGTCAACATGGGCGTGCTCGCGGCGCTCGCCGGATGCGTGTTCGCGGCCCGGCTCAACTCGGGGACGCCGCAGGCAGGGCTCAACTTCGAACTGGAGGCCATCGCCGCGGCGTTCATCGGCGGCGCCTCCATGAGCGGCGGGGTCGGCACGGTGCTGGGCGCCATCATCGGCGGCCTCGTCCTCGGCGTGCTCAACAACGGTATGAACCTGGTCGGCATCGGCACCGACTGGCAGCAGGTCATCAAGGGCCTGGTGCTGCTGGCGGCGGTCGGGGTCGACGTGTGGAACAAGCGCAGGGCCGGCTCGTAGGGCCGGTGCGGCGCGGGTGGGCGGGGCGGGCGCACGCGGGCGCCCGCCCGGCCCGCCGCACACCCGAACCGCGCGCCACCCGGGCCGCCTTGGCCCCCGGCGGCGCCGCGCCGGGGCCCGCGCTTGCCCCCGGGTGGTGCACCATGGCTGTACGACCGATGTGACCCACCGCACAGCCTCCCTGGGGGATCGATGCGCACCTGGCTCCCGCCCCGGCTCCTCGGCCTGACCGCCGCGACGCTTCTCGTGCTCACCGCGGCATGCTCCGGATCCGACGCCGCCGGCGACACGGCCGGCTCCCCGACCGGCCCGGCACCCGCCTCGCCGACCGGGACCGGCTCGCCCTCGCCGCCTCCCACGGCGGACGACGCTCCCGCCACCCCGTCGCCCTCCACGGCGCCCACCGGCCGGGGCGAGGCGCTGCCCGGCTTCCCCGGTCTCCAGCCGCTGTGGCCGTTCGCCACCCTCGCCGAGGCCGGGAGCTGGGAGCGCGCGTTCCGTTCCGACGGCAGCCAGCCCTGGCACCGCGACCCGGAGCAGACCGCGCTCTCCTTCACCCAGGGCTACCTCGGCTTCTCCGGGATCGACCGGGTCACCTCGCGGGACGTCACCGGCCGGGAGGCGCGCGTCGGCGTCGGGCCGAGCGGCACCGAGGGCTCGGGCACGGCGGCCGTCATCCATCTGGTGCGCTACGGCGCCGGTCCCGACGCGCCCTGGGAGGTGGTCGGCACCGACGAGGCGGACTTCTCGCTGACCTCCCCGGCCTACGGCGCGACCGTCGGCACGCCGCTGCGCGCGGGCGGGCGGATCACCGGCGTCGACGAGTCCGTCCGGGTGGACGTGCGCCAGCCGTCCACCGAGAAGGTCCTCGGCACCACCTGCTGCCTCTCGGCGGGCGGCCGGAACCAGCCGTGGACGTCCACGGTCACCTTCTCCGGCGCCCGTGACCCGGTCCTGACCGTCGTCGCCTCGACGGGCGGCCACGTCGCGGAGGTCGAACGCTTCACGGTCACCGCCGTCCGCACCCGCTGACCCCCGGCCTGTGCCGGGGCCCGGCCCCCGGCCCCCGGACCCGGCATCGGCTCCGGCCCGTGCCGGGGCCTGCGGCGCCCACGTGTCCCGTGCGGGCCGCGGTGGCTGCTGTGCGGCCCCGTTGCGTTCCGGGCCGCGGCGCGCGACTCGTCGCGTGCGGGCCGCGCGTGTGGCGGCTCCGGCTCCCGCCCGGCCCGTGCCGGGGCCTGCGGCGCCCACGTGTCCCGTGCGGGCCGCGGTGGCTGCTGTGCGGTCCCGTTGCGTTCCGGGCCGCGGCGCGCGACTCGTCGCGTGCGGGCCGCGCGTGTGGCGGCTCCGGCTCCCGCCCGGCCCGTGCCGGGGTGGCGCCGGCGCAGCCTGGCGATGTCCCGCGTGCCGCCCGCTCGCGGCGGCCGGCCCGGCCGGGGCATGGAGCCGGGGCCGTCCGGCAGACCCCCCGGTGAGCTGCGTCTCCGGTTCCGGGTCCGGCCCGTGCCGGGCTTGTCGGCTGAGGGGCAGTGCCCCTCGGACCGGGCGGGCCGGGCCCCTTCGCGGGCCCGCGGCGGGCCGGGGGCGCCCCGCCGTCCGCCCACCCGGCCCCCCCGCCGGGAGGCCCCCGGCCGCGCCCGCGCGGCGGGTGCCGGGAGCGGGGGCGGGGCGTGCCTAGGGTGAGCCGCATGAGCCGAAGCGCCCCGCGTGCCAGCAGCACCCGCACCTCCCGCCGACGCCCCGGGTACCTCGCGGCGGCCGCGGTCTTCGCGGCGGGGATGGCCGGCACGACGCTCCCCACCCCGCTCTACGGCCTCTACCGGGAGGAGCTCGGCTTCTCCGAGCTGACGGTGACCCTGGTCTTCGCCACCTACGCGGCCGGCGTCATCCTCACCCTCCTCCTGGCCGGCAACCACTCCGACCGGGCGGGGCGGCGCCCCGTGCTGTTCTGCGCGCTGGCGTTCGCGGCGGCCAGTGCCGTCTGCTTCCTCCTGGAGGAGGGGCTGACGCTCCTCTACGCGGGCCGGCTGCTGTCCGGCTTCTCGGCGGGGCTGCTCAGCGGGGCGGGCACCGTCACCGTGATGGAGCTCGCGCCCCCCGGCCGGCGCTCGCGGGCGGGCTTCGCGGCGACGGCGGCGAACATGGGAGGCCTCGGCTGCGGCCCGCTGCTCGCCGGTTTCCTGGCCGAGTACGCGCCGTGGCCGCTGACCCTGCCCTTCCTGGCGCATCTGGCCCTGCTGGCCGTCGCGGCCGTCGTCGTGCTGGCGCTGCCGGAGACGGTCGCGGACGCGCGTCCCGGCGCCCGGCCCGAGCCGCAGGGCCTGTACGTGCCGCCCCAGGTGCGGGGCGTCTTCGCGCCCGCCGCCATGGCGGCCTTCGCCGGCTTCAGCCTGCTCGGGCTGTTCACCGCCGTGGCGCCGAGCTTCCTCGCCGAGACCCTCGGCGAGAAGAACCTCGCGGTCTGCGGCGTCGTCGTCTTCAGCGTCTTCCTCGCCTCGACCGCCGGACAGGCGCTGACCGGGCGCTTCCGGGCCCGGGCCGCCCTCCCGCTGGGCTGTCTGGTGCTGGTCGCCGGGCTGCTGCTGGTCGGCTCCTCGCTGTGGGCGAAGTCCCTGCCGCTGCTGGTGCTCGGGGGTGTGTGCGGCGGCATCGGCCAGGGCCTCGCCTTCCGCGCGGGACTGACGGCGGTCGGCGACGCCGCCCCCGCGGCACACCGAGCCGCGACGGTCTCCTCCTTCTTCGTGGTCGCCTACGCGGGCATCTCGCTGCCCGTCATCGGGGTGGGGGCGCTGACCGTGTGGCTCGGCCTGCGGGACGCCGGCCTGACCTTCACGGCCTGTGTCACGGTGCTGGCCGCCTTCACCGGGGCCTGGCTCGCGCGGACCGCGCCCCGCGGCGCCGGCTGACCGCCCGCCCGGCGGGGCCCCGGGGCACCGGACGGCGTCCGGCATCGCTCACGGTCCGTTCCGGTGGTCTCGGATAGGGTGATTTCGTACGAGAAGTTCCCTTCTGTGAGGTCGACCTTGGACGCGGACTCCCGGACGGGCCGGACACCGGACGTGCCCCTGGACGCTGTCGGGTACGCCGGTGTGCTCCGCGAACTGCTCCCCATCGCCCTGTGGCGCGAGGACGCGGAGGGCCGCATCGTCGAGTGGTCGCTGGCCGCCCAGGACCTGCTCGGACACCGGTCCGCGGACGTGCTCGGCAGGCCCGCGTCGGAGCTGCTCGTGCCCGAGGGCAACCGGGAGCTCGCCGACCAGCTCACCCGCCGCGTCCACGCGGGGGAGACGGTGGTGGGCACCCTCTCGGTGCGCCACAGCGGCGGGCACCCGGTCACGATGGAGATGTGGATCGTCCCGGCCGCCGACGCGCAGGGACGCGCCGGAGCGCTGCTGATCGCCGTCGAGACCTCGCAGGTCCTGCGGATGCGCGACTCCCTGGCCGCCCTGGAGAGCCTCTTCACCCAGTCGCCCATCGGCCTGGCCACCCTCGGCACCGATCTGCGCTTCCTGCGCGTCAACGAGGCGCTGGCCCGGATGAACGGGGTCTCCGCCCGGGAGCACCTGGGGCGCAGGCTCACCGACGTGGTGCCGGGGGTGAACGCCGTCGCGCTGGAGGCCATGATGCGCGAGGTCATGGAGAGCGGCCGGGCCGTCGTCGACGTCCGCCGCACCGGCCGGACCCCCGCCGACCCGGACCGCGACCGCACCTGGTCCTGCTCGTACGCGCCGCTGGTGGACGGCAGCGGGCGCACGCTCGGGGTCATCGCCTCGCTGATCGACGTCACCCACGCGCAGCGCGCGGCGGCCGCCGCCGAACGCGCGCGGCGCCGGTTCGCCCTGCTCGCCGAGGCCGGCACCCGCATCGGCACCACCCTCGACCTGACGCGGACGGCCGAGGAGGTCGTGGAGCTCCTGGTGCCCCGGCTCGCCGACTCGGCCGACGTCCATCTCCTCGAGGAGCTGATCGCCCCCGACGAGTCGGCGGCGTCCACCCGCGGGGTGGTGCGCCGTATGGCCGCGCGCTTCCCCGACCCGTCCGCGCCCACGGCCCGGCTGGTGGCGGGCATGACCTCCCGCATCCCCGGCGGGTCCTTCTACGAGCGAGTCATCGCCGACGGGCGCCCCATGGACCTCGGCCGCGCCGACGTGCCGGCGCTCGTCACCGATCCGCGCGCCGACCGGCTGCGCGAGTACCTGATGACCCTGGGATCGGCGCGGCTGATCCCGCTGGTGGCGCGCGGCAAGGTGCTCGGCGCCGTCGTCGTGACGCGGCTCGCCGGCCGGGAACCGTTCGGAGGCCAGGACGCGGTGCTGATCGACGAGGTGGTGGCGCGGGCGGCCCTCAACATCGACAACGCGCTGATGTACACCCGCCAGCGCGCGGCGGCCCGCACCCTCCAGCGCAGCCTGACCAACAGCGCGCTGCCCGCCGTCGTCGGACTCGAACTCACCGGACGCTATCTCCCGGCCGGCCAGCACGACGTCGGCGGCGACTGGTTCGACGCCATCACCCTCCCGGGCGGCCGGACCGGCCTCGTCATCGGGGACGTCGTCGGCCACGGGGTGCGCGCGGCGGCCGTGATGGGGCAGCTCCGCACGGCGGTGCGCACCCTCGCCCGGCACGACGTGGACCCCGCCCGGATGCTCCGCTCGCTGGACGCGGTGGTGGCCGACATGGGCGAGGACGAGATGGCGACCTGCGTCTACGCGGTGCACGACCCGGCTGCCGGCGGCTGCCTGGTGGCCCGGGCGGGGCATCCGCCGCCCGTCGTCGCGGCCGGCGGGTCCGTCGCCTTCCTCGACGGCTCGTCCGGCACGCCGCTCGGCACCGGCGGGCAGGACTTCCGGGCCGAACACGTCGAACTGCCCCCGGGCAGCGTGCTGGCCCTCTACACGGACGGCCTCATCGAGACCCGCGGCCAGGACCTCGACCACGGCATGGCCAAGCTCGCCGCCGCCCTGCGCGACCACGACCGGCCGCTGGACGCGCTGTGCGACGGCGTGCTCGGCGAACTCCTGCCGGGCCCGGCGCAGGACGACGTGGCGGTGCTGATGGTCCGTCCGCAGACGGGTGCCTGATCCCCGGCGTCCGCCCCACGGCACCAACGTCCGCGCGGGCTCAGCCCAGGCCGCCGTCGAGGAACGCCTCGCCCAGCCGGGTCCTGCGGTGGAGCACCCGCAGGCCCTGACGGTGCGACAGCAGCAGGCCCGCGTCGCGGAGCACCGAGGCGTGCCGGCTCGCCGTGGAGGGGGCGAGCCGCAGCGCGGCGGCGAGGTCGGTGGTGGTCATGGGGTGGTTCAGCATCCGCAGCAGCTCGGCGCGCGAGGAGCCGATGAGCTGCGCCGCCGGCCCGGCCGGGGCGCCGCGCCGCCGCTCCAGCCAGCCGGGGGCGGGCGCGAGCGGATGGACGAGGACGGGCGGCAGCGACTCGTTCACCAGGACCAGCGGCGCGCGCACGCAGAAGAAGGCCGGCACCAGGGTCAGCGCCCTGCCGCGCAGCAGCAGGGCGCGGTCCACGGGATACGGGGCGCTCAGGCGCCCCTGCCGGTACTCCCACCCGGGCAGGTCGTCGTAGCCCGTGAGCATGCCCTCGGCGCCGTGGGCGAGTGCCGCATCGGCCCGCTGCGCCCGGTCGGTCGCGGCCTCGGCCCGCATCGCGGGGAGGTAGGGCTCGACGGCGACGCGGTAGTAGGCGCGCAGTGAGGTGCCGAGCCGGCGCAGCGCCTTCGGACAGCCGTCGGCGAGCAGCCGGACGCCCGGCGGGACCGGGCCCCGGGTGTGGGCGTGGAGCCGGGTCAGTTCGGCGAGCAGCCGCTGCCGGGGCGTGGCGAGCAGCAGGTCGAGCGCGGTGTCGATGTCGGCGTCCCCGCGTCCGGGCGTCAGGAAGTCGGGGAAGTACGCGCCGTCGGGGCAGAGCCGCATCAGGTCGTGGGCGGCCGGCAGCAGTCCGGACCGCCGCAGGGCCGCGCCCACTTCGCGGCGCCAGGGCCCGAAGGTGAGCGGGGCGGCCCGGTTCTGGAGCAGATGGAGGCTGAGCGCGGTCTCCCAGAGCGGGTCCACGCCGGCGGCGACGCGCAGCCGGACCAGCTCCTGGCTGGTGAAGTCCACCCGCAGCACTGCGCACCCCCGGTGGTCAGGGGCGCCTGACGGCGCCGGTCGAGCGGCAGTCTATGCGCGTCGCGCGCTTGGCGCAGCCATGTCATTCGGCCGTCGCCGGTGCGCGTGCCGGCGGGACCGGCCGGGCTCCCGCCCGGACGGTCCCGCCCCCGTGCACCGCCGCCGGCCGGCGGCCCGGCGCCGCGTCAGCAGAGCGGCACGCCGGGGAGCTGGGCGCTGGGATGGTCGATGTAGATGTTGCTGATGAAACCGTTCTGGTCGCGGAGCTTGCTCCACCAGTTGTTGGTGTAGCCCTCCGCGTTGACGGTGTCGCCCTGCTTCTGGCAGAGCACCCGCACGGCCGTCGGGCCGCCCAGCGTGGTCACGACCGCCGCGGACAGCCGCGCGTCGGCACGGACGTTGACACCGCTGCCCCAGGTGGAGAACGGGGTGCCGCTCCCGCCGCAGCCGTTGTCGCTCGTCAGGTACGCCTGGTGGTAGCTGCCCGGGTAGGACAGCCCGGCGCCGTTGATCACGATGTTCTGGCCCACACCGTTGTAGAGCTGCTCGTAGTGGATGTGCGCGCCCGAGGAGTTGCCGGTGCTGCCGGTGGTGCCGATCTGCTGGCCCTGGCCCACCCAGGCGCCGTTCGCCACCGAGTACGCGGCGAGGTGGAAGTAGTACGTCTTCCAGCCGCCGCCGTGGTCCACCACGATGTAGTTTCCGGCGCCGCTGGGCTGGGAGTGCCGGGTGGCCGTGCCCGCCGCCGAGGCGAGCACCGGCGTGCCCGCCGTCGCGCCGCCGTCGGCGCGCACGAAGTCGAGGGCGCGGCGGACCTCCGCCGAGTGGTGGCTGTAGGTCCACCGCTGCCCGCAGGGGTACGGCGCCTTGAAGGCGGGCGCGGCCGTCACCGCGGCCTCCCCGGCGTGCGCCGGTGATGCCGAGAGACCGGCCAGCGCCAGCAGCGCGGCGGCGGCCAGGGCCGGAAGTCGTCTGAGGAACCTCACGATTGCTCCTAGGTGGGGGAGGAGGCCGGGCGGCGACGCGCCGGACGGGGGCGCTGTGAGACGTCGGGAACGTAACGGGAGGACGATGCCCTGACAAGCGCGCGACGGGCTTCTTCGACCAGGAACGAAATCCTTGCGCCGGACGCCGGTCCTCCTCACGCTGGCGTCCGCGCACCGCACGTCCGACGGCCCATCAGCCCCCCCACGCCCCCGAGGAGCCTCCGACCCATGCCCCAGCATCACCGGCCCGGCGCACCCCGGCGGCGCGGCACGGTGCCTGCCGCCGCCGCGCTGCTCGTCCTGTTCGGCGCCCTGCTCACCGGACCGGCCGCCGCCTCCCCGGCACCCCACCGGGCGCCCGGCCCCGCCGAGCGGGCGACCGCCGCCGAAGCGGGCGCCGAGAGAACGGCCGCCGAGAGAACGGACGCCCGCACCATGCCCGAGATCCCCGCCGGCACCACGGCGGGCGTCGCCGTGTACGACCGGCAGACCGGCAGGTTCACCGAACTCCACGAGGCCGACCGGCAGTTCCGGTCCGCCTCGCTGGTGAAGCTGCTGCTCGCCCTCGACGTCCTCGGCGACGGCGGCCCCGCCGCCCTGCCCGAGGCCGACCGGGTGCGCCTCACCGCCATGCTGCGCAGCAGCGACGACGCCGCGGCGAGCCACTACTGGGCCACCCGCGGCGGCAGTGCCGTCGTCACCCGCACGGCCTCCCGCCTCGGCCTCACCGGCACGGTCCCGCCGCCCGCCACCCACCCCGGCTACTGGGGCTACACGGCGACCACGGCGGCCGACACCGTCCGCGTCTACCGCCACATCCTGGACGCCGCGCCGGCCCCCGTGCGCACGTTCGTGATGGACGCGCTGCACGCCGCCACCCGCTGCGGGAACGACGGCTTCGACCAGTACTTCGGCATCCCCTCCGCCTTCGACGGACCGCACGCCGTCAAGCAGGGCTGGTCCGGCTTCACCTCCGGCGGCTGCACCGCAACCCCCGCGTCCCGCGCCGCCCGGACGCCCGCCCCGGTGTCCGCCCCCGGCACCCGCGCCGCCGCCCTGGACCTGGTGTCCGAGGCGCTCCACACCACCGGCACCGTCGGCCCCGGCGACCGCACCGTCGTCGCCGTCCTCACCCTCCACCCCGACGGCACGCCCTACGGCACCGCGTACGGCAAGGTCACCCGCCTCACCGACTCCCTCGACGTGCCGGGCGCCGTCCGCCCCACGGGCACCCGGTTCGGCACCTGGGGGAGCGGCGTACGCGTCCGGGCCGCGGCCGACACCGGCTCCGCCCACCTGACCACCCTGCCGGCCGGTGTCGAGGTCCTGGTGGGCTGCCAGGGCCGGGGCGGGCGCGTCACCGTCCCCCCGTACGACAACGACTGGTGGGCGTATCTGCCGCAGTACGGCGGCTGGATCACCCAGATCTACATCAGCTCGCCCGGCAACACCCTGCCCGGCGTCCCCGACTGCCCCTGAACCGCCCCGCCGCGCAGCTCCCCGCACCCCCCACGACCCGAAGGAGGCGCACCATGCGCCGCACCGACAGACCCCGCTCCGCGCGCCGCCGCCTGCCCGTGTACGCCGTGTCGCTGGCAGCCCTCTCCGCCTTCGCCCTCGGCTCCGGCCCCGCCGCCGCCGAGGGCCCGGGGGCGAACCGCGCCCCGGGGCCGGTGTCCTGGCGTGCGGACCTCACCGCCGGCACGGGCGACGAGGCCAACATCAGCCGCGCCGACGGCTCCCTGCGGCTGCGGGACGGCCGCCTGCGCCCCGCCTCGGTCCGGGCCCAACAGGGCCAGGGCACGGCCGTGCTGCCCGCCCGGGTGCTCGACCGCGCCGTGAACCGGATCGCCGTGGACCTCGACGCCACCGCACCCGCCGGCACCAGGACTGCGGTCGACGTCCGCGGCCGCGACGGCCTCGGCCGCTGGACCGAGTGGCGCGAGGCGCGCGCCGGCCGGCCCGCCGTCCTGCCCCGGGCCGTCACCGAGGTCCAGGCCCGCCTCACGCTCGTCGGCGCACCGGCGGGCACCACCCCGGAGATCCACGGCCTCGGCCTGAGCGCCGAACTCGCCGCCCCCGCCGCCGGGGCCGAGACGTCCGCCGCGGCCGCCGCGCCGTTCTCGGCCCGGGTGTTCGCCACCCGCGAGGGCCTGGTCGGCGGCACCACCGCCAACGGTCATGTGATCGTGCCCAACGACCACTTCGTCGCCCTCCCGTCGCGGCGCGGGCTGTCCCCGAAGGGCAGCGCCGAGTACTCCGTGCGCGTCTGCGGCCCGGCCCGGTGCGAGACCGCGCCGGTCTGGGACGTCGGCCCCTGGAACACCCACGACGACCACTGGAACCCCTCCTCCGTCCGCGAGACCTTCAAGGACCTGCCGCAGGGCAAGCCGGAGGCGCAGGCGGCCTACGAGAACGGGTACAACGGCGGTCGCGACGAATTCGGCCGCCGGGTGCTCAACCCGGCGGGCATCGACCTCGCCGACGGCACCTTCTACAACGTCGGCCTGGGCGACAACGGCTGGGTCACCGTCACCTACCTGTGGACCGGCGACGGCGCGGCCACCCGCTCCTTCCCGACCTGGGGCACCGGCGTCAACATCCGCAAGCAGGCCACCACCGCCTCCACCCGGGTCGCCCAGCTCGCCGGCCCCACCACCGTCCGCGTCCAGTGCCAGGTCCGCGGCCAGCTCGTGCAGATCGACGGCTACAGCAACGATGCCTGGTCCTACCTGCCGGACTACGGCGGCTACGTCTCCAACATCTACATCGACGTCCCCGAGGGCTGGCTCCCCGGCGTCCCGACCTGCTGAACCGCACCCCCCCCGCGGCCGTGCGGACGGCGGCGGCACCCGGGCCCCCGCGGCCCGCGGTGCCGCCGCCCGTAAATCCGTGGCACCCGGGCGGCGGCGGCGCTACGCTCCCCGCGATGAACCCTTTCCCTCCGCACAGATCGGGGGTCCCGTCCGCGCAAGGTGAGTGCTGATGACAGCCTCGCCCGCCGCCGGCGGAGTCCACCCCACCACGTCCTTCTGGGCAGGCGTGCGCCGTTACGCCGTGCCCGCGACCATGATCGAGACCGCGACCGCCCGCCGGCTCACCGGCGACTGGGCGGGGGCCTGTGCCGCCGCGGGCATCGACACCGACCTCCGGCTCCGCCCGCTGGCACGGGAGTACGGCAGGGAGTTCGCCGCCGCGCTGCGGGACGACCTCCGCCATCTCGCCCCCGACCTGCTCCGCTGGCACATGCCCAGGATCGCGCCCGACGGACTGCTGCGCCCCGGCCTGACCGTCTCGCTCGGCCGGTACGAGACCCACGGGCGGGGCGGGCCGCGGCCCGTGCACCTGGTGGCCCGCACCCCGCCCGCCTGGGCGGACGCCGGCCAGCGGATCGGCCTGGCGCTGTGGGACGCCGACCGCACCGGCGCCCGCGCGGGACCGCACCCCCATCCCCACCCGAGCCCCCGCTTCCGCCTGGACCTCCACCGCCATCTGTGGGACGCCCGCCGGAGCGGTGAGCTGCGCACCAGAGCCGGGTCCGGAGCGCCGGCGGACGACGCCCCGCTCCCGCCCGCCGACGGCGGGGGACGGCCGTGTGCCGCCGACCGCTGGGCGGACGAGGCGCGGATCCTGCTCCGCTCCGAAGGGCTGCCCGGCGGCGGCGTCCTCGTCCGGCTGACGGCCCGTCACCGGCTGCTGCTGGCAACGGAAGGCGGTGCCCTGCCCGGCGATCCTGTCCGGACACGGATCACGCCCGCCCCACCGGGGCGCGGCTCGGCGGCGCTTCCCGTCCTGCCCGACGCCGCCACCTGGGTGCCGCCCGACGTCGAACTGCTGCGCACCGGCGCGATCACGCCCGGCGCGCTGCACCCGCTGGTCGCCGCCGCCCTGGTGCCGGAGCACACCCCGCCCGGCCCGCACGGGGCAGCGGACCGGGACGGACGGCCCGATGCCGTCGACTGCCGCGGCGCCCGGCACCGGATCGCGCTCGTCGACGGGGTGCTCACCGCCGTCGACCACGACCCGGCGGAGATCCGGCGCGAGGAACTCCTCGCCGCGCTGGGCGGCCCGCCGCTGCCCTGCCTGCGGGCGATCGACGAGGCGCACCGCCGGCCGCAGGGCCTCACCGGCATCCGCGAACGGCTGGACCACGGCGACACCGGCGGAGCGCTGGCCGTCGTCGAGGCCCTGCTGGGATCCGCCGCGGTCCTCCCCGACGGCCCGCTGCTCGACGAACTCCACGACGCGGCCCGGCGCAGGATCACCTACGGCCTGTACCGGGCGGGCCTGATCGGCGACGGTCCCGTGCCGACACCGGCCCCCGCGGCCGGGCGGCGCCGCCGGGGACGCCGCCGACGCGACCGCGGCGTCCTCGAACGCCCCCGCCCGGACGGCGCGCGCACCCGTCCACGCCTCGCCCACCGCTGACCTCGCCCACCCGTCCCTCCGCGATGCCCCGCGCCCTGTGCCGCGGGAGCAGGCCCCCACGGGCCGCCCGCGTACCCGCCCGCCCCGCCCCGGCCCGCGTCCCCGGGCCGTCCGTCCACGGCCGCACCGGCCCTCGACCGACCCACAGGTGATCACCCATGCCCTCGTACCCGTCCGCAACCCCCGCCGGCACCCTTCCCGGCTCCGTGCCGCAACTCGACGTCGCCGGTGAGCTGCTGGCCCTGCTGCGCGACAGCACCACCGAACCGCGGCCCGACGACCAGCTGGAGGCCCTGACCCTCGCCGTCGCCGCCGACCTGCCCGTCCTGCTGTGGGGCGAGCCGGGGATCGGCAAGACCGCGGCGCTCACCCAGCTCGCCACCGCGCTGGACCTGCCCCTGACGACGGTGATCGCCAGTGTCCACGAGCCGTCCGACTTCTCCGGGCTGCCCGTCATCGGCGACGACCCGGCGGAGCAGGGCATCCCGATGGCACCGCCCGACTGGGCGGTGCGCCTCGTCCGGGCGGGGCGCGGCCTGCTGTTCCTCGACGAGCTGTCCACCGCGCCCCCGGCCGTCCAGGCGGCCCTGCTCCGGGTCGTCCTGGAGCGCCGGATCGGCGCCCTGACCCTGCCGCCCGGCGTCCGGGTCGTGGCGGCGGCCAACCCGCGCTCCTCGGCCGCCGACGGCTGGGAACTGAGCCCTCCGCTCGCCAACCGCTTCGTCCACCTCCAGTGGACCCACGACCACGACGTCGTCGTCCGCGGCCTCGGCGGGACCTGGCCCCGCGCCACACCGCCCCGGCTCGACCCCGCGAAGCTGCCCGGCGCGGTCGCCTTCGCCCGGCGTGCCGTGTGCGGGCTGCTGACCGCCCGCCCCGCGCTCGTGCACCGGCTGCCCGGCAGCGAGACCCGGCGCGGCGGTGCCTGGCCTTCGCCCCGGAGCTGGGAGGCGACCATCGCCCTGATCGCCTTCGCGACCGCGGCCGGATCCTCCCGCGAGGTCCTCTCCCAGCTGGTCAGGGGAACGGTCGGGGACGGCGCCGGCCTCGAACTCCTCGCGAGCATGGACCGGATGGACCTGCCCGACCCCGAGACACTGCTCGCCGACCCCGAGGGCGCCGAGCTGCCCGAACGCGGCGATCTGCGCCAGGCCGCGCTCGACGGTGTGGTCGCCGCCGTCCGAGCCCGCCCCGACCGGGCCCGCTGGGACGCGGCCTGGGCCCTGCTCGTCCATGCCCTGCGCACCGGCGCCCCGGACCTCGTCGTCGTCCCCGCCACCACCCTCGCCGCCCTCCGGCAGGACGACTGGGACGTGCCCGCGGCCGTCGAGCAGCTCGCCGGGGCGGTCGCCCTGTCGCGCACGGCGGACCGGGCGGCGGCCCGCGCCGCGGCCGGGGCCGGCCGGTGACGGCCCCGGTGACCGGCGACGCCGCCGGAGCGCTGGATCTGGACAAGCTCCTCGCCGCGCGGCTGTACGCGGTGCGGGCCCGGCCCTATCTGGCGACCGCGCTGTTCGCCCTCCACCCCGTCGCCTCCCGCCGCGTCCCGACGATGGCCGTCGACCGGCACTGGCGGTGCTACGCCTCACCGCTGTTCGTGGACCGCACACCGGTGGAGGACCTGGCCGGGGTGTGGGTGCACGAGGTCTCCCACCTGCTGCGCGACCACCACGGGCGCAGCGACCGCTACGCCCGAGGCCCCGGGGCCTTCGGACCGGCGGAGCGCCTGCGCATGAACATCGCCGCCGACTGCGAGATCAACGACGACGTCTTCGGCGACGGACTGGAACGGCCCGGCGGCGCCGTCCTGCCGGGCGACCTCGGACTCGGCCCGGGGGAGCTCATGGAGGACTACCTGCGCCAGTTCCGCCTCGGCCCGGTCACCGAGCACCTCGCCTGGCTGGACTGCGGCAGCGGTGCCGACGGCGCGGAACGCGACTGGGACCTCGGCCCCGACGGCGCCCACGGACTCAGCGCCCAGGAACGCGACGCCGTCCGCTTCCGGGTCGCCCAGGGCATCACCGGCCGGCCGGGCACCGGATCCCGCCAGTGGCGCCGGTGGGCCGAGGAGGCGTTCCACCCGCCGCAGCCCTGGCGCGACCTGCTGGGAGCCGCCCTGCGCTCGGCGGCCTCCGCGTCCGGAGCGGGGGAGGACTACACCTACGGCCGGCCGTCGCGGCGGTCGGCCGCGGTGCCGGGCGCCGTCCTGCCCGCCCTGCGCCGCAGACCGCCCCGGGTCACCGTCGTCGTCGACACCTCCGCCTCCGTCGGCGACACCGAACTCGGCAGCGCGCTGCTGGAGATCGCCGCCATCTCCCGCGCCGTGGGCGGGCGCAGGGACCTGGTGGGCGTGATCTCCTGCGACGCCGCGGCCGGCGTCGTCCACCCGCTGTGCCGCGCCGAGGGCATCCCGCTCACGGGCGGCGGCGGCACGGACCTGCGCAGCGGATTCGCCCGGGCGCTCGCCGCCCGGCCGGGACCCGACGTCGTGGTCGTCCTGACCGACGGCCAGACGCCCTGGCCGGACCGGCGGCCCCCGTGCCGGACGGTGGTGGGGCTGTTCCCCCGGCCGTACCCCGTCGCGGGTTGGGACGAGGACGACCCCGACGCCGTACCCGACCCGCCGCCCGCCTGGGCCCGGGTGGTGGAGATCGGCACGCCGTCCGGCGGCCGGTGAGCGGCCTCCCGCCCGCCCGGGAGCCGCGCGGCCGTGGCCGACAAGGCGCTGTTGACCCCCTCGGCCGCCGCGGCCGATTCTCGGGACACCGGCCCCGGACTCCGCACCCGGGACCCCGCCGACACAGGGAGACACACGATGACGGCCACGGCCGAACAGACGCCCGTCCCCTACCCGTTCAACGAGCCGGACGGCCTGGGGCTGGCGGACGCCTACCGCCGGGCACGGGAGAGCCCCGGTCTGATCCGGGTCCAGCTCGCCTACGGCGAGCCCGCCTGGCTCGCCACCCGGTACGCGGACGCGCGGCTGGTCCTCGGCGACCGCCGCTTCAGCCGTGCCGAAGCCCTCCGCCACGACGAACCCCGCCAGTCCGAGGGACGCCAGGACAGCGGCATCCTCAGCATGGACCCGCCCGGCCACACCCGGCTGCGCACCCTGGTGGCCAAGGCGTTCACCGTGCACCAGGTGGAGAAGCTGCGTCCGGCGGTCCGCGCCCTGACCCGCGACCTGCTCGACGGACTGGAGGCGCAGGGGCCGCCGGCCGATCTGGTGGAGGACTTCGCCCTGCCGATCCCGGTGGCCGTCATCTGCCGCATGCTCGGCGTGCCGGAGGAGGACCGCGCCCGCTTCCGGGTGTGGAGCGACGCGGCGCTGTCCACCAGTTCCCTGACCGCCGAGGAGTTCCTGCGCAGCCGGGACGAACTGCGCGCCTACATGCGGCTGCTGATCGAGGACCACCGGCGCAGCCCCCGCCCGGACCTGATGACGGGCCTGATCGAGGCCCGCGACACCGGGGACCGGCTGGACGAACAGGAACTGGTCGACCTCTGCGTCGGCATCCTCGTCGCCGGGCACGAGACCACGGCCACCCAGATCCCGAACTTCGTCCACGCCCTGCTCGACCACCCGGACCAGGCGAAACTGCTGCGCGAGCGCCCCGAGCTGATCCGCGGCGCCGTCGAGGAGCTGATGCGGTTCGTGCCCCTGGGCAGCGGAGCCGGCTTCCCCCGGTACGCCACCGAGGACGTGGAGGTCGGCGGCACGCTCGTCCGCGCGGGCGAGCCGGTGCTCGTGGCGGTGGGCGCCGCCAACCGCGACGCGCTGAAGTTCGACGCGCCCGGCCGCCTCGACGTCACCCGCTCCGGCGTCCAGCACCTGGGTTTCGGGCACGGTGTGCACCACTGCCTCGGCGCGCCGCTCGCACGGCTGGAACTCCAGGAGGCGCTGGAGGCGCTGCTGCTGCGGTTCCCCGCGCTGCACCTCGCGGGGGACGTGGCCTGGAAGAACCAGATGCTCGTGCGCGGCCCGCGGGTCATGCCGGTGGGGTGGTGAAGCGGTGACGTGGACCACGGAGGTGGACCGCGCGATGTGCATGGGCTCGGGCATGTGCGCCGGGATCGCGCCCGACCTCTACCGGCTCGGCGACGAGGACCGCGCGGAGCCCGTGGACGGCCGGATCCCCCCGGACGAACGCGCCCTCGACGCGGCGGACTCCTGCCCGGCCTCGGCGATCCTGGTGCGTGACGGCACCCGCCTGATCGGCCCGCGCCACTGACACGGCGGCCCGGCCCCGCGCGTGCGCGGGACCGGGCCGTGGTCGTGCTGCTCCCGCGGGGCGGCGCCGCCCCGCGAACCGTGCGGACCGGCCGCCGCCGGCCGGCCCGCACGCGTGGATCAGACCAGGTCGAACCGGTCGAGGTTCATGACCTTGTCCCACGCCGCGACGAAGTCGCGGGCGAACTTCTCCTTCGCGTCGTCGCTCGCGTAGACCTCCGCGAGCGCCCGCAGCTCGGAGTTCGACCCGAAGACGAGGTCGGCACGGCTGCCGGTCCACTTCACCTCGCCGGTGGCGGCGTCCCGGGCCTCGAAGACGTTCGCGTCGGCCGTCCCCGTCCAGGTGGTGCCCAGGTCGAGGAGGTTGACGAAGAAGTCGTTCGTCAGGGTCTCGGGGGACGAGGTGAGCACGCCCAGCGGCGAGCCGTCGGCGTTGGCGCCGAGCACCCGCAGACCGCCCACCAGGACCGTCATCTCCGGGGCGCTCAGGGTCAGCAGGTTCGCCCGGTCGAGCAGCAGGTACTCGGCAGGCAGCCGGCTGCCCTTGCCCAGGTGGTTGCGGAAGCCGTCGGCGGCCGGCTCCAGGGCGGCGAAGGACTCCACGTCCGTCTGCTCCTGCGAGGCGTCGACACGGCCCGGCGTGAACGGGACGGTGAGCTCGACGCCCGCGTCCTTCGCGGCCTGCTCGACGGCGGCGGCACCGGCGAGCACGATCAGGTCGGCGAGGGACACCCGCTTGCCGCCCGTCTGCGCGGAGTCGAAGGACGCCTTGACGCCCTCCAGGGTGCGCAGCACCGCGGCCAGCCGGTCCGGCCCGTTGACCTCCCAGCCGATCTGCGGCTGAAGACGCACGCGCGCGCCGTTGGCGCCGCCGCGCTTGTCGCTGCCCCGGAAGGAGGCGGCCGAGGCCCAGGCGGTGGACACGAGGTCCGACACCGTCAGGTCCGAGGCGAGGACCTGCGCCTTGAGGGCGGCGACGTCCGCGTCGTCGACGAGCTCGTGGTCCACCGCGGGGAGCGGGTCCTGCCACAGCAGCGTCTCGGACGGGACCTCGGGGCCGAGGTAGCGGGCGACCGGGCCCATGTCACGGTGCGTCAGCTTGAACCACGCCCGCGCGAACGCGTCCGCGAACGCGGCCGGGTTCTCGTGGAAGCGGCGGGAGATCTGCTCGTACGCCGGGTCGATGCGCAGCGACAGGTCGGTGGTGAGCATCGTCGGGGCGTGGGTCTTCGACGCGTCGTGGGCGTCGGGCACGGTGCCGGCGCCGGCACCGTCCTTCGGCCGCCACTGGTGCGCGCCGGCGGGGCTCTTGAACAGCTCCCACTCGTAGCCGAAGAGGATGTCGAAGAAGCTGTTGTCCCACGCCGTCGGGGTGTCGGTCCAGATGCCCTCCAGACCGCTGGTGATGGTGTCGCCGCCCTTGCCGGTGCCGTGGCTGTTGCGCCAGCCGAAGCCCTGCTCCTCGATCGGGGCGGCCTCCGGGTCGGGGCCGACGGCGTCCGCGGGGCCGGCGCCGTGGGTCTTGCCGAAGGTGTGGCCGCCGGCGATCAGCGCCACGGTCTCCTCGTCGTTCATCGCCATCCGGCGGAACGTCTCACGGATGTCACGGGCCGCGGCGAGCGGGTCCGGGGTGCCGTTGGGGCCCTCGGGGTTGACGTAGATCAGGCCCATCTGCACGGCGCCGAGCGGGCTTTCGAGCTGACGGTCGCCGGTGTAGCGCTCGTCGCCCAGCCAGGTGTTCTCGGGGCCCCAGTAGACGTCCTCCTCCGGCTCCCACACGTCCTCGCGGCCGCCGGCGAAGCCGAACGTCTCGAAGCCCATCGACTCCAGGGCCACGTTGCCGGCGAGGATCATGAGGTCGGCCCAGGACAGCGCCTGGCCGTACTTCTTCTTCACCGGCCACAGCAGACGGCGGGCCTTGTCGAGGTTGCCGTTGTCGGGCCAGCTGTTCAGCGGGGCGAAGCGCTGCTGGCCGGCTCCCGCACCGCCGCGGCCGTCGCTGATCCGGTAGGTGCCGGCGCTGTGCCAGGCCATCCGGACCATGAACGGGCCGTAGTGGCCGAAGTCGGCGGGCCACCAGTCCTGGGAGGTGGTGAGCACCTCCGCGATGTCGGCCTTCACGGCGGGCAGGTCGAGCGAGGTGAACGCCGCCGCGTAGTCGAAGTCCTCGCCCAGCGGGTTGGCCACGGCCGGGTTCTTGGCGAGGATCTTCACATTGAGCCGCTCGGACCACCACTGGCGGTTTCCGCCGCCCTGGGTCGGGTGGGGCGCGCGACCGTGCGCCACGGGGCAGCCACCGCCCTCCTCCGTCTTGGCGTCGGTGACGATCGCGTCGGGGTTCTCGACCATGGTGGATCCTTTCGGACGGGCGGGATCGTGGTGCGCGGGGTACGTCGCAGGCGCTCCGGGAACGGACTCCTGCCGCGCCGGGTGCTCCGCCTCCCTTGGCTATTGCCGGAACCGATCCTACGATGGACTCAGTCCAGGTCAAGAAGCTCGCGCGTTTCATACCCCATCGGGTTCCGGACATCTCCGGGTGAATTCCCGGTGCCCGGCGACGCCAGAAAGGGTGAACCGATATGAGTGACCTGCTGGAGCGGCTGCGGACACGCGGCTGGCGCGTGACCGCGCAGCGGCGCGTCGTCGCGGAAGTCCTCGACGGGGACCATGTGCACCTCACGGCCGACGAGGTGCACGCCCAGGCCGTGCTGAGGCTGCCCGAGATCTCCCGGGCCACCGTCTACAACACCCTGGGCGAACTGGTCGCGCTCGGGGAGGTGGTGGAGGTCTCCACCGACGGCCGGGCCAAGCGGTACGACCCCAACGCGCACCGCCCGCACCAGCACCTGGTCTGCTCCGGCTGCGGCATCATCCGCGACGTCCACCCCGCGGGCGACGCCCTCGCGGGGCTCACCGGGCTCCCGGCGGACGAGCGCTTCGGCTTCACCGTCGACGAGGTGCGGATCGTCTACCGGGGCCTCTGTCCCTCCTGCCGCTGACCTCCGGAGCGCGGCCTCCTGCCGCCGGCCGTCTGCCGTCGCCTGCCGGTTGCCGCCCCCCGGCCCGCCGGCATCGACGGCCGGCCGCCGGTGTCGGGTTCCGGTGCGTGCCGTGCCCGTCAGGTCTCGTGCAGCGGCGCGTACGCGTCCGCGGCGAGACCGAAGGTCCAGGCGACGCCCTCGCGGGCGGTGCGGGTGGCGGGCGGGACGCGCAGCCAGTACGTCCGGAAGGTGCCGTCCGGCTCCGCCGTGGAGTTGACCACCTCGACCATGACCACGTCCTCGTCACCGTCGAGCGGGATCCGCCACAGGACGCCGGTCCCGTCCCGGTGCAGCGGCTCGGCGCCCGACTCGGCGAGGTAGCGGTCGTAGCCGTAGAACTCCAGCATCACCCGGCGCAGCTCGGCGTTCTCCTCGGCGCGTATGCCCTCGGGGGTGAGGTCGCCGAGCCCGGCGAGGAACTCCGCGGGCACCGGCATGCCCCGCCAGGCGTGCAGTGCGAATCCGTCGGGGAAGGCGAGCGCCGGGCCGTCGCCCCGGTCCAGCCGGCCCGCCTCGTCCCGGTGCAGCTCGGCCGGGCGCTCGCAGATCACCGCGATGTCCTCGTACGGCCACCACCAGCCGGCGTGCCGGGCCACCGCCGCCAGTCCGTCCAGGGCGCCGCCCCGGCCGGCCAGCGCCGCGAGCCAGGCCGCGTCGTGCTGGCCGAGCACCGCGTCGAGCAGCCGCAGCCGCACGTCGGGCGTGTCGCCGAGCTCCTCGACGATCCCGGCCCGGATCCGGTCGGCCAGCGCACGGGCCGGCTCCCACAGCCGGGCACCCGTGGCCGCCCACAGCGCCGCGTAGCCGCCCGGGCCGGACTCGGCGTGCACACGGGCACGTTCGGACTCCCAGGGGCGGGTGCGGACCTGCTCGCGCACGCTGCGCCCGGTGACCTCGCCGCCGAGCAGCAGAGCCACCGCCGCGCGCGGCGATGCGGCCCACAGCACCCGGCCGGGCTCGGGCAGGCCGGCCGCACGGTAGGCCAGCCGGACTCCCGCCTCGGCGGCCGCGCGGTCGGCCGGCCCGGTGGCCGCGACCACCCCGCGCCAGTCGACGGCCCGGGGCCCGGTGGCGGCGGTGGTGCCCGGGGCGGCGGTCCGGGCGGGGGCGGGCGGAACGGTGGTCATGGAGGTGTCCTCACAGTCGTGTTCACGGTCGTCGGGGGTGCACAGGCGCGGGAGCGCCGCTCGCGGTCCTCGCCGGCGCGGTCAGTCCGCGACGACGCGCACCGCGCCGGGCACGTACTCGCGCTGGCGAACCACCCGGAACCAGCCCTTCGGCAGCGGTATCACCGCGTGCTCCTCGTGCACCACCCGCCCGCCCTGCGGCAGATGGAGCAGCTGGGGACCGAACTCCCCGCCCTCCCGCACCAGCCGCCCGGGCCCCGGCACGGCGTGCGCGTGGCCCGTCACCTCACCGAGCGCGAGCACCAGCCGCCCGCGCCCGTCCCGCGGCTCGCCCGCCTCTTCGGCCAACCGCGCCGGAACCTCCGCATCCGCGACGGGCACGATCAGGATGTCCCCCTGCCGGTACACAACTCTCCCCTCCCACCGGCCCGCTCGGACCGGTCGTTCCGGTGTTCCACGCTACGGCGGGGGTCCGACAACGGCCCCCGACGGCGTGCCGGAGGCACCGCCTCCTGGAGCGGGCGGGGCGTTGTCCCCACCGGGCGGGGGGCGTTGTCGGCGGGGCTTGGTAGAACTGACGTCGCCAGGTCCGAACACCGATTCCAGGAGCAGCGCGCATGACCATCGGGCACCACATGAGCGAGTGGGGCGGGCTCCCTGCCGTCGACTTCCCCGGGCCCGGCGAGAAGCCGGACGAGCCGCTGCCCGACGCGGGCTCCGTCGCCTGGCGGATCTCCGCGGACGTGTACGACGGCGAGGAGGAATGGCCCGCCGCCTTCGCCCGGTTCGCCGCGACGGTGGACCTCTCCGAGGTCCGGGCACTCGTCGTCGGCGGCTGGACCGAGGCCTACGACTCGTCCAACGAGGAGATCGTCGCGGCGCTCGTCGCCGCGGCGGACCGGATGCCGGGCCTGCGCGCCCTGTTCGTCGGGGACATCACGTACGAGGAGTGCGAGATCTCCTGGATCCACCAGTCCGACGTCACCCCGCTGCTGACCGCCTTCCCGCGCCTGGAGGCGTTCGGCGTGCGCGGCGGTGAGGGGCTGGTCTTCCCGCCCGTCGCCCACAGCGCGCTGCGGCTGCTGCGGATCGAGACCGGCGGCCTGCGGAAGGAGGTCGTCCGCGGCGTCGCCGACAGCGACCTCCCTGCGCTGGAGGACCTTGACCTGTGGCTCGGCGTCTCCTGGTACGGCGCGGACGCCCACGTGGCGGACCTGGAACCGTTCCTCACCGGAGGCAGACTGCCCGCGCTGCGGCGGCTCGCCCTGCGCAACAGCGAGATCCAGAGCGAGATCGCCACCGCCCTCGCGGGCGCCCCCGTCGTCGCCCGGCTCACCGAACTCGACCTCTCCATGGGCACCCTCGGCGACGAGGGCGCGGCCGCGCTGCTGGAGGGCCAGCCCCTCACCCATCTGCGCAGGCTCGACCTCCACCACCACTTCATCAGCGCCCCCGTCGCCGAGCGGCTGACCCAGGCTCTCGCCCCCTACGGCGTCGAGGTCGACCTCTCGGACGGCAACACCGGCCGGGGCGCCCGCGAGGACCGCTACACCGCGGTGGCCGAGTGAGCCCCGCCCCCGTCGCCGCACCGCCGTGCACGGCGATCGTGGGGCACCCCGGCCACCGCCGGGTCACCCTCTTCCAGGCGGCCCTGCGCGCCGCCGGCCACCCGCCGGCGCGCGTCGTCCCCTGGGCGCGGGTGCTCGCCGGCACCGCCCGGTTCCGGGACGGCGACGCGGTGCGCATCGAGTCGCCCGGCGAGGACCGGCCGACCGACCTGCTGCTGCGCGGCGTCACCGACCCGACCCGGGTCGAGGGCGGTGCCCGCTGGTACCGGTCCTTCCTGGCGGCCGTCGAGGGGATCGCCCACGGCGTGCGCGCCGCCGGGGGCACCCTGCTCGGCGAACCGGCCGAGCTGGCCGTGCTGTTCGACAAGCGGCAGTGCCACGCCGCGCTCGACCGCGCGGGCGTGCCCGTGCCGCCGTCCCCGACCTCGGGGGCGGCGGCGCCGGTGCGCGGCTGGCCCGACCTGCGCGCGCTGCTCGCCCGCCCCGGGCTGCGCCGGGTGTTCGTGAAGCCGGCGCACGGCTCGTCCGCGTCCGGGGTGATGGCCGTCGAGACGGGCGCCGGCGGCCGGATCCGCGCCACCACCTCGGTCGAGCGCACGTCCGGCGGCGCACTGCACAACTCGCTGCGCGTCAGGCGCTACGAGGACGAGCGGACGATCGGCGCCATCACCGACGCCCTCGCGCCCGACGGACTCCACGTCGAGCGCTGGCTGCCCAAGGCCTCCCAGCACGGCAGGTCGGCCGACCTGCGGGTGGTGGCCGTCGCGGGCCGCGCCACCCACGCCGTCGTCCGCACGGCCGCCGGGCCGCTGACCAACCTCCACCTCGGCGGCGCCCGCGGCGACCTCGACGAGGTGCGCGCCGCCGTCGCCGCGGCCGGTGCCTCCTTCGACGGCCTGCTGCGGATGTGCGAGGCCACCGCGGCGGTCTTCCCCGGCACCCCGTGCGTCGGCGTCGACGTGCTCCCGGCCACCGGGTGGCGGCGGTTCACCGTCGGCGAGGTCAACGCCTTCGGCGATCTGCTGCCCGGTCTCACCGGGCTGCCCGAGGGCCCCGCGGCGGGCGCCGACACGTACGCCGCCCAGGTGGCGGCGTACGCCCGGTCCCGGACCGCCCCCGCACCCGCGCGCCCATGACACCGGCGGCCCCGCCGCCGCCCGTACGACAGGACCACCCATGCACAGCCCACCCTCCGGCACCGGCCCCGTGAGCCCCGCCGCCCACCACCAGGCACCCGACGGCCCGCGGAGCCCCGCCGCCGCCCCTCGCCGGGCATCCGGCACCGACCTCCGCAACCCCGGGCCGCCCGACTCCCGCGAGGCGCCCGGCACGGACCTCCGCAACCCCGGGCCGCCCGACTCCCGCGAGGCGCCCGACATGCGGGAGGTCGTCGGCCGCGACGACATCCTCCTCGTCACCCTCGACACCCTGCGGTACGACGTCGCCCGCCGACTGGTCGCCGAGGGCCGCATCCCGCATCTGGCGGCCCACCTGCCCGGCGGCGCCTGGGAGCGCCGGCACGCGCCCGGCAGCTTCACCTACGCCTCGCACCAGGCGATGTTCGCCGGCTTCCTGCCGACGCCAGCCTCGCCCGGACCGCATCCCCGGCTGTTCGCCGCACGTTTCGCCGGGAGCGAGTCGACGGCCGAGCGCACCTGGGTGTTCGACACCCCCGACCTCGTCTCGGGCCTCGCCGAAGCCGGATACCGCACCGTCTGCGTCGGCGGCGTCGGGTTCTTCAACCGCAGGGACGCCCTCGGATCGGTGCTGCCCGGCATGTTCCAGGAAGCCCACTGGGAGCCCTCGTTCGGGGTCGCGTCGCCGACGTCCTTCGAGGAGCAGGTCGCCTGCGCGGAGGAGGTGGTGGCCCGGCTGCCGGTCGGCCGGCGGCTGTTCCTCTTCGTCAACGTCTCCGCCCTGCACCAGCCCAACTGGTTCCACGCCCCGGGCGCGAGCGCGGCCGACGGCGACTCGGTGGAGACCCACGCCGCCGCCCTGGAGTACGTCGACCGCCACATCGGGCGCCTCTTCGACGCGATGCGCAGCCGCCGCCGCTGCTTCGCCGTCGTCTGCTCCGACCACGGCACCACCTACGGGGACGGCGGCTACACCGGCCACCGGCTCGCCCACGACGCGGTGTGGACCGTCCCCTACGCGCACTTCTTCCTGGAGCAGGACGCTCCCGCCCCGCCGCCCGCCACCGCAGGAGCCCCGCGATGACCACGCCCACCACCACGAGCGCGCCCGCGGAGCCCGGCACCGCACCCGTCCGGCGGCCCTACGAGAGCTACGTCTACGCCTACCCCCACAAGACCGCCTACCGCCCGCTGGCGGACCGGCCCGCACTCGGCGAGCTGTGGGCCGGCCGGTCCAAGGACGCCCTCGCGCTCTACGCGCACATCCCGTTCTGCGAGGTCCGCTGCGGTTTCTGCAACCTCTTCACCCGGATCGGCGCCCCGGACGGGCTCACCGGGGCCTACCTCGACGCCCTGGAGCGGCAGGCGCGCGCCGTCCGCGACGCGCTCGCGGCGGACGGCGCGGACGTCCGGTTCGCCGCCGCGGCGTTCGGCGGCGGCACCCCCACCTTCCTCACCGCCGCCGAGCTGTCGCGCCTGTGCGACATCGCCGAGCACACCATGGGCGCCGATCTGCGGGCCGTGCCCCTGTCGGTGGAGGCGTCGCCGGCCACCGCGACCGCCGACCGGCTGTCCGTCCTCGCCGACCGCGGAACCACCCGGCTGAGCCTCGGCGTGCAGAGCTTCGTCGACGCCGAGGCCCGCTCAGCCGTCCGGCCGCAGAAGCGGGCCGAGGTCGAGGCCGCGCTCGGCCGCATCCGCGACGCCGCGATACCCGTGCTCAACATCGACCTCATCTACGGGATCGACGGCCAGAGCGAGGACACCTGGCGCGCCTCCCTGGAGGCGGCGCTCGCCTGGCGCCCCGAGGAGCTGTACCTTTACCCGCTCTACGTCCGCCCGCTCACCGGTCTCGGCCGCCTGCCCGAACCGCTCTCCGACGCGGCCTGGGACAGCCGGCGCCTCGCCCTGTACCGGTACGGCCGGGACCTGCTGCTCGACGCCGGGTACACCCAGGTCTCGATGCGGATGTTCCGGCGGTCCGGCGCCCCCGAGTCCTCGGCCGGCGACCACGCCTGCCAGACGGACGGCATGGTCGGACTCGGCTGCGGCGCCCGCTCCTACACCCCGGACCTGCACTACTCGTTCGACTACGCCGTGGACATGCGCCAGATCCGCACCATCGTCGACGACTACGTCGAGCGGACCGGGGCCGACTTCGCACGGGCCGACCACGGCCGCCGGATGGACGGCGACGAGGCCCGCCGCCGCCATCTGCTCCAGTCGCTGCTCCAGGCGGAGGGCATGCCCGTCGCCGCGTACACGGCACGGTTCGGCACCGGGCCGTGGGACGACTTCCCCGCCGAGCTCGCCGAGTTCGCCGCCCGGGGCTGGCTCGCCGACGACACCGCCGCGCCCGGCGCCCTGCGGCTGACGCCCGAGGGGCTCGCCCACTCCGACGCCGTCGGCCCGGCCCTCTTCTCACCCGCCGTCCGCGCGGCGATGGCCGCCTACGAGCGCAAGTGAGGGATGCCGGGATGGACCTGACACTGCTCTACCGCGGGCCGCTCGCCTCCTGCGACTACGACTGTCCCTACTGCCCGTTCGCCAAGCGCCGCGACACCCGGGCCGCGCTGACGGCCGACCGCGCGGCCCTGGAGCGCTTCACCGCGTGGGCGGCGGCGAACACGCGGGACCGGCTGTCGGTGCTGATCACGCCCTGGGGCGAAGGGCTGGTGCGCTCCTGGTACCGCCGGGCGCTCGTGGAGCTGTCGCATCTCCCGCACGTCCGCCGGGTCGCCATCCAGACCAACCTGTCCTGCCGGACGGCGTGGACCGCCGACGCCGACCGCGACACCCTCGCCCTGTGGTGCACCTACCACCCGGGCCAGACGCCCTACGACCGCTTCCTCGCCAAATGCCGCGAGCTGACGGCGGCGGGCGTGCGCCACAGCGTCGGGATGGTCGGCCTGCCGGACCATCTGGACGAGGCCCGCCGGCTGCGCGGCGACCTGCCCGCGGAGGTGTACCTCTGGATCAACGCCGCCGAGGGCCACCGCTACACCGACCCGGAGGCCGCCCGCTGGACGGAGATCGACCCGCTGTTCCCGTACAGCCGCCATCCCCACCGCTCGGCCGGACTGCCCTGCCGCACCGGCGAGTCGGTGGTGTCCGTCGACGGCGACGGCACGGTCCGGCGCTGCCACTTCGTCAAGGCCGAGCTGGGCAATCTGTACGACGGCAGCTACCGGGCGGCCCTGCGGCCCCGCGCCTGCCCGCTGGCGGTCTGCGACTGCCACATCGGCTACGTCCATCTGGAGACCCTGCCCCTCTACGACGTCTTCGCCGGCGGAGTGCTGGAACGCGTCCCCGCGGGCGGCTGAGCTCCGTGGTCGCCGACGGCGCCATCGGCCGGCGGCCCCCCGCCGCCGCCGCGCGCCGCCGAGGGCGACGGATCACCGTGCTCCCGGGCCGGGCCGTCGCCGCCCAGGGCCGTGAGTTCGGCCGCCAGCGACTCCAGCCAGTGCTCCACGTCGGTCAGCAGGGGCAGCGCCCTCGCGGGCACCGAGCGCTCCAGTTCCGCCGGGAGGCGCACCGGGGCGGCCCGCACACCGCCCGGCGGGAAGCGCGCCGCACCGACGAGCGCGGCCGCCGTGGCGTCCGCGGCCTCCCGCGCCCAGGCGGCCACGGCGGGGCCGACCACCTCGTCGGGCGCCTCCCGGGCCGCGTTGCGGGGCAGCCAGTGGGCGCCCACCAGGATGTGCACACCGCAGTTGATGGCCGCGGGCCAGTCGGGACCGCCGTCCCGGTGGCCGCCCCCGGGCTCGCTGCGGAACTGCGCGTAGGCGGCCTCGGCGAGACGCAGCCGGTGCAGGGTGTCCGGCCCCGCCCCGCCGCCCGCCTCGGGGGACTCCGCCGCACCGGCCCGCGGCGGCGCGACGGGCGGCAGCGCCGCCGCCACCGTGGCGGGGACCAGCGGCGCGGCCCGGCGCAGCATCCCGGACATGCCGCGCCGCACCTCGCCGGCCGCGCCGGCCGGCCAGGCCAGCACCCCGCAGACCAGGCCGATGCCGCAGCCGGTCAGCACGTCGACGGCCCGGGCCTCGCCGATGCGCCAGGTGATCGGGGCGAGCTGGGCGAAGGCCGTGGAGACGACCAGGGTGAACAGACCCTGGGCCCAGGCGAGCCCCGCCAGCGGCCCCACCGTGAAGGCCAGGACCATGGTCGGCGCCAGCAGCGCCGCGTACACGTCGGTGGCGCCGCCCGCCCACAGCACCAGCGCCCCGGCGGCCAGCGCGCCCGCCAGGGTGCCCACCGCGGCCGGGCGGACGGCCGTCCAGGTGGCCCCCGCGGTCGTGCGCCCGAGGGTGAGCACGGCGAGCAGCACCCAGAAGCCGTGGGACAGGTCCAGCGAACCGGCCACCAGCCGCGCCGCCCCCAGCCCGAGGGCGGTGCGCAGGGCGTTCTGGCAGACGACCGAGCGCAGCGTCATGTTGCCTCTCAGCCGGCGCAGCCAGAGCGACGCCGCCGACGGCGCCGCGTACCAGAGCTGCTGGGCCGGCAGCCCCGGGACGCGGCGCCGCCCGCCGATCCCGATGGACAGGGCGGCCCGCGCCGTGAGGGCCGACGCGGCCTGGGCGAGGACGGCCGACCGCCGTCGCAGGACGTCCGGAGGGACCGGCTCGCGGGCGTCCGCCGCCCGTGCGCGGGCGCGCAGGAAGTCCTCGACCATCTCCTCCAGCATCTCCGCCCCCGGCACGGGCCGTTCGCCGCGCAGGTTCCGTGCCATCAGGGCGCACTCGGCGGCGATCCCGGCGACCAGGTGCGCCGACACCGGGTCGCGGGCGGGCGGGGGAGCGGTTTGCTCGGCGGCGCGCGCGAGCTGGTCCAGCAGTCGCCGGGTCGCCGATCCCGTGTGCGCCAGCGCCCGGTCGGTGCGGCTCGCGCCGGTGGGCCGCACGGCCGGCGGCAGCCGGGACAGCCGCAGGGCCTGCCCGGCGGCGCGCAGCTCACCGGCCGGCGCGGGATCCGCCGGGCCGCCGCCGCCGCCGCCGCCCGGGCCGCCCGCCCCGCCGTGTCCAGCGCCCGGGCGACTCGTTCCCGGTAGCCGACGTCGCCGGGCGCGGGGAGCAGCCGCCACTCGCAGAGCGCCAGCAGCAGACAGCCGGCCGTCAGCCCCAGCAGCCGCTCGGGCAGGGTGTCCGGCGCGTAGGGCGGGAAGCAGGCCAGGATGTAGAAGAGCAGCAGCCCGGGGGCCACCCCGGCGGGTGCCGGGCCGCACACCGCCCCGAAGGCGAGCACGAAGCCGACCAGCAGCATCCCGGCGACCGCGGGAAGTGTCCCGACGGCCAGCGCGGTGCCGAGCGCGGTGAGCGCCGCGGCGATCGGCAGCACCCGCAGCACCACGAGGGCGCGGTCCCGGCCGCCGCCGGGGATCTGCGACAGGATGCCGAGGGCGATCGGCGCGAAGAGCGCGTACAGCGCCACGGCAGGCTCGTCCAGCAGGTACCGGGCGGTGTAGAACCCGGCACTCGCGGCGACGCTGACGCGCACCGCGCGGCGCACGGCCTGCACGCGGTCGGGGGACGAATGCCACCCGGGCATGGCGCTCCTCTCCGCGGCCCCGCCCCGGGACGCCCCCGCCGCCGTACTTCCCATTGTCGGCACGCACGCGCGCCTGTCATCGCGACCGCGGGCCCGCCGCTCCCCGGGGCGTGCGGGATCTCCGCAACCGCGCCGCGAGGCGGCGCGTCGTCGACGCCGCCGGCCGCGGGCACGGCCGGCGCGGCGGACCGAGGGGGACGTGTCGGCCTGACCGGCGGGGCCGGCCGGCCCGGCCGCCGTGGTGACGATCAGACGGACCGCCGTCCACCGGGCCGCAGGGGCCCGCGACGGCCGCGCTCCACCGGGGCGACGCCCCGTACGCGCCCTGGACGGCCGCCGTCCGCCCCGGGGCCGGGCCCCGGGGCGGACGGTGTGGTCCGGGCGGACGGGCGGACGCCGGTGCGCTCCCGCCGGAACTCCTACCAGATCGAGTCGACCCATTCCGGATGGTCGATGAAGGGGTTGCGGTTCTTCTGGATGCCGAATATCGCCTCGTTGCGGTTCTGCTCCAGGGAGTCGGGCGGGTCCTCGGCGCTCCACTGCTTGAGCACCGAGAGGCGGCCGATCGCGGGAGCCGAGCCGTTGTCCACCTGGTCGTTGGGTTCGAGGTCGGCGAAGCCGTCGTCGCCGTCGTAGCGGACGGCCATGTAGAGGATCATGCGGGCGACATCGCCCTTGACGGCGTCGCGCGGTTCGAAGGAGTCGTCGTCGGTGTAGTTGCCGGGTGCCTCGCCGACCTCGCCGCCGCCGTTGTCGAAGTCCTTGTTGCCGCGGGTGGAGTTGACCGAGACGTCGGTCGGCCGCAGATGGTGGATGTCGGTGCCGGGGCCGGTCGCCGTGCCGAAGTCGCCGTGGGACTTGGCCCAGACGTGCTCACGGTTCCACTGGTCCTCGCCGCCGCCGTTGTCGGACTTCGGCAGGGAACGGCCGGTGTAGAGGTCGATCACCTTCGACGCGTCGGCCGGATCCTCGTCCGTGGTCTTCAGCGCGTCCCACACCTGGTCGTAGGAGAGCTTGGTCTGCTCGCCGACGATGGTGTGCAGGGCGGCCTTGAGGTCGGCGCCGGACTTGCCGAGCGCGTCCTGGTAGTAGGTGTCGTCGAGGGCGGTGGCCGCGCTCGCCGCGGGGGAGTGGTCCTGCTGGGTCGCCACGGCGGCCGAGGGCACGGCCACGGCGGCGACGGCGAGCAGGACGGCGGCCGAGCGCCGGCGGCGCCGGCGGGTGGTCGGACGATGAGCGGACATGTGTGGGGGAGTCCTCTCCTGTTCGGAGCCGCCCGTCCGGCGGCGGAGCACGGACGCGGACGGGACGGCCGGGGTGTTCGAACTCGGGAGAATGTCACGCGCATGACAGCGTCGGGTGGACACCTTGCGCCCATGTCGTGCCGAGGCGGTGAATCCGGGCGGCCGGCGGCGGTCCCGCCCGTTCCCGGCGGCCCGGGTTGACCTTGCCGCAACGTCAACTTCTACCGTTCCGGTCATGGAGTGGTCGATCCAGGACATCGCGCGCCGCGCCGGCACCACCAGCAGGACGCTGCGCCACTACGGCGAACTCGGGCTGCTGGCCCCGAGCCGCGTCGGCGGCAACGGCTACCGGTACTACGGGCAGGAGGAGCTGGTGCGCCTCCAGCGCATCCTGCTGCTGCGCCGTCTCGGCCTGTCGCTGCCGGCGATCGCCGAGGTACTCGCCGGGGAGCAGGAGACCGCCGAGGCCCTGCGGACACACCTGGAACTGCTGGAACAGGAACGCGAACGCATCGGACGGCAGATCGCCGCCGTGCGGACCACTCTGGAGAAGACGACGCGAGGAGAGCGGCTCATGCCCGAGGAAGTACTGGACGGCTTCGACCACACACGGTACGAGCAGGAGGTCACCGAACGCTGGGGCCGCGAGGCCTACGCGAGCGGCGACCGGTGGTGGCGCTCGCTCACCGACGAGGAGAAACGCGGCTTCAAGGAACGGCAGGAGGCCATCGCGGCCGACTTCGCCGCGGCCTTCACCGCGGGCCGGGCGCCGGACGACGACGAGGTCCAGGACATCGCGCGGCGCCACTGCGACTGGCTCTCCGGACCGGTCCGCGTCACCCGCCCCTACGTCATCGGGCTCGGCGAACTCTACGTCGGCGACCCGCGTTTCGGCGTCCACTACGACCGGCACGCCGAGGGCACGGCGGCGTTCGTCCGCGACGCGCTCACCGTCTACGCGGAGCGCCGGCTCGACGGCTGAACCGCCGCCGGACCGCCGCCCGGCAACTCCCCCCGCCCCGGGGCCGGTCACGGTCCCGGGGCGGGGGGCTGCCGGGGCCCGGACGTGGCGAGGAGGGGTGTCCGGAGCCGCATAAGGTGATCCGCATGTCTGCCTCATTGAGCCCTGCGAGAACCCGTGCCGCACTCCGTGCGTCGGCGCGCATATCGATGGAGATGCTGCTGGTCCTCGTGGGGACCGCGGTGGTGCTCTGGCTTCTCGGCCGTATGTGGTCGGTCGTCTGGCCCCTCGTCGTCGGCCTGCTCCTCACCACGCTGACCTGGCCCTTCGCACGCTTCCTGCGTCGGCACGGCTGGCCGCCCGCCCTCGCGGCCTCCGTGGTCACCGTGCTGTTCCTCGCGGTCACCGCCGGCGCCGTCGCCCTGATCGCCGTCCCGGTGGCCTCGCAGTCCGGCGAGCTGGCCGACGGGGTGGTCGAGGGCATCCAGCGGGTGCGCGAATGGGCCGCCGGTCCGCCGCTGAACATCGGCGACGACCAGATCACCACCGCGCTCGACTCCGCGACCGCACGCCTCCAGGACAGCGTCGGCAGCATCTTCACCACCCTCGCCACCGGCGTGGGCACCGTGGTCAACGGCGTGGTGACCGCCGTCCTCGCGCTCTTCCTGATGTTCTTCTTCCTCAAGGACGGCCCCCGCTTCCTGCCGTGGCTCGCCCGGCAGCTCCCCGGCCGCCTCGCGGCCGACGTCCCCACCGTGGCGGAGCGCGGCTGGGACACCCTGGGGGCCTTCGTCCGCTCCCAGGCGGCGGTCGGCCTGCTGGACGCCGTCCTCATCGGCATCGGACTGTGGGTCCTGGACGTCCCGCTGGTGTTCCCGCTGGCCGTGCTCACCTTCCTCTGCGCGTTCGTGCCCATCATCGGCGCCCTGTTCGCGGGCTTCGTCGCCGTGCTCATCGCGCTGGTGTCGAACGGTGTGACGGACGCGCTGATCGTGCTGGCCGTCATCGTCGTGGTGCAGCAGCTCGAGGGCAACGTCTTCCAGCCCATGATCCAGAGCCGCGGGCTGGGCCTCCACGCCGGTGTGGTCCTGCTCGCCGTGACCCTGGGCGGCAGCCTGGCCGGCATCGTCGGCAGCCTGCTCGCCGTCCCCGCCGCCGCGCTGATCGCGGTGGTCTGGAACTACGTGCGCGAGCAGCTCACCGACCCGCCCTCCGGACCGGAAGGCGGTCCGGACGCCGACCCCGAGACCGACCCGGAACCGGCCCGCGCCGCCCTCGCCTCCTGACCGGACGGCCGCCCGCCCCGCCCCGGCCCCGACCGCCCCGCCACGCCCGGCGCACTCCGTGCCCCGGCCGCCGTGGCGGGGCGTCGTCGTGTGAAGCGTGTCTCAGGCCCGGGGCCTCCCTTGTCTATGCAACGAGTTGCATAGCAGGATCGCGGCATGGCCCTCGAGCACGCGATCCTCGTCTCCCTGCTGGAGAAGCCCGGCTCCGGCTACGAGCTGGCCCGGCGCTTCGAGCGGTCCATCGGCTACTTCTGGACCGCCACCCACCAGCAGATCTACCGCGTCCTCAAGCGCATGGCCGCCGACGGCTGGGTCGACGTGCTCGACGTGGCACAGCAGGGGCGGCCGGACAAGAAGGAGTACTCGGTGTCGCCGGCCGGCCGCTCCGCCCTCGCGGGCTGGCTCCACGAACCGATCGAACCGGAGAGCGTGCGCCACGAGATCGCCGTCAAGATCCGCGGTGCCGCGTTCGACGAGCCGGCCGGACTGATCGCCGAGGTCGAACGCCACCGCCGGATGCACGAGGACCAGCTCGCCCACTATCTCGCGGGGCAGGCACGCGACTTCCCGCCCGGCACCGGCGAGGGGCCGCCCGGCGCGGCGCCCGACCCCGGACGGGAGCTCCAGCACGCCGTGCTGCGCGGCGGCATCGCCTACGAACGGATGATGACCGCCTGGCTCGACGACGTCCTGGACACCCTGCGCCGGCTCGGGCCCGGCGGCTGAGCGCCCGCCCGCACCCCCGACTTCCCCCCGACCACGACCGACCCCGTCCGGAAGGCGCCCGCACCATGAGCGACCCGCTGCTGTTCAACCCCCGCACCTACGACCCGGCCCACTTCGACCCCGAGACCCGCAGGCTGCTGCGCGCGACGGTCGACTGGTTCGAGAGCCGCGGCAAGCGGCGGCTGATCGAGGACTACCGCACCCGCGCGTGGCTGGGCGACTTCCTCGACTTCGCGGCCCGGGAGGGGCTGTTCGCGACCTTCCTCACCCCCGAGGCCGAGGGGGCCGGCGACCCGGACAAGCGCTGGGACACCGCCAGGATCGCCGCCCTCAACGAGATCCTCGGCTTCTACGGCCTCGACTACTGGTACGCCTGGCAGGTCACCGTCCTCGGCCTCGGGCCGGTATGGCAGAGCGACAACGCGGCCGCCCGCGCCCGCGCCGCCGACCTGCTCGCCCAGGGCGAGGTGTTCGCCTTCGGCCTGTCGGAGAAGGCCCACGGCGCCGACATCTACTCGACGGACATGCTGCTGGAGCCCGACGGCGAGGGCGGCTTCCGGGCGAACGGATCCAAGTACTACATCGGCAACGGCAACAAGGCCGGCCTGGTGTCGGTCTTCGGCCGCCGCACCGATGTGGAGGGCCCCGACGGCTACGTCTTCTTCGCCGCCGACAGCCGCCACGACGCCTACCACCTGGTCAAGAACGTCGTCGACTCCTCCAAGTACGTCAGCGAGTTCCGCCTCCGGGACTACCCGGTCGCGCCGCAGGACGTGCTGCACACCGGGCGGGCCGCCTTCGACGCCGCGCTCAACACCGTCAACGTCGGCAAGTTCAACCTCTGCACCGCCTCCATCGGCATCTGCGAGCACGCGATGTACGAGGCGGTCACCCACGCCCACAACCGGATCCTCTACGGCCGGCCCGTCACCGCCTTCCCGCACGTGCGGCGCGAGCTGACGGACGCCTATGTGCGGCTCGCCGGGATGAAGCTCTTCAGCGACCGCGCCGTCGACTACTTCCGCACCGCCGGGCCGGACGACCGGCGCTACCTCCTCTTCAACCCGATGACGAAGATGAAGGTGACGACCGAGGGGGAGAAGGTCGTCGACCTCCTCTGGGACGTCATCGCCGCCAAGGGATTCGAGAAGGACACCTACTTCGGCCAGGCCGCCGTCGAGATCCGCGGCCTGCCCAAGCTGGAGGGGACGGTCCACGTCAACCTGGCGCTGATCCTGAAGTTCCTCCGCAACCACCTGCTGGACCCCGCGGAGTTCCCGCCGGTGCCCACCCGCCACGACGCCGCCGACGACGGCTTCCTCTTCCGCCAGGGCCCCGCGCGCGGTCTGGGCTCGGTCCGGTTCCACGACTGGCGGCCGGCCTTCGACGCCCACAAGCACCTGCCCAACGTCGCCCGCTTCCGCGAGCAGGCGGACGCCCTGTGCGAGTTCGTCCGCACCGCCGCCCCCGGCGAGGAGCAGAGCCGCGACCTCGACCTGCTGCTGGCGGTGGGCCAGTTGTTCGCCCTCGTGGTCCACGGGCAGCTCGTCCTGGAGCAGGCGGGCGCCACGGGCACCGACGAGGACGTGCTCGACGAGCTGTTCGCCGTGCTCGTCCGCGACTTCTCGGCCTACGCCGTCGACCTCCACGGCAAGGACTCCGCCACCGCCGCGCAGCAGGACTGGGCGCTGGGCGCCGTCCGCCGCCCGGTCGTCGACGAGAACCGCTCGGCACGCGTGTGGGCGCGCGTGGAGTCCCTCTCGGGCACGTACGAGATGGCGCCGTAACGGCGCACGGGCCGGTGCTGGGCGGTGTGCCCGGCCCGCACCGGCCCGCCGGGCGTGGCCGTGTGCCCGCCCCGCATTGGCGCACCGCGGTGCGGCCGTGCGCCCGTACCGCTCCGCCCCGCCGTGCACCGTCGTCCCCGGCCCGCATTGGCGCACCGCGGTGCGGCCGTGCGCCCGTACCGCTCCAGCCCGCCGTGCACCGCGTCGTCCCCGGCCCGCTCCGGCCCGCTGCGGTGCGCCGTCGTCCCCTGTCCCCCCTGTCGCCCCGGCGCCGCGGATACGACGGCGCCGGGTGTCTCCTGCCGGCAGGAGACACCCGGCGCCCGTGAGCGGTCCGGGTCAGCCGACCCGGGCGGCCTCGGTGCCGCCGGCGCCCGGTCCGCCCTCGCGCGGCCCGGTCCCGGCGGCGGCCGGCTCCGCGACGGCGGCATCGGCGGCCGGGGTGCCCGCGGCCGCCGCCTCCTCCGCGAGGCGCTCCATGCCGCTGGTGGTCTTCAGCGGCTTCTCCTTGATGAACACCACCGCGACCAGCGCCAGCAGCGCGAACGGCGTCGCGATCAGGAACAGGTCGGCGGTGGCCACCCCGTACGCGTGCTCCACGACGGCGCGCACCGGCTCGGGCAGGGTCGACATGTCCGGGACGGCCCCGTGCCCGGCGGCCCCGCCGCCGGCGGTGGCCATCCCGCCCTCCTCGAAGCCCTTGGTCATCTCACTGGCGACCCGGTTGGCCAGGATCGCGCCGAGCACACTGGTGCCGACGGTCCCGCCCATGCTGCGGAAGAACGACAGCACGGAGGTCGCCGCGCCCAGCTCCGCCGCGGGGACGTCGTTCTGCGCGGCGAGCACGAGGTTCTGCATCAGCAGACCCACACCGATGCCGAGCACGGCCATGTACAGGCTGAGCAGCCCGAAGCCGGTGTCCGCGTCGATGGTGGAGAGCAGCGCGAGCCCGGCCGCCATCACGACCGCGCCGGCCACCAGGTACACCTTCCACCGGCCGGTGGCGCTGATGATCTGGCCCGCGATGGTGGAGGAGACCAGCAGGCCGAGGATCATCGGCAGGCTCATCAGGCCCGCGACGGTCGGCGACTTGCCGAGGGACACCTGGAAGTACTGCGACAGGAAGACCGTGCCGCCGAACATGGCCACGCCGACCAGCAGGCTGGCGACGGTGGTGAGGGTGACGGTGCGGTTGCGGAAGATCGTGAGCGGGATGATCGGTTCCGGCACCCGCGCCTCGACCCAGACCGCGGCGGCGAGCAGGAGCACACCGCCACCGGTGAGCGCGGCGGTCTGCCAGGACGCCCAGTCGAAGCTGTTGCCGGCCAGCGACACCCAGATCAGCAGGGCGCAGACACCGGCGACCAGCAGGAACGCGCCCAGGTAGTCGATCTTGGCGTCACGGCGCCGGACGGTGGGCAGCTTGAGCGTGCGCTGGAGCAGCACGATCGCCAGCAGCGCGAACGGCACGCCGATGAAGAAGCACCAGCGCCAGCCGAGCCACGAGGTGTCCACCATGACACCGCCGATCAGCGGTCCGGCCACGGTGCCCACGGCGAAGACGGCGCCGAAGATGCCGGCGTACTTGCCGAGCCGCCGCGGCGGGATCACGGCGGCCATGACGACCTGCGCCAGGGCGGTCAGCCCACCCGCGCCGATGCCCTGGACGACGCGGCTGAAGATCAGCAGCTCGACGCCGTGGGAGAAGCCGGCCAGCAGCGACCCGACGACGAACATGCCGAGGGAGAGCTGGAGCAGCAGCTTCTTGTTGTAGAGGTCCGACAGCTTGCCCCAGAGCGGCACGGTGGCCGTCATGGCGAGCAGTTCGGAGACGACGACCCAGGTGTAGGCCGACTGGCTGGCCCCCAGGTCGGCGATGATCCGGGGCAGCGCGTTGGCCACCACGGTGCCGGCCAGGATGGCGACGAACATGCCGGCCATCAGGCCCGACATGGCCTGGAGTATCTGGCGTTCGGTCATGGACGTGGGTGGCGCCTCGGCGGGCGCCGGTGTTGCGGTCACGACATCTCTCTCGGTGGGTCGGTTGCTGTCGGTCGGGGAGGTCCCGGGAGCGGTGAATGCCCCAGGCAACCACCAGTCCCGGATCGCGGGGCCGCCCGCCGGCCCCGGGTCGGGGGCGGTCGTGGGCGGTCCGGCGGGGAGGGGGTCAGTCGGCGCCCGCCCCGGGCGGCTGGGCCAGCCCGGCGGCGAGCAGGTCGAAGGTCCGGCGGAAGACGTCGGTGAAGGCGAGCCGGTCCCGCCGGGCGCACCAGTGCTCCACGGCGACCCGCACGGCGGCGGCGCCCACGGCGGCCAGCAGACGCGGATACAGCTCGGAGCCCGGCCCGCCGTCCCGCCCCGCCGTGCAGGGGTCCGGCGTGCCCTGCGCGTCCCCCGCCAGGGGCGGCGCGGCGGTCCCCGCGGGGTGCTCCGGCCCGGCGGCGGTGACCCCGGGGTCCTCCGTCACGGGGGCGGTCCCCGCGGGGTGCTCCGGCGGCGCTGCTCCCGCGGCGGGGTTGTCGGGGTGTCCGGGGCCCTGGGCGGGATCGGCTTCCGGGCCCGCGGCGGGCCCGGCGTGCTCCATGCGGGCGGCCAGGACGTCGGCGAGGTCGAGCTCGTCGGCCATGTGGGCGCCCAGGCTGCGGGCCAGCAGATGCGGCGACCGGTGCAGCACCTCCGCGCGCAGCGCCCACAGCTCGTGCTGCTCCTCGACCTCGGCCAGCTCGGCCGCGAGCGCGTCGCGCAGCACCTCCAGGGGCGGCACGGCGGGCGGCGCCTCGCGTACGGCCCGGCGCACCCGGGCGCTCGACTCGGCGTCGATCATGACGAACACGTCGTCACGGGTGTCGAAGTAGTTGAAGAACGTGCGCGGGGAGACGCCCGCGGCCTCGCTGACGGTCTCCACGGTGACGTTCTCCGCCCCGTGCTCCGCCGCGATCCGCAGCGCCGCCTCCACGAGAGCGGCGCGGGTCGCCCGCTTCTTGCGCTCCCGCAAACCGTTGCCCGCGGCACTCTTCTCCGTCACGGGCTGCATGATATGCAAAAGTGCAGACCCTGCAAAAATATTTTCGCCACCCCGCTCCGGCCGCCCCCGTCACGGCGTCCGCGCGAGCCCCGCGCCGTCCCCGTCACGGCTCCCGTATGAGGCATGAGCCCCGCGCCGCCCCCGCCTCGGCAGGAGGCCCGCGCCGCTCCCGCCCGGGCTGCCCGGCCACGGCGGCGGGACCATCATGGATCCATGAGCGCTTCCCGTTCCGACACCGAGACGGCCCGGCACGAACTGCTCCCCGAACTGCCGGAGGACTGGCAGCGCTGCCTCGCCGTGGCGGCCCACCCGGACGACATCGAGTACGGCACCGCCTGCGCGGTCGCCCGCTGGACCGGCCAGGGCAAGACCGTCACCTATCTCCTCGCCACCCGCGGCGAAGCCGGTATCGACGCCATCGAGCCCGAGCGTGCCGGTCCGCTGCGCGAGGAGGAGGAACGCGCCGGGGCCCGGGCGGTCGGCGTCGGTGTGGTGGAGTTCCTCGACCACACCGACGGAGTGATCGAGGGCGGCCCGCGGCTGCGCCGGGACATCGTCCGCGCCGTCCGCCGCCACCGGCCCCAGGTCATGGTGTCCGGCGACTTCGGCGTCCGGATGGTCGGCGGGATGACCAACCAGGCCGACCACCGCGTCGTCGGCCTCGCCGCGCTGGACGCCGCACGGGACGCGGGCAACCGGTGGGTCTTCCCCGAGCTCGCGAACGAGGGCCTCGAACCGTGGGGCGGCGTCCGGCTGGTGTGCTTCGCCGGCGCGGCCCGGCCGACCCACGGCGTCGATGTCACCGGCCCGCCGCTGGACGCCGGCATCGCGTCGCTGGAGGCGCACGCCGAGTACACCCGCGGACTCGGCGAACGCGGCTTCGAGGCGCGCCCGTTCCTGACCTGGATGGCGCGCACGAGCGGCCCCGCGATCGGCGCGGAGGCCGCGATCCTCTTCGACGTCCACACCCTCGTCCCGGACGGCCCGCCACCCTGGGTGTGATGCCGCGGACGTGGGTGTGCCGCTCGCGGCACGCGGACCTCATGCCGGAAGCCGCCTCGGCGTGCGGCCCCCGAAGCCTCAGATCCGGCCGATGCCCAGGGTGTTGGTCGCGGGCAGCAGACCGGTGCCCAGCACCGCGACCCAGGGGTCACCGAGGAGTTCGGCCAGCCGTGCCGTGCCGTCCGGGCCGAGCACGGCCCAGGGCGCGGCCGCCGAGGCGTCGGTGCGCTGCTCGATCCGGGACCGCAGCGCGCGGCCGGCGTCGGTCGCCGCCCCGTCGGCGTCCATCAGCCCGCGCACGACGAGCCGTTCGGCCGCCGCGCTCCATTCGGCGTCGGTCCAGCCGCGGCTCGCGAAGGTCTCCGCCGGGGCCGCTCCCACGGACGCGAAGGAGACGAGCGATTCGACGGGGTCGAGCCCCGCCTCCCGCAGTGCGGTGACATGGCCGTCACCCCGGTGCTCGCGCAGGACGGTCGCGGCCTGCCAGAGCACCAGATGCGGCTCCTCGGGCCAGGGGAGGGCGGCGTTCGGCGCGGCGAGGGGGCGTCCGGCGGTGTCGGCGCCGGCGGCGGCGCGACGGGCCAGGGCGGCGGCCTCGGCCAGTGCGTGCGACCCCGCCCCCTCGCCCAGCACCGCGCGGTAGACCTGATCCACGGCGCGCAGCCGGGCCGCGAGGACCTCCGCGGGCGGGGCGGTCCGCCAGGCGTCCGGCACGTACCGCTCGACCATCCGCGGGCTGAAGCTGTGGAACGCCTCGGTCACGTCCCCGGCCCCCGCCTCGCCCAGGGGCGCGGCGCGCCAGGCGAAGTAGGCGGGCCAGCGCTCGTCGACCGCGAAGCCGAGCGCCGCCGCCTGGTCGAACGCCTGCGGCGCGTAGTACAGGACGGCGTGCAGCGGTTCGAGCAGGTGCCACATCCGGCGCACCTGTCCGAGGTCCTCGCCCGTCGAGTCGCCCGTGTTCGTCACGTTCGCCGCCTCCGCCGCCTCCGCCGCCTCCGCCGCGTTCATCGCGTTCATCGCGTTCATCGCGTTCATCGTGCGATCCCCCTTCCGGGCCGGAACCCCCGACCCGACTTGTCACTGACAAGATTGCGCACGGCGACCGAACTTGTCAACGACTAGATGGCGGCCGTGCGCGGTGTGAGCGGCGGCCCACGGGCTTCGAGCGGCGGCGCGGGGGTGTGCGCGGCGGGCGCGCGGGCGTGAGCGGCGGGCGCAAAGCTTCGAGCGGCGGCCGCCGCCGGACGCCCCGGGGTCCGCGCCCGGGTTTCTTCCGTGTCGGGCGCCCGTCAGTTCGCGGGCGCCGGCGCCCGCCCCCAGGCGGTGAGCATCCCGGGGGAGAAGCCGGCGAACTCAGCGGCTCCGAGGCTGCGGAGGGCCTCGTCCAGGCCCTCGTCGTCCACCAGGCCGGTGGCCGTCATGGCGTCCCTCGACCGCTCCCAGGTGTCCGCCCAGAACCGGCTGATCGGGCTGCCGGCCTCCAGGGGCGGGACATGGATCTCCGCGGCGACGGACTCCAGCCCGGCCTCGGTCAGCAGGCGCGGGCAGTCCGGCACCCAGGACACGTTGGTGCCGATGGTGTCCCGCAGGCCCCGCCACATCGCGCGCACCGCGGCGGTCACGGGCCCGTCGGGCGCGGCTCCGGTCGTGAGGTCGACCGCGTCGCCGACCACCAGGACCCCGCCCGGCGCCAGGAGGCCCGCCAGGCGTGCCGTCATCCGTGCGGGGTCCGGCAGGTGCATGAGGACGAACCGCGCGTGCACCAGGTCGAACCGTCCCGGGTCGAAGCCGTCGGCGAGGACGTCGGCCTCCAGCGGGGTCAGGCCCTCCGGCGGATCCTCCGCCAGGAAGCGGGTGTCCCGGTCGACCGCCACCACCTCCGCGACGCCCGCGTCCCGCAGCAGCGCCCGGGCCACGCTGCCGGTGCCGGCGCCCACGTCGAGGCACCGCCACCCGGGGCCCGCCCCCAGCCGCCGCAGCCTGGCCAGGGTGATCGCGTCGTAGGCGAGGGCGCCGTGATCGATGCGGTCCGCCTCGCCGCTGTCCCCGGGGCGGAAGATCCGTTCGCCGTAGTGCCCCTCGCCGCCGGGCGGCCGTTCACGGTCCGCCGAAGAGGTCTCCACTGCCATGCCCCCATGGTCCCGCCGGCCCGCGCCGCCCGCAGCACGGGAGGAACGCCGCCGCCCGCCGAGGCCCCCGAGTTCATCCGATGTCTCGGCGGCTCCGTCATATGTTCCTCGATCGGTGCCGTCACCACCTCGGGTCGCCTCCTCGGCTTCCTGCCGCCCGTGTCCCGGATCGTTCCGGTTCGAGGCGGGCCGATCCCGTCGAATCCCGCGATACATCCGATGTCTGTCTTGCCTTGGAGGGTATCCGCTGCCTATCGTCGGGGCCGTCCGGCAGCAAGTCCCGCCGAAAGGACCCACGTTGCCCACAGACACCCCCCGGGTGACCGCGATGGAGACCTACGACATCCGCTTCCCGACCTCGCGCGAGCTCGACGGGTCGGACGCGATGAACCCGGACCCCGACTACTCCGCCGCCTATCTCGTTCTGCGCACCGACGCCGGCGACGGTGTGGAGGGGCACGGCTTCGCCTTCACCATCGGACGCGGCAACGACGTCCAGGTCGCCGCCCTCGACGCGCTCCGGTCGCATGTCACCGGCCGCCCGGTCGCCGAGCTGTGCGCCGACCCCGGATCGCTCAGCCGGGACCTGAACGGCGACAGCCAACTGCGCTGGCTCGGCCCCGAGAAGGGCGTGATGCACATGGCGACCGGCGCCGTCGTCAACGCCGTCTGGGACCTCGCGGCCAAGCGCGCCCGCAAGCCCCTGTGGCGGCTGCTGGCCGACGCCGAGCCCGAATGGCTCGTCTCCCAGGTCGACTTCCGCTACATCGCCGACGCGCTCACCCCGCAGGAGGCCCTGGACCTGCTGCGCCGCGGCCGGGAGGGCCGCGAGGCCCGCGCGGCCGACCTCGTGCGCCGCGGCTACCCCGCGTACACCACGTCGCCCGGCTGGCTCGGCTACTCGGACGCCCGGCTGACCCGCCTCGCCGAGGAGGCCGTCGCCCAGGGGTTCACCCAGATCAAGCTGAAGGTCGGGGCCGATCTGGAGGACGACGTCCGCCGCTGCCGGGCCGCCCGCGCCGCGATCGGCCCCGGCGTCCGGCTGGCCGTCGACGCCAACCAGCGCTGGAACGTCGACGAGGCCATCGCCTGGACCAAGGCCCTCGCCGCCTTCGACCCGTACTGGATCGAGGAGCCCACCAGCCCCGACGACATCCTCGGCCACGCCGCCATCCGCAGCGCGGTCGCCCCGGTGAAGGTGGCCACCGGCGAGCACGCGCAGAACCGCGTCGTCTTCAAACAGCTCCTCCAGGCCGGGGCGATCGACGTCCTCCAGCTCGACGCCGCCCGCGTCGGCGGGGTCAACGAGAACCTCGCCATCCTGCTGCTGGCCGCCAAGTTCGGCGTCCCGGTCTGCCCCCACGCCGGGGGAGTGGGACTGTGCGAACTCGTCCAGCACCTGGCGATGTTCGACTACGTCGCCCTGTCCGGGACCACCGAGGACCGCGTCATCGAATACGTGGACCACCTCCACGAGCACTTCGTGCACCCCGTGCACGTGACCGGCGGGCGCTACCGGGCGCCCTCGGCCCCCGGCTTCTCCAGCGCCATGCACCCGGCGTCGATCGCGACCTACACCTATCCGGACGGCACCTTCTGGGCGGCCGACCTCATCAGCGGGGGAGAGACGGCATGAGCGGCGGACTCGACGGACTGCGGGCCCTGGTCACCGGCGGCGCGTCCGGCATCGGGCGTGCCACCGCCCGACTCCTGCGCGAACACGGCGCCGAAGTCGCCGTGCTCGACCTGAGCCCGTCCGACCTCCCCGCGGGCGTGCACGGCTTCACCGCCGACGTCGGCGACCGCGAAGGCGTCACCGGCGCCGTGACGGCGGCCGCCACCGCGCTCGGCGGGCTGGACATCCTCGTCAACAACGCCGGGATCGGCGCCGCCGGCACCGTCGAGGACAACGACGACGACGAATGGCGGCGGGTCCTGGACGTCAACGTCCTCGGCATCGTCCGCACCACCCGCGCCGCCCTGCCGCACCTGCGCGCCTCCGCCCACGCCTCCGTCGTCAACACCTGCTCCATCGCCGCCACCGCCGGACTGCCGCAGCGCGCCCTCTACTCGGCGTCCAAGGGAGCCGTCCTCGCCCTCACCCTCGCCATGGCCGCCGACCACGTCCACGAGGGCGTCCGGGTCAACTGCGTCAACCCCGGCACCGTGGACACCCCGTGGGTCGCCCGGCTCCTCGACGCCGCCGACGACCCCGCAGCCGAACACGCCGCGCTCAGCGCACGGCAGCCCATCGGCCGCCTGGTCACCGCCGACGAGGTCGCCGCCGCCATCGTGCACCTCGCCGGACCGCAGTCGTCCGCCGTCACCGGCACCGCGCTCCCCGTCGACGGCGGGATGGCCTCCCTGCGGCTGCGCCCCCGGGCACGGTGAGCCGTGCGCACCCGCAGCGGCGGCCGCGCCGGCGTGCCCCTCACCCGCCTGCTGCTGGGCGCCGCCGGCATCGGCAACCTCTACGCACCGGTCACCGACGAACAGGCGGCGGCCACGGTGGACGCCGCCTGGGACGCCGGCGTCCGCGCCTTCGACACCGCGCCCCACTACGGACTCGGCCTCTCCGAACGGCGCCTGGGCGCCGCGCTCCGGCACCGCCCGCGCGACACGTACACCCTCTCCACCAAGGTCGGCCGGCTGCTCGTCCCCACCCCCGGCGCCACCGGCGACGACCTCGCCAACGGCTTCGCCGTGCCCGCCACCCACCGCCGGGTCTTCGACTTCGGCGCCGACGGCGTCCGGCGGAGCATCGAGGCGAGCCTGCGGCGGCTGGGCACCGACCACATCGACATCGTCCACCTCCACGACCCCGACGACCATGTGGAACAGGCCCTCACCGAGGCGTACCCGGCCCTCGAACGCCTCCGCGGCGAGGGCGTGGTCCGGGCCATCGGGGTCGGGATGAACCAGAGCGCCGTGCCCGCCCGCTTCGTCCGCGAGACGGACGTCGACGTCGTCCTCGTCGCCGGCCGCTACACCCTCCTCGACCAGACCGCGCACACCGACCTGCTGCCCGAGGCCCACCGGCGCGGCGTCCCGGTCGTGCTCGGCGGCGTCTTCAACTCGGGCCTGCTGGCCGCCCCCACACCCCGCTCCACCTACGACTACACGCCCGTCCCCCCGCCACTGCTGCGGCGCGCCCTGCGGATGCAGGAGGTCTGCGCCCGGCACGGTGTGCCGCTGCGCGCCGCCGCCGTGCGCTTCGCGCTGGCGCACCCGGCCGTCGCCGGCGCGCTGATCGGGGCGCGCGACGCCGCCGAGATCACCGACGCGGCCGACCGGCTGGCCGCGCCCCTGCCGGGGGAGCTGTGGCGGGACCTCCGGTCCGAGGGACTCCTCCCCGGCGACGTCCCGGTGCCCGCGGAGGCCGACCGGTGAGCGCCCGGCGCTCGGGGGCGGGACGGCCGCCGGAGCGGCCCGAGACCGGGGCCGGCCGCCCGGCGCACCCGTCCGACGCCGGGGCCGGAAGCCCGGCGCACCGCCCCGAGACCGGAGCCGGACGCGCGCCGGACCGGCCTGATGCCGGGGCCGGACGCCCGGCGCACCCGTCCGACGGCCAGGCCGGCCAGACACCGCACCCGTCCGACGCCCGGGCCGGCCACGCGTCGCCCCTGCCAGACACCCCGCCCGCCCCGCGGGTCGTCGACGCCCACCACCATCTGTGGGACCGCTCCGCGTTCGACCTGCCCTGGCTGGACGATCCCGCCCTTGAGCCGATCCGCCGCGACTTCCTCCCGGCCGACCTGGCACGGGCCACGGCCGGGACGCCGGTCGACGCCACGGTCCTCGTCCAGACCGTCTGCGACACCCGGGAGACGCTCGCGTTCCTCGCCACGGCCGGTGCGAGCCCCCTGATCGCGGGCGTCGTCGGCTGGACGGACCTCACCGCCCCCGGCGTCGCCGACGACCTCGCCGCGCTGCGGGCCGCTCCCGGCGGGGACCGCCTCGTGGGCATCCGCCACCAGGTGCAGGAGGAACCCGACCCCGGCTGGCTGCTGCGCCCGGACGTCGGCCGGGGGCTCACGGCGCTCGGTGCGGCGGGCCTCGTCTACGACCTGGTCGTGCGCCCGCACCAGCTCCCCGCCGCCCGCGCGGCCGCCGCCCGCCACCCCGGCGTCCGCTTCGTCCTCGACCACGCGGGCAAACCACCCGTCGCCACGGGCCGGTTGACGCCGTGGGCGGGCGAACTCCGCGCGTTCGCCGCCCTCCCCAACACCACCTGCAAGCTCTCCGGTCTCGTCAGCGAGGCCGACCGGGACGCCTGGACCGTCGCCGGTCTGGCGCCGTACGCCGACACCGTCCTCGACGCCTTCGGCCCCGGACGGGTGATGTTCGGCTCCGACTGGCCCGTGTGCCTGCCGGCCGCCGGATACACGGAGGTCCTGGACACCGCCCGCGCGCTCACCGCCCGGCTGGACCCCGGGGAGCGGGAGGCGTTCCTCGCCGCCACGGCGACCCGCGTCTACGGTCTGCGACCCGTCGGCCCCTGAGCCCTCCCCAGGACGTGATCCGGAGCGCCAGGGGCTGTTTTCGGACGGTTCCGCGCATCCGGCGTTCCGCCGTCCTGCCCGTCAGTAGCGTCCTGATCACAGGCGGGCCGGCCGCGACCGGCCCGGCATCCACGATCGAGGGAGTGGGCACAGATGGCGAACGTCGAGACGTCTCTGAAGGAGGCGATGACCATCGAGGGCAGTGTGGGGGTCGCCCTGGTGGACTACACGAGCGGTATGGCCCTCGGCACGCTCGGCGGCGGCAAGGACCTCGACCTCACGGTCGCCGCCGCGGGCAACACCGATGTGATCCGGGCGAAGCTCCGCGCGATGGACATGCTGGGGCTCAAGGAGGAGATCGAGGACGTACTCATCACTCTCGGCAGCCAGTACCACCTGATCCGGCTGCTCAGAGGGAAGGGCGGCAACGGACTCTTCCTCTACATCGTCCTGGACAAGGGGAGGTCCAACCTGGCCATGGCCCGCCACCAGCTCAAGCGGGTCGAGGCGGAACTGGAGCTGTAACCCTTCGCCGTACGATCCGGCCCCGCACGCCCACGAGTTGCAGAAGTCTTCAACTCGGCACATCCGAAAATGGTCAGACGTGGGTGGGGGCGGGGCCGGACGCGGCAGGATCATGACGTCGGCCATCGGGCACCCGGCAGACCGGGCTGCCGCCCCCCACCAGCGACCCAGACCCGGCAGGAGCGTTGTCGCATGCAGGTACCGCTGTACCAGGCCAAGGCGGAGTTCTTTCGCATGCTCGGGCACCCCGTGCGCATCCGCGTCCTGGAACTGCTCCAGAACGGCCCCGTACCCGTACGCGAACTGCTCAACGAGATCGAGATCGAGCCCTCCAACCTCTCCCAGCAGCTCGCGGTGCTGCGGCGCTCCGGCATCGTGATATCCATCCGCGACGGCTCCACCGTCAGCTACGCCCTGGCCGGCGGCGACGTGGCCGAACTCCTGCGTGCGGCCCGCCGCATCCTCACCGAACTCCTGGCGGGCCAGAGCGAACTCCTGGCCGAACTCCGCCACGCCGACACCCCCGGCTGACCGCCCCGGCCGCCCCCGTTCCGCGCACCCCCGGCCGCCCCGGCCACCGCACCCCCCGGCCCCCACACCCCCCGGCCGCCCGGGCCCGTCCCGGCGCGAGCGGCCGAAAGCAGTTGTGGGAGCGCTCCCAATGGGGAAATCATCCCGGACATGGAGCACACATCCGCCACCCCGGCCGGCGGCGCCGGCACCCCGTACATCCGCCGCTACCGCCCCGCCGACCACGCGGCGCTCGCGGAGATATGCGTCAGGACGGCCCACGAGGGCGGGGACTCCTCGGCCCTCTGCCCCGACCCCGGCCTGATGCCCTCGGTCTTCGCCCATCCCTACGCCGCGCTGGAGCCGGACTTCGTCTTCGTCCTGGACGACGGCGCCGGGAACGCCGTCGGCTATGTGCTGGGCGCGCCGGACACCGTGCGCTACGCCGAGCGCTTCCGTGCCGAATGGCTGCCGACGGTGAGCGCGCGGTTCCCGCTGCCCGAGGGGGAGCCCCGCACCCCGGCCGAGGAGATCACCGCCTTGCTGCACCGCCCGGAGCACATGGTCCGCCCCGAACTCGCCGGCCACCCCGCCCATCTCCACATCGACCTGCTGCCCCCGTGGCAGGGCCGCGGCCACGGCCGCGCGCTGATGCGCACCCTGCTGGACGCCTTCCACGAGGCCGGCGTCCCGGCCGTGCACCTGTGCATGGTGCAGGCGAACACCCGGGCCAGGGCGTTCTACGACCGGCTGGGCTTCCGGCTGTTGCCGATCGCGGACCCGGCCCCGATCTGGTACCTCGGCAGGCCGACGGCCCGCGACGCCGCCCTGTGACGGCGGGCGCCGCCCTCCGCGCTCACCGCGGTGCCCGCGCGGCGTAGTGGTGGGCGCGCACCCGGCGCAGCCATGCCTCCGCCGGCGCCTCGTCGGGCCGGTCGGGCAGCGGGCTCCGTGCCTCGTCGAACGCCCGCTCGTAGGAGGCGAGCAGCGGCAGTGCCTGCGCCGGGTCGTCGGCGACCCGCTCGCCGAACGCCCGGAAGGCGTCCGGGTCGTCGAGCCGTATCTCCAGCCGCCCGGTGGTGTAGAGGCCCAGGCCCTGGTGGCACAGGCGCATCAGATGGCGGGCGTGCTTGGCCGTGCGCCCGCGTGCCTCGGCGGGCAACGGCCCGTGCGCGGCCCGGTCGGTGAGCCGCTTGGCCTGCTGGGTGGCGTAGCCGAGATAGGCGTCGCGCACCCGTTTCGCGGAGAGCAGTGACGACCGGATGGCGATGAGCTCGTCGCCCAGCGGGGTGCGGACCTCGTACAACTCGTCGGGCAGCCAGACGAGTTCACCGGCCGTCGGGTTGCCGCCGAGGGCGAGCCGGCACCACTTCGCGGCCTCGTGCAGCGTGCGGTCGGGTGCGCTGGTCACGTACGAGGCCCGGGGCGCGTGCAGCCCGTGGAAGTCCTCGGTGGGCGCCGCGAACACCCCCAGCCGGTCGATGTCCGACCCGGCGTGCGCCAGGCCGTACGCGGTGGAGCCGACGATGCCGGACAGCAGGACGGAGTGCGGGGACAAGGCTGCTCCTCGGTGGTGTCGCGGGCGCAGCCCGTCCGGAACGTGTTCCGTGCAGGATGGCCCGCCGGGCCCGCTCTCCGCCTCCCGTTTTCCCGCCGGACCGCGGTCCGGGGCGCCCGTACCGCGGGTGCCCCGGCGGTCGCGGAGCCGGTGTCGGCCGAGTTCGTCTCAGCCGAGTTCGTCGGGGTGCGGGCCCGTCCGCAGACCGCGGTCGAGGCCGGCGATCGCGCTCATCTCGTCGTCGGACAGCGTGAAGTCGAAGACGTCGATGTTCGCGCGGATGCGCTCCGGGGTGACCGACTTGGGGATCACCACGTTGCCGAGCTGGAGGTGCCAGCGCAGCACGACCTGCGCGGGGGACTTCCCGTGGTCCGCCGCGATCGCGGTGAGCGTGTCCTCGGAGAGGACGGCGCCCTGGGCGAGCGGGCTCCACGCCTCGGTGGCGATGCCGAGTTCGGCGTGCAGCGCCCGCAGTTCGGCCTGCTGGAGGCCGGGGTGGAGCTCGATCTGGTTGACCGCGGGGACGAGGGAGGCGCCGTCGAGCAGCCGGCGCAGATGGCCGGGCCCGAAGTTGGAGACGCCCGCCGTGCGCACCCGGCCGTCGGCCACCAGCTTCTCGATCGCCCGCCACGACTCCCGGTAGAGGTCCTGCGCCGGGGCGGGCCAGTGGATCAGGTAGAGGTCGACATGGTCGAGGCCGAGCGCCGCGAGGCTGGTGTCGAAGGCCCGCAGCGTGGCGTCGTGGCCCTGGTCGGCGTTCCACAGCTTGGTCGTGACGAACAGCTCCTCGCGGGGGACGCCGGAGTCGGCCAGCGCCCGGCCGACGCCCCGCTCGTTGCCGTAGACGGCGGCGGTGTCGATCGAGCGGTAGCCGGCCTCCAGGGCGGCGGCGACCGCGGTGGTGGTCTCGTCGTCGGGGACCTGGAAGACGCCGAAGCCGAGCTGGGGGATCCGGGCGCCGTCGTTGAGGAGGACGGTGGGGACTGTGGTCATCGCACTGTTCCTTGAGCCGATTGCGTGAGGGGGTTACGCTCGCCCACAATAATTGCAGACGCGGGCTATGCGCAAACGCCGCGCGAATCGGTCCGTGCGGTGCCGGGCACCGGCACCGCACGGAGCGCCCCGGGAAACCGGCCGGTCAGTGGGCGCCGTCCAGCAGGGCGCGCTGCCCGGCGGTCAGCTCCAGGTCGACGGCCGCCAGGTTCTCGTCGAGCTGGGCCACGGACGACACACCGGTCAGCGGCACCACCGGGACCTCGCCGCCGATCAGCCAGGACAGCACCACCTGGTTGGCCGTGGCCCCCGTCTCCGCCACGACCTCCCGCAGCGCCGCCAGCCGTGCCGGTGTGCCGGCGTGGTCCAGATCCGGGCCGAGCGGCTTGTCGTCGCGGACGTACGCACCGGCGAGCAGCGGGGTGTACGCCACCAATGTCAGCGCCGGCTCCGCCCGGACGTAGCTCAGCAGGTCACCGCCCGCGACCCCGTAGGAGCCGTCGGCGGAGAGCGCGTCCGACAGGTCCGTCCGGCGGCGCAGATAGCTGTGGCTGTACTGGAGGACCTCGAAGCCCGGCAGGCCCCGCGCGGCCGCCGTGGCACGGGCGCGCTCCACCTTCCACGCCCAGTGGTTGCTGACGCCGAGCAGGCCGACGGAGCCCTCGGCGACCAGTGCGGCGAACCCCTCCACGGTCTCCGCCAGCGGCGTCGCCGGATCCTCGATGTGCGCGTACAGCAGATCCAGCCGGTCCGTCCCGAGCCGCTCCCGGCTCTGCTCGGCGGCGATCCGTACGGCTCGCGCGGACAGCCCCTCGCGGTTCTCCACGTATCCCGTCCCGGGGGCGAGGGGGCGGGCGCCCATCTTGGTCGCGATCACGACCTCGTCGCCGATGCCCCGGCTGCGCCGCCACCGGCCGATCACGTTCTCGCTCGCGCCGCCCTGGCTGCCGTCCTCCCAGTACGCGTAGTTGTTCGACGTGTCGATGAACGTGCCGCCCGCCTCCACGAACCGGTCCAGGATCGCGAAGGACGTCTTCTCGTCGGTACGGGTGCCGAAGAGCATCGCCCCGAGGCTGAGCACGCTGACCCGCCGGCTGGTCGCGGGGTCGCTGCCGATCGTGCGGTACTTCATGGGGGAGCCCTCTCCTCGTGCCGCGAGCCCCGCTGCTGCGGGCCTCGGAGGGAAGACTCCTTCTTCGAGTGCACGCGAAGTCAAGCGCCGGCCGCACCGGCCTTCCGGAATCTGTCCGTCCGCCCGCCGCGCCCCGCCCGCGGGCCGTGACCTTCCGGCGGCCGAGCCGAACGGGGCCCGCCGCAAACGCGGTTGACGCCGGCGCGCGCGGTCCGGTCTCCTGGCGCGATGTCCGAACTCGTCATCCGGCGGCCCGCCGACGACGCCGCCCTCCGGGACTGGCGCTACGTCCACAACGTCGTCATCCCCACCCACCCCCTCTCCCTCGACGACGCACGCGACCGCAGGGAGCGGCACCGCCTGGAAGTCGCCTACCGGGACGGCGAACTGGTGGGGTGCAGCACCGTGCGCCCGCCGTCCGAGGACACCGGGGCGGCCACCGTGATCGCCCGCGTCCTCGCCGCCCACCGCCGCCGGGGGCTCGGCGAGGTCCTCTGGGCCCGCGGCCTCGCCCACGCCCGCGAGCTGGGCGCCCGGACGATCGAGACGGTCGTCCTCTCCTCCAACGAGGACGGCCTCCGCTTCGCCCTGCGGCACGGGTTCACCGAGACGGAGCGGTACCTGCTGCCGGGCGACACCGTCCCCTGGATCGACCTCCGGCTGTCCGGGAGCTGAGCACGCGCGCGGCGCGCCCCGTCAGGGAGCGCCGCTGTGCGGGCGCGCCGGGGTGCCGAGCAGTTCGGCGAGCCCCCGGCGGGTGGCGGCGATGACCACCCGGTCCTCCGACCGCAGCACATAGCCGGGATGCAGGTCCCACAGGAGCTGGGGCTCCTCGCCGCCGTGCTGCACCGCGCCGAGGTCCGGATGCCGGGCGGCCGGCACCGCCGTGTCCAGCGCCAGGATCCGCCACGCCCCGGGGCGGAACGCCTCGGCGACGGTACGCCCCTCCAGCTCGGGCGTGCCGCTGACCCGGACGACGGCGAACAGCAGGACCCGCCGCTCCACCGGTATGGCGCCCAGGACATGACGTCCCATCATCGCCGCGGCGAACGCCGGGGCGGCGAGATGCGTCACGCTGCGGCTGCGGGTGACGGCCCCGGGGTGGGCCGCCCGCAGCGTGCGGTAGACGGCCGTGGCGAACTCGTCGTCGTACAGCCGCAGCGCGACCCGCAGATCGGGCTTGACCGTACGGGCGTACAGCGTCGCCTCCAGATTGGTGGTGTCGGAGCTGGTGAGGGCCAGCAGCGTGTGCGCGCGGTGGACCTTCGCGGCCTCCAGCACCCCCTCCTCGGTGACGTCCCCGAGGACCACGGGCACGGCGAGGCTGCGCGCCAGCGCGATCCCCCGGGCCTCCGGGTCCTCCTCCACGCACACGACGGGGATGTCCAGCTCCCGCAGCCGCGCCAGCACCCTGGCGCCGATCTTCCCCAGCCCCAGCAGCACGATGTGCCCGGACAGCCCCCGCGGCGGCCTGCGCAGCGCCCCCGTCGCACGGAAGGTGCCCAGCGCCTCCAGCGCTCCGGCGACCAGCAGCGGCAGCAGGGCGAGACCGACCAGCCCCGCCAGCAGTTGCAGGATCTGACGCGTCGTCGACTCCCCGACCGCGGGATCCCCGATCGCGAACAGGTCGAGCAGCGTCAGATACGCGGCGTGCACCGGATCCGCGTCGGTGACCACCGACGCGGTCACGCTGAGCGCCAGCACCGAGGCGACGATGCCGGCCAGCGCCCACCGCAGGCGCCGCGAGAACACCGCGCCGAGCGGTGCGCCCCGCCGCGCGAGACGCCGCAGCGGCAGGGCCGGGCCCGCGTGCCGCACGGTCTCCAGGACGACCGTGCCCCGGTCCGCCGCGTCGCGCACCGTCGCGTCGTCGGGCAGCAGCAGCGGGCTCTGGGACCCGCTGGAGTCCGAGCCCTCCGAGCCCGCGGGGTCGGCGGTGGAGGACGAGAGCAGCGCCAGGGTGCACAGCCCCGGATCCGGCACCTCACCGGGACGCGACGGGGCCCGCTCCACGGCCCGCAGCAGCAGCCCGTCCGCCTGGACGACCTTGCTGGTGCCGCCGGCCGCCGTGGCGGCGAGCGCCGGGGCCGCGGTGTCCGCGTCCGAGAGCACCGTGGTGGAGGCGTCCAGGAAGGCGCGGTCCACCCCGGGCATCGCCAGCAGGGCGGCCTGGTCCAGGAGTTGCTCCATGTGCTGACCGAGCTTGCGGTTGTACATCCGCACCACCAGGCGCAGCCCGGGACTGAGCCGGCGCGCGGCGAGCGCCGCCCGCAGGTTGGCCTCGTCGTCCTCGTAGAGCAGCGCCAGCGAGGCGGCCCGGTCCACCCCGGCCCGCAGCAGCGCCTCCTCGGTGGGCTCGGCCGACACGACCTCCTCCAGCGGGAGCCGCAGACCGCCGCTGGTGTCGTCGGGCGACGGCACGGGCCGCCGCAGCGGAGCGACGCCGAAGCGGCCCGCCGCCCGCGCGAGCCGCGACGGATCGCCGCTCTGCCCACCGGTCAGGGCGTCGGGCACGACCAGGACCACATGCGCGCGGTAGACGTCCTGGAGCTCCACGGCGAGCCGGTGCGCCAGGGCGTCGTCCCCGCAGACCACCATGTGCCCCGCCGGGCGGCCGCCCCGGTTCTGCCGCGGCACCGTCATCGCCTGTCCCCCTTCGCCCCCGGCCGCACGGCCGGCGCCCCTGCCCGTCGCGACGCGCACAGGAGAAGGCCCCGCCCCGGCGCGGGCCGGGCGGGGTGCCGGGGGAGTGGTGGCGGGTGCCGCGCGGACGCCGGGCCGCCGGTGGCCGACGGGGGAGGCACCGCCGACTCCCTTTCCCGGCAGGGCACTTGTGCGGTCCCGGCAAGCTTCCCATCCGCCCGCACCCGCCCGCACTTCCGGATCCCGGCAATCCTGACGGGCTCCCGGTGCCGCGCTCGCGCGGTGCTCCGGCCGGCACCGCCGGCCGATGGCGGACGGGGCCGTGGACGGGCGCGCTCCGACCGGTCCGGGAGTGCCTCAGGCGGCGGGGCGCGCCGCGGCGGCCGTGGGCTCCAGCCGGTCCCGCAGCCGGTGCAGACCCCGGCGCGCATGGCTCTTGACGGTGCCGAGCGGGATGCCCGTGCGGTCGGCGATCTGAACCTGCGTCAGGTCCTCGTAGTAGGCCATGCGCAGCACGTCCCGCTGCTGCCGCGGCAGCCTGGCCAGCTCGTCGACGAGCAGGACCCGGTCGAGCACACCGTCCGCGGTCTCCTCGCCGTCCGGCGGCGACGGCGTCCGCGGGGAGTGGGCGGCGGCCTCGGCGAGGCGCAGCCGGCGGGTGCGCGCGGCCAGCGCGTCCACCGTCTTGCGGCGGGTGATCCCGACCAGCCAGGACCCCAGCGCGCCGCGCAGCGGATCGAACCCGGCACGTCCGCGCCAGGCCGCCAGGAACACCAGCTGGGTCACGTCCTCCGCCTCGCGGGTGTCGCCGAGCGTGCGCGCGGCGAGCGTGTGCACCATCGGTCCCCAGCGCCGGTACACGGCGGCGAAGGCCGACTCGTCGCCCGCGAGCAGGCCCCGGGCGAGCTCTTCGTCGGCGGGCCCGCCGTCCGGCGCGGCGCCCAGCCCGGTGGTCCCTGGCCCGCCGTCCGGTGCGGCGCCCAGCCCGGTTGCCCCTGGCGCGGCGCCGCCGCCGGGGCCCTGCGCGGGCGGCGGCATGTCGGTGCGGGTCGACGTCTCGTCCATGGTGTCGTTCCTCCTGCCCGGCCGGCGTCTCGCTCGGGGCCGCATCCGCCCGAGGGGCGGCACCCTGCGCCGAAGCAGCGCGTGCCCTCAGTCTCCGGCGATGAAACGACGCACTCAACGCGCATCGATTGTGCGTCGGAAAGCCGGTACAGTCGTCGTATGAGCGACGACGCCGCCGACGGACAGCAGCAGGAGGCCGGGCTGACGACGGGCGAGGTCGCCCGCCGTCTGGGCGTGGCGCCGACCACCGTGCGCTCCTGGGACCGGCGCTACGGACTGGGCCCCGCCGGCCGCGTCGGGGGCCGGCACCGCCGGTGGACGCCGCTGGACGTCGCGCTCCTGGAGCGGATGTGCGCCCTGACGGCCACCGGCGTCCCGCCCGCCGAGGCCGCGCGGCTCGCCCAGGACCCGTCCCGCCCGGCCCCGCCGCCCCGGCCCGCCCCCGGCGGCACACCGGCCGACCGGCCCGCCGCGGCCGCCCGCGCCCATGCCGGCATGCGGCTCGGCGACGCCCGCCAGGAGTGCAGGGGCCTGGCCCGCGCCGCGCTGCGGCTCGACGCCGTCGCCCTCGACGAACTGCTGAACACCGCCGTCGAGACCTACGGCCTCGTCACCGCCTGGCACGAGATCCTGATGCCCACCTTGCAGGCCGTGGGCCGTAAGTGGGAGTCCTCAGGCGAGCGCTACGTCGAGGTCGAGCACTTCCTGTCCTGGCACGTGGCCTGCGCACTGCGCCGGGCCGCGCCCCCCGTCGCCGACGGCCTGGACAGCGGCAAGGTGCTGCTGGCCTGCGTGCCCGGCGAGAACCACACCCTGCCGCTGGAGGCGCTCAGCGCCGCACTCGCCCAGCGCCGGATCGCGGTGCGGATGTTCGGCGCCGCGCTGCCCGTCGAGGCCCTGGTCGAGGCCGTCCGGCGGACCGGCCCCGCGGTCGTCGGCCTCTGGGCCCAGTCGCGGACCACCGCGAGCCAGCCGCTCGCCCAGCACGTGGCCGACATGCGGTGGGGCGTCCGCGGCTCCCGCAGACAGGCCGCGGTCATGACCCTCGGGCCGGGCTGGGCCGGCAAACCGGTCGGCGGCACGCTCAGACCCCCGGGTCTCGCGGAGGCCGTGGACGCCGTGGAGGCCCGGGTACGCGGTTGACCCGGGTACGCGGTTGACACGGCGTCACCCGATCCGGGCCGGCCCCGCGGTGGGTACTGGCCCCGGAGCCCGCGCCGTGATCCGCTGGGCCCAGCGCTCGCGGCCCGTCCCCTACCCGACCACGACCGCTCCCGTCACCCGTCGCCCACCCCCGTCGCCCGGCGCGCGCCGCCCGCCCGGCGGCGCGCTCACCGGCGGCGCCCTCGCGAAGGACACCAAGGACACCGATGACGACGCCTCCCCGACCCTCCTCCGCCCCCGACACCGTCGTCGTCGGCGCAGGCCTGGCAGGGCTCGCCTGCGCGCTCGACCTCTGCCGTGCCGGTCTCCGCGTCCGCCTGCTGGAGGCGTCCGACGGCGTCGGCGGCCGGATGCGCACCGACCGCAAGGACGGCTTCCTCCTCGACCGGGGGTTCCAGGTCTTCAACACCGCCTACCCCCAGGTCAAACGACGCGTGTCCCTGCGCCCGCTGCGTCTGCGCCCCCTCACCCCGGGCGTGGTGGCCCACACCCCGGCGGGGCCCGTCCGGCTCACCGATCCCACCCGCCGGCCCCGGGAGGCCGCCGCCCTGCTCCCCGGCCGGGGCCTGTCCGCCCGTGACCTGGCGGCCCTCGGAGCGCTCACCGCGCGCGACACGTTCCCCCCGGCCCGCCTGCTCACCCGCGGCGCCGACCGGACGACGCTGAGCGCGCTCCACCGCGCCGGCCTGTCCGAACAGGCCGTCGACGACCTGTTGCGCCCCTTCCTCGCCGGGGTGTTCCTGGAGTCCGGACTGACGACCTCCGCCCGCTTCTTCCACCTGGTCTGGCGGAGCATGGCCCGCGGCACCCTCTGCCTGCCCGCCGAGGGCATCGGCGCGGTGCCCGCCCAGCTCGCCGCCCGCCTGCCCGACGGGGTGCTGCGCCTCGACACCCCGGTGGAGGCGGTCACCGACTCCGGGGTGCTCCTGGCCGACGGACGCGAACTGCCCGCCGCGAACGTCGTCGTCGCGACCGACCCCGCCACCGCCGGGCGTCTCGTCCCGGGCCTCGACGTGCCCGCCACCCGGACCGTGACCACCTACTACCACGCGGCCGAACGCTCGCCCCTCGACGAGCCGACCCTGATGGTGGACAGCACCCTCGCCGTCCTCAACACCTGCTTCCTCACCGAGGCCGTCCCCGGCTACGCCCCGCCCGGCACCTCGCTGATCTCGACCTCCGTCCTCGGCGGCGACCGGCCCGGTGCCGAGGAGGCGGTTCGCCGGCGGCTCGCCGACCTGTACGCAGCCGACACCCGCGACTGGCTGTCGGTGGCCACCTTCACCGTCTCCGGTGCGCTGCCCGCGATGCCGCCGCCGTGGCCGCTGAGCCGCACCACACGGGTCGCCCCCGGCCGCCATGTCTGCGGGGACCACCGGGCCACCGGCTCGGTCCAGGGCGCCCTCGCCTCCGGCACCCGGGCGGCCCGCGAGGTGCTGGCGGGTGTGGTGGGCCGCTGACCTGCGGACAGCGGCCCGCCGCATCCGGGGCCCCGCGCGAGGCCGAAGCGTTGACGACGGGCCCCGACCGCTCACGCGGAGCGCGGACCGGCCCGTGGCCGGCGTGCGCGGTGCGCGGCGTCCGGCCCCTGTCCGACACACCGTCCCGGAGGCCGGCCGTGGAGATCGACGGTTCCCATGTACTCGTCGCGGGCGCGACCGGAGCGATCGGCACGGCCCTCTCCGCCGAACTCGCCTCCCGCGGCGCCCGGCTCGCACTCGCCGGGCGCGACCCGGGCCGGCTCGCGCGGGCCGCGCGCACGCACGGAGCCGCCGCGACCGCGGTCTTCGACGCGTACGACCCCGGATCGTGCGCGAGCGCCGTGCACCGGGCCGCCGAGGAACTCGGAGGACTCGACGCCGTGGTGACGGTGTTCGGCACGGTCGCCTTCGGGACGGCGCCGAGCGTCGGCGACGAGGTCGCCGAGCATCTCCTCGCGGTGAACGCCCTCGCTCCCGCCGCCTTCCTGCGCGCGGCCCTGGGGACCCTGCGGGACGGCGGGGCGATCGCCGCGGTGACCGGCGTGGTCGCCGAGCGGCCGATGCCGGGCATGGCCGACTACAGCGCCTCCAAGGCCGCCCTCGGTGCCTGGCTGGACGCCGTGCGCCGTGAGACACGTCCCCGGGGCGTGCAGGTGCTCGACATCCGCTTCGGCCACCTGGACACCGGCTTCGCCGACCGCCCGGTCGCCGGCACCGCCCCGCCCCTGCCGCCCGGCGGCGACCTCGGCGCGGCGGTCCGCGCCGTCGCCGACGCCCTCCACTCCGGCGCCGACCGCGTCGTCACCGCCCCGGACGGCACCTACGCCCCCGAACGGCACGCCCGCTGACCGGGTCCTCGACACGCCGCCTGACCGGCCAACACGAAAACGCCGCCTGGTCGGCCAACACACCGCCTGACCCGGCTCCCGGGCACGCCCGCTGACCCACCGGGCACGCCCACTTACCCGCCCCACCACACGCCGCTGACCCGGCCTCGCGCGTACCCGGCGACGCTCCGGGGCGTCCGCAGGGGCGGGGCCGGGTCCACCTCCCGGAACCGCCCGGTGGCGCTGTCAGGTGCTCGGTGAGCACCGGTCGAGGGCGCCCGCGGGCGCCGCGGGCCGTCGCCGGGGCCCCTCCTGGCCGTGCGGCGGAGGCGGTCGCGGTGCCGGGCCCGGCACGCGCCGGGTCCACACCTGTTTCGGCGCCGGACGGCCCGGCGGATGCGGCCGCTCCGCGCGGCGGGCCGTGCACAGCCGTGCGCGGCCGTGCACGGGCGCGGTCAGTCGCGGCCCCGGGCGTGCCGGAAGCGCGCCAGGCCGTCCGCGAGGTCGACCAGCGGCTCCGGGTAGTCGACCGCCGCGCGCTCGCCCTCCGACATCCGCCACGGCTCGTGCACGAACCGGTCGTCGACGCCCCGCAGTTCCGGCACCCAGCGCCGCACATAGGCGCCGCGCGGGTCGAACCGCTTGCCCTGGACCACCGGGTTGAGCACCCGGTGGGGGCGGGTGTCCGTGCCCGTTCCGGCGACCCACTGCCAGTTGAGCTGGTTGTTGACGACGTCCCCGTCCACCAGCAGGTCCAGGAAGTGCGCGGCGCCGACCCGCCAGTCCACGTAGAGCGTCTTGGTGAGGAAGCTCGCCACCAGCAGCCGCGCCCGGTTGTGCATCCACCCCTCGTGGCGGAGCTGGCGCATCGCCGCGTCCACCACCGGGTATCCGGTGCGGCCCTCGCGCCACGCCTCGATCTCCTCCCGGGCCTCGTCCGTCCGGCGCCACCGGTCGTGGCGGGTGCGGTAGTCCCCGGACGAGGCGTCCGGCCGGGCGGCGAGCACCTGGTGGTGGAAGTCCCGCCAGCAGAGCTGCCGGACGAAGGCGTCGGCCCCCGGCCCGCCGTGCGCCCGGGCCCGCTCCACCAGTTCGACGGGGGAGAGGGCGCCGAAGTGCAGGTACGGGGAGAGCCGGGACGTGCCGTCACCGGCGAGGTCGTCGTGCATGTCCTCGTAGGAGTCCAGCCCCGACCGCTTCCAGCTCAGGAAGCGGTGCCGGCCCGCCGTCTCCCCGCCCTGCGGGAGCGCCGGCGAGACGCCCTTGACCGCGCTGCGGGCCGGCAGCCGCTTGCCCCGCACCGCGTCGGGCACCCGCACCGCGCGGGGCGCGCCGCCCGCCGGCCGCAGCCGCTCCTGGGACCAGCGGCGGAGGTAGGGCGTGAAGACGGCGTAGTGGTCCGACCCCGTGGGGGTGACGGCGCCCGGGGCCACGGCCGTGATCACGGTGTCGTGCACGTGCAGGGCGACGCCCATGCCGTCGAGTTCGGCCCGCAGGGCCTCCTCGCGGCGGTGCGCGTAGCCGGTGACCCCGGCGGCGATGTGCACCTCGCGCGCCCCGCTCTCGGCGACGACCGCCGCCACCTCCCGGACCACCGGGCCCGAACGGACCACCAGCCGTCCGCCGCGCTCGCGGAGTCCCTCGTCCAGATCGGCGAGGCAGTCGGCGAGGAACGCCTGCCGGTTCGGCGCGTCGAACCCGGCGGCGGCGATGCCGGGGTCCAGCACGAACAGCGGCACCACCTCGTCGGCGGCCCGCTGCGCCGCGCGCAGCGGCGGATGGTCGTGCAGACGCAGGTCCGAGGTGAACAGGACGACCGCGACGGTCATGGCGCCACTCCTGGTGCTCCGTGTGTACGGCCCGGTACTCCGGGCTACCGGTGGACGCTTCCCTTGCCCGGTGTCTCCCGGATGCGGTCCGCCGGGACGTCACCCTCATGAGCGCTCATGCCCTTCGCCGCGGCCTGCGTGATGTTGCGGGCCATGCCGCCGAAGACGATCGCGTGGAAGGGCGACACGCTCCACCAGTAGGCGTGTCCGAACAGGCCGCGCGGATGGAACAGCGCGCGCTGGCGGTAGGCGGTGCGGCCGTCCTCGTCCGTCTCCGCGTACATCTCCAGCCAGGCGAGTCCCGGCAGCCGCATCTCGGCGCGCAGCCGCAGCAGACGGCCGGTCTCGATCTCCTCGACCCGCCAGAAGTCGAGCGAGTCGCCGGCCCGCAGCCGTTCGGCGTCGCGCCGCCCGCGGCGCAGCCCCACGCCGCCCACGAAGCGGTCCATCCAGCCCCGTACGGCCCAGGCGAGCGGGAAGGAGTACCAGCCGTTGTCGCCGCCGATGCCCTCGATGACCCGCCACAGCGACGCCCTCGGCGCGTCCACCGTCAGCCGCCGCTCGTCCTCGTAGAGGCTGCCGCCCGCCCAGTCGGGGTCGGTGGGCAGCGGGTCGCTCGGCGCGCCGGGCACCGACGCCGAGGACCACCGGGTGGCGACGTCGGCGTCCCGGACCCGTCGCAGCGCCAGGGCCAGCGCCTCGTCGAACGGCAGCGGCTGTCCGGGGCCGTCGGGCACGTAGCGGGCGATGTCGTGCTCGTAGCAGACCACCTCGTGGCGCAGCGACTCGGTGAGCGGCCGGGCGATGGACGCGGGCACGGGCGTCACGATGCCCACCCAGTGGCTGGACAACCGGGGCGTCAGCACCGGGACGGGCACGATGACCCGGTTCCGCAGACCGGCGACCGTGGCGTAACGGCTCATCATGTCGCGGTAGGTGATGATGTCCGGCCCGCCGATGTCGAACGCGCGGTTGACGTCCTCGGGCATCCGGGCACTGCCCACCAGGTAGCGCAGCACGTCGCGGACGCCGATCGGCTGGATGCGGGTGTGCACCCAGCTCGGTGTCACCATGACGGGCAGCCGCTCGGTGAGGTACCGCAGCATCTCGAAGGACGCCGAGCCCGACCCGATGATCACGGCGGCCCGCAGCACCGTGGCCGGCACCGGCCCGTCCAGCAGGATCCGCCCCACCTCGGCCCGTGAGCGCAGATGCGGCGACAGCTCCCGCTCCGGCACGTCCGGGGGCGTCAGGCCGCCGAGGTAGACGATCCGCCGCACCCCTGCCGCCCGCGCCTCCTCCGCGAAGATCCGCGCCGCGCGCCGGTCCGTCTCCTCGAAGCGGGAGCCGGTGCCGAGCGCGTGCACCAGGTAGTAGGCCACGTCGACGCCGGCCATCGCGTCGGCGACCGAGCCCGCGTCGGTGACGTCGCCCTGCACGACCTCGGCGTCCGGCGCCCAGGGGTGGTCGCGCAGCTTGGCGGGCGTCCGGGCCAGGCAGCGTACCCGGTGACCGGCGGCGATCAGCTGCGGTACGAGCCGCCCGCCGATGTAGCCGCTGGCGCCGGTCACCAGACAGCGCAGCGGGGCCGCCCCGTCCCGGCCGTCCGCGTGCCCCGCGGCCACCCTGTCCGTACCGCCCGTACCGCCGGTGCCGTCCGTACCGCCCGTGCCGTTGGTGCTCACCCGTTGCCTCCCGTGTCGTGACCTCCGCCGCTCGGACGATTCAACGACGTGCACAGCGGCTTCGCCCGGCGGGCCCGCGACGGATGCGCCCCGGCCGATCCGTGCCCTGGACGGACGCGTTCCGGCGGTTCCGCGCCCTCGACGGACGCGCCCGGCCGTTGCGCGCCCCGGACGGACGCGTTCCGGCCGTTCCGTGCCCGGCCGTGTCCGGGACGGGTGACCGCAGAGGCCGGGTCCATGCCTCCCGGAAGGACGATTCCCGGCCACGGGGCCGATCCGGCCGGTGCCCCGGGGAGCGGTGCCGGACGATCCGAACACCTGACAAGCGGGTCGGCAACGCGTGTGGCATGCCACCTGTTGGAGTGACGCCGTTCGTGATCGTTCGTTGACAGGGGCAGCCGGGAACCGCCCGCACAGCGAGCAACGAGCCGAGGACACATGCCGATTCAGCCCGCACCGCCGTCGCCGACCGCCGGATCAGGCCAGGAGGCGGAGACCGTACTCGTCGAGCACTACGGGCGGCTCGTCCGCATCGCCTACCTCGTCCTGCCACCGCGGACCGGAGGCCACGGGCGGGTGCTCGCCGCCCACCGGGTCGTCCAGCGCTCCCTGCCGCGTGCCGGGGCCGGGGACGACGGCTACACCGGCATCCGCGCGCGGGTCCTCGACGCGGCCCTGCGGGCCGACCGCCGCCGTCTGCCGCGTGCCGCGCTGCCCCTCGTCCTCGGGCTGCGGCTGTCCCCGAGCGTCGGGGGCGCGGACGGTCTGAGCGCCGCACAGGCCCTCGCCGGACTGCCCGCCCCCGCGCGCGCCGCGCTCGCCCTCTCCGTGGTCGACCGGCTGCCGGACCAGGAGATCACCGCCGCCCTGGCCGGGGCCGGGGTGCCGGACCCGGCGGCGGCCCTGCGCGCCGCCGCCGGCGTGCGGCAGACGCTGGACGGAGCGGCGGAGTCGGTGCTGCGGACCGCCGAGTTCGATCCCGGCCGAGTGCTGCTCCACCCCACCGACCTGCTGCGCCGCCGCACCCGCCGCCGGATCGCCACCGCGTCGGCCGCCACCCTGCTCGCCGTCACGGCCGTGCTCGTCACGGGCGCCTACGGCGGCGGCACGGAGCAGCGCGGCGCGAGCGGGCCGCCGGGAGTCGCCGCCGCCGCGGCCGCCCTGGACCCGGCCGGACTGCGGTCCGCCCCCGCCGAGCGGTGGGCCGACACCGCCCGCGTCGACTTCTCCGTGTGGCCCGCGCGGGGCGAGCGGCGCGCGGACCGCGCCCTGCTCGGCCGCGCCCTGCGGGCCTGGGGCGGCGCGGGCTCCGCCGTACGGGTCACCCCGTCCGCCGGCACCGGGAGCGAACCGCCGGCCGCGCCCCCGTCGCTGCTCTTCGCCGGCGACGTGGACGGGGCCGCGGTCGTCCTGCTGCACGACGGGCTCCGCGTCGCCCGCTACGCGGAACCGCTGAACGGCGGCGGCTCCGCCGTGCTCGACCTGGCACGCACCGACCGCGCGGACGTGACCACCGCGGCGGCCGTCGTGGTCAGCAGGACCCCGGACGGCACCCGCTACCTCCTCGCCCCCTGGATCGCCGAGGCCGGCACCCGGGACCTGCTGCGCCCCGCGGACCCCACCCGGCGGCTCGCCACGCCCGGCGGACTCACCCCGCGCCTGGCCAACCCCGCCGCCGGCGGCTGCGCCGCCTGGCCCGTGCTCAGCCTGCGCTCCTCCGCCCGGATCGTCGAGCAGCACTCCTTCCTCCTCACCGACCTCGGCGAACTGACCCCCGTCCACCTCACCCACACACCCGCCCCCGGCGCGGGCGCCCCCGCGCGCCAGCCGAGGGAGGCCACCGGCCCGTCCGGGCTCGCCGCCTGGGCGCGCACCGCGTGCACCCTCGGCGGTCTGCGGGGGCAGGGCGTCCGCGCGGTCAACGACTGGGCCTACGCCCGGCAGCCGCTGCCGGAGCGGGCCGGCACCGCCACCTGGGTGTGCACCCGGGCGGACACCTGGGCCGGCGCGGGCCATGTCACCGTGTGGTTCCAGCCCCCGGGCACCGGCCCCGGCTCACCCGGCACCGCGGCGGCCGGCGCGCGCGACACCGCCGCGTGCAGCCGCTTCGGCCAGCACGTGGTCGCGGGCACCAAGTGGCGTGCGCCGGACGGCACCTGGTGGGTCGTCGCCGCGGGCAGCCGGGCCACCGCCCGCCTCTCGGTGGCCGGCGGCGGTGCGGACGGCCCGACGGCGGCGGTGCGGGTCTCCCGCGCCACCCCGGTGAAGGTGACGGCCTTCCACGCCGACGGCTCCCCGTTCACCCCACCCGGCGCGCCCACCGACTGACCCCGCCGACTGACCCCGCCCCCGGCCCCGCCCCGGCCCCCGGCTCTGTGCTCCGGGCTCCGGGCTCCGGGCTCCGGGCTTCGGGTGAGGCTTAGGGGGAGGTCGAGGCTCAAGGTGAGCCTGAGGGTGAGGGTGCGGGGCCGGCCCGGCGGCCGCGGCGTCGGCCCGTGCCGGGGAGCAGGTCGTCGTCCCGCCGCGGGTACATCGCGTCGATGTCCGCGGCGTGCACCCGGGCGATCTCCTGGCGGCGCAGCTTCAGACTCGGCGTCACCAGGCCGCTGTCCACCGTGAACTCGCGGGGCAGGATCCGGAACGCGCGGATCGACTCGGCCCGTGACACCCGGGTGTTGGCCCGCGACACCGCCCGCTGGATCTGGGCGCGCAGATCGTCGTCCCCGGCCAGTGCCGTGATGTCCGCCGTGCCCTTGCCCCGCAGCCGGCGCCAGTGGTCGAGCGCCTCCGGGTCCAGGGTGATCAGCGCGGCGATGTACGGGCGGTCGTCGCCGACGACCAGGCACTGGGAGACCAGCGGATGGTGACGGAGCTGGTCCTCCAGCACCGTCGGCGACACGCTCTTGCCGCCGCTGGTGATGATCACGTCCTTCTTGCGGCCCGTGATCACCAGGTACCCCTCGTCGTCGAGCAGCCCGAGGTCGCCGGTGGCGAACCAGCCGCCGCGCAGCGCCGCGGCCGTCGCCTCCCGGTTGCCGAGGTACCCGGCGAAGACCGTCTCGCCCCTGACCCACACCTCGCCGTCGGCCCCGATGCGCACCTCGCTGCCCGGCATCGGCCGGCCCACCGTCCCGAACCGGACCGCCCCCGGAGGCTGCGCGGTGACCGCGCCCGCGGTCTCCGTCAGTCCGTATCCGTCGTAGACGGTGATCCCGGCGCCCGCGTAGAACAGGCCCAGCTCGCGGCGGAGCGTGGACGCGCCGGAGACCGCGTTGCGCACCTGGCCGCCGAACACGGCCCGCAGCCTGCGGTAGACGAGCCGGTCGTAGACGGCGTGCCGTGCCCGCAGCGCCGGGCTCGGGCCCCGGCCGCTGCCGCGGGAGAGGCGCTCCTCCGCCTCCGCGTAACGCATCGCCACATCGGCGGCCTTGTCGAACACCTGGGCCCGGCCCGTCTCCTCGGCGGCCCGGCGCGCCGTGTGGAAGACCTTCTCGAAGATGTACGGCACCGCGAAGACGAACGTCGGCCGGAACGACGCCAGCGCCGGGAGCAGCTGCTGCGGACCGATGTCGGGCTGGAGCCCGAGCCGGATCCCGCCGCGCAGGCAGCAGACGGCCACCATCAGCCCGTAGACGTGCGCGACGGGCAGGAAGTTGAGGATCGACGGCGCCGCGCCCGGCTCCGCGACGAGGACGCCCCACCCGTCGAGCAGGGTGTCGGCCTCGGCGGCCAGATTGCCGTGGGTGACGAGACAGCCCTTGGGGGTGCCGGTCGTGCCCGAGGTGTAGCAGACGACGGCGACCTGCCGCGGCTGCACGGCGGCCCGGTGCCGGTGGATCTCCTCGTCGGGTACGCCGAGGCCGTCGTCGGCGAGCGTCGACAGGCAGTCGCGGTCCATCTGCCAGAGTGCCGTCAGCGTGCTCGCCGTGCCGCCGGCCGCCGCCACGGTCATCGCGTGGTGCTCGTGCTCCACGACGACGGCGCGGACCTGCGCGTCCTGGAGGATCCAGCGCACCTGCTCGGAGGAGGAGGTGGGGTAGACGGGCACGACCTCGGCGCCGATGTGCCAGAGGGCGTAGGCCAGGACGGCCCACTCGTAGCGGGTGCGGGACATCAGCGCCACCCGGTCGCCGAAGCGCAGCCCGTTGGCCAGCAGCCCTTTCGCCACGTCCATCACCTGGTCGCGGAACTCGGCCGCGGTGACCGGCCGCCAGGCGTCCCGGTGTGCCGGATCGCGGCGCGAGAGCTGCGCCAGCGAGGGATCGCGGTCGGCGGTCTCGTGGACCGAATCGGCCAGGCCCCCCGCCCGCAGCGGGCGGGAACCGCGCGGCAGGCCGCGTACCTCCATGTGACCTCCCCTTCACACCGAGTCCGGATTCTGCACGCATCAGGGCCGGTAACGGAAGAGATCGCGCCAACCATGCCCAAGGCGTGATGGGGCGAACTCCCGCCGTCCTGCTCCGCGACGGCGCCTCGCAGTCGGATTTCGGCCAGCGCGACCGCCCCGCGACCCTTGCGCACGGCATGACGGACGGTGGGGCACAGGGCAAGGAATGTTCCGCCCGAAAGGGATGCCGCGCGCACAAAGCGGCCAACCTGCCGTTCGTTGCCACAAAGCAGGTACTTACGGGTCACATGGGTGCGATGATCGAGCGGGCGGCAGGGGCGGCAGGGTGCGTTCCTGCCCCCTTCCCCGCCGGCCCGTGCGCGCGGCGCTCGCCACGGCACCCGGGAGCGGCAGATGATGTGCTCGTCCCGCGCGGGCCTGTCCGCCCGCGCGGCCTCCCGCTCCCGGGGAGCCTCAGGGGCGCGCCAGTCCCCAGGTCTGGAGCACGAACGGACGCCCCTTCTCCGTACCGGTGATGAGCGGGACGTCGAGCCGGGTGAAGCCGGCCCTGCCGGCCACCGCGACACTGGCGTCGTTCTCGGCCTCCAGCTCCAGGATCACCTGCTCCGCGCCGAGTTCCCCGAAGGCGTAGCCCGCCATGACGCGCACCGCCCGCGCGGCGAGGCCCCGGCCCCGGTGCGCCGGGCCGACGGCGTAGCCGAGTTCGGTGCCCTCGGGGGCCCGCCGGAGCATCACCTCGCCGAGCGGGGCGCCGCCGTCGACGGTGATCGCGAGGAGTATCGCCGTGCCGTCCGCCCGCAGCCGGCGGCTCCGCTCCAGCCGGGCGCCGGCGGCCTCCGCGTCGAAGGGGGAGACGATCGGCGTCCAGTACGCGATGTCCGGGTGGTCGAAGAGCGCGGGCATCGCGTCGAGGTCGGACTCCGTCCAGTCGCGCAGGACGAGGCCCTCCCCGGTGATCTCCAGGTGCTCGGGGAAGGGCGATGCGGCGGCGCTCATGGTCGAAACCCTCTTCTGCCAGGTCCGGGACGGGACGGGGCAGGATATCCGGGCACCCCCGCGGGCCCGCCGCCCGGGCCCCGCCCTGCCGCTGCCATGCTTCCGCCGGGCCGCCGTCGCGCCCCTGCCCGCGCTCCGCCCGGGGCGCACCGCCCGCGCGTTTCCCGCATCGGCCCCGCCGTCCCGCCGTGAACCGGCCCGTCCGGCGAGCGCACCCGCCCGCCCGGCGGCTGCGCGCCCGTCCCGCAAGGGGCGCCGACGCCCGGGCCGTTGACATGACGGGTACGCGTCAGGATGCTGTGAAGCCCGATTGCATCGATGTAAATCCCCACCTCCCCCCACCAGTGACGCCGCGCGGACGCCCTGCGCCGCCCGGCGTCCCTCCGCCCGCCAGCGGGCGGAGGCCGACCATGGAGCGGCCCGTGAAACCGACCCGCACCCTCGTCCGTACCGCAGTCCTCGCGCTCGCCGGCACCTTCGCCGCCGTCCTGTCCGTGTCGTCCGCCGAGCCCGTCGTCGCGGACCAGACCTCCCTCAGGGCGGCCGATCCCAGCGTGCTGCGCGTCGGCGGCACCTACATCTCCGTCCAGTCGACCGGCGGCGGGATCGCCGTGCGCCAGGCGTCGTCGACCGCCGCCCTGGCCTCGGCGCCCGCCCGCCAGGTCTGGTCGGACACGAGGGGCCTGGGGGAGGTGTGGGCGCCGGAGATCGTCCGCGACGGCGGCCGGTACTACATCTACTTCGCGGCCGGGCGGGGAGCCGCCCACCGGATGTACGTCATCCACTCGGGCTCCCCGGACACCGGCTACACGGCCGAGTCGAAGCTGGCCCTCCCGGACGACAAGTGGGCCATCGACGGCACGCTGTTCACCTTCAACGGGCAGCGCTGGTTCGTCTGGTCCGGCTGGGCCGGCGACACCAACGTGGAGCAGAACCTCTACATCGCCCGCATGAGCAGCCCGACGACCCCGACCGGCGCGCGGTACGTCATCTCGCAGCCGCGGGAGAGCTGGGAGCGGGTGGTGGGCAACCCGTTCATCAACGAGGGCCCCGAGCCGATCAAGGACCCGAACGGGCAGCTCCACATCGTGTACTCGGCCAACGGGAGCTGGAGCGAGCAGTACTGCCTCGCCGATCTGCGGCTGCGCGCGGGCGGCGATCCGACCCATGTCTGGGACTGGTACAAGTCCAACGGCTGCCTGTTCGGCTCCAACCGCGCCACCATGATGCGGGGTTGGGACCCGACGCTGCACGTCAACGGCCCCGGTCACCACACCTTCGTCCTGCTGGACGGGGACATCGCCACGAGCCCGCCCGCCGGTCCGACGTTCCCCTCGATGTTCCACGCGGTCCCGAAGGGCACCCCGTACGCCTGGGAGAACCGCTACTGGTACACCGGCTCGTTCACCTGGTGGGGGAACACCACCTACAGCCGGGCGAACGTCCCCGGCCCCAACAACGACACCGGCTGGAGCCTGAAGTTCTTCGAGTAGCCCCACGCGTTCTCCGGGCGGGCCCCTGACCTCCCGCCCGCTGCCGCCCCCGTGCTGACGTTCACTCATGTGAACGTCAGCACGGGGGCGGTGCTCGTTCGTGGCCTGGTCCAGACCTTGACGCGCTCATGGCGCATGGCTACCTTCCTGGAAACCTCGCGTATTCATGTCAGCGAGCGTTGTTCACCTACGTGAACGCCCTTCGTGGCGCCTTCGGTAGCCTTCGGCAGAAAGGCACATCCCCCCATGCGCAGCAGAGTCCTGAAGCCCGTCCTTCTCGCGGCGGCCGGCGTCCTGACAGCGGGTGTCCTCGCCTCACCCGTCTCGGCCGGCCAGAACGCCCCCGCCCCCACCGCCCCCACCGCCCCGTCCGCCGCCGTCCCCGCGGCGCAGGCGGCGCCCGCCGTGTTCACCCACCCCGGGGTGGGCGTCAGCCGCGCCCAACTCGACACCGTGCGGGCCCGGGTCAACGCGGGCACCGCGCCCCAGGCCGCCGCCTGGAACCAGATGATGCGCTCGCGCTACGCCTCCCTCGGGTACACCCCCCACCCCCGCGCCGTCGTCGAATGCGGCTCCTACTCCAACCCGAACAACGGCTGCACCGACGAGCGCGAGGACGCGATCGCCGCCTGGACCCACGCCCTGGCCTGGTACGTCACCCGCGACAACGCCCATGCCGCCAAGGCGATCCAGATCATGGACGCCTGGTCGGCCACCGTCCGGGACCACACCAACAGCAACGCACCGCTCCAGACCGCCTGGGCGGCCTCCACCTGGCCCAAGGCCGCCGAGATCATCAAGCACGCCTACGGGAACTGGCCCGAATCCGGGCGCTTCGCCACCATGCTGCGCACCGTCTACTACCCGGAGATCCAGAACGGCTCCAACTCCAACGGCAACTGGGAGCTGAGCATGACCCAGGCCCTCGTCGGCATGGGCGTCTTCCTGGACGACAAGGCCGTCTACGACCGCGGGGTCTCCCTCTTCCGCAACCGCGTCCCCGCCTTCGTCTACCTGACCTCCGACGGGTCCCTGCCCCGCACGAAGCCCGGCGACGGCCGCGACACCCGCGACGAGATCATCGCCTACTGGCACGGCCAGACCACCTTCGTGAACGGCCTCAGCCAGGAGACCTGCCGGGACTTCACCCACACCGGCTACGGCATCGCCGCCATGGCCCAGGTCGCCGAGACCTCCCGCATCCAGGGCCAGGACCTCTACCCGGAGTTCGGCGAACGCATCCGGCACGCCCTCGGCCTCCACGCCACCTACGAACTCACGACACCGCCCTCCTGGCTGTGCGGCGGCACCGTGAAGCGGGGACTGGGCCCGGTCAGCGAGGTCGGCTGGAACGCGCTGCACAACCGCCTCGGACACCCCATGACCAACACCGAGAACTACACCCTCGCCCGGCGGCCCCTGGGCACCGACAACCTCTTCGTCGCCTGGGAGACCCTGACCCACGGCGACAACCCGTCCTGAGCCGGGGCGGTCCGTCCTAGCCCGCCCCCGCGGGGAGATCCTCGTCCAGGCGGCTCAGTGCCTCCATCGCCTCGCGCTCCACCCGCGCGAGGTCGGCGAGGAGGGCGCCCGCCCGCTCCAGGCACCGCTCGTCACCGGTCGCGCCGGCCTCGTCGATCAGCTCCGCCGTCCGGGTCCACAGCTCCGCGGCCTCCGTGTACAGGGCGAGGCCGGTGCGCAGCCGGCGGCTCTCCAGCAGTCCGGCGCACTCGGCGAGGAAGTCCCGGTAGAGATTGCGGAACAGCGCCCCGCCGGTGCCGCCCCGCTCCATCAGCAGCGCGGCCCTGCGCAGGTCCCGGCCCGGGTCGTCGGTGCGCCGGTGCCAGGTGCGCACCAGTCGGCCCGCCTTCTCGATGCCCCGGTGGCCGAGGTTGGCGATGGGCGGGTGGAGAAAGGCGTCGGCGCAGGCGGTGACGGCGGGCACGATCCGGTCGCGCGGCGCGGGCGCGTCCCCGGGCACGGTGAGGGTGAACGACCGGTGCCGGGCCGTCATCGGCCCCCGCGCCGCCCGCGCCTCGGCGAGGCTCGCCAGACCGGTGGTCACCGCTCCGCCCTGCTGGGCGGTGTCCACCAGGTACGCCGTCCGGTCGTCGTACCCGTACACCGCGACCACATGGCCGCCGAAGCGCACCCTGGTGGTGAAGTACTCCAGGTGGTAGCTGTCCAGCTGGAGCCCGACGGGCCGGCCGGCGTCCAGCGGAGCGGTCATGTTCTCCCAGGCGCGGCGGGGCGAGGCGGTCTCCCGGACGTCGAGCTCCAGCCCGAGCCGCGCGGCCAGGTTCCGGGTGAGCTCGAACGGCTTCACCCGCCCGCCGAGGAAGGGGAAGTCCATGTTCCTGGCGTCCCAGTAGACGAACGACAGACCGGAACCGAGCCCGAAGAGCATGGGCTCCGACAGCTCCAGACCCTCGTGGCGCAGCAGCACGTTCAACGCCGTCGTCTCGCAGTGGGCCAGTCCGCGGGTGTCGGCGCCCCGCACCGTGGTCATGCCGTGACCCCCTCCACGGGAGGACGGGCCGGTTCCTCGTCCGGCCCCACCGTATACGCCTCGCGTACGGCCCCGGGACACGGAGTGTGCCGTCCCGCGCGCCGGATGTGCGTCTTCGCGCCCCCGCCGGGGGATGGCCCCGGCGGGCCACCGAGCCCGAGCATGAGCAGCCGGGCCGCGGCCTTCGGCGCGGGGTGTCCGCGGGCACCGCGGACCCACGGCAGGGGTGGGTCCGCGGTGCGGTGGCTTTCGCGGTGCGGCGGTACAGGCGCGGTGTGTTCCCGCGCGGTCGGTTCACGGGACGGTGGGGGGAAATCCGATGGTGCGACGCTGGCTGATCACAGGCTGCTCCTCCGGGCTGGGGGAGGCGCTGGCCACGGCGGTGGCCCGGTCCGGTGACGTGGCGGTCGTCACCGCCCGCCGGAGCGCCGACCTGGAGCGGACGGCCGGCGCGTGGCCCGGCCTGCTCCACCCCGTCCCCCTGGAACTGCGGGACGCCGCCGGGTGCGAGGACGCCGTGCGCACCGCCGTCGAGCGGATGGGCGGCATCGACGTGCTGGTGAACAACGCGGGAGCCGGCCTGTTCGGCGCGGCCGAGGAGGTCACCGACGCAGAGGTGCGCGACCAGCTGGAGACCCTGGTCGTCGGCCCCTGGCGGCTGGCCCGCCTGGTCCTGCCGCTGATGCGGGCGCAGGGGCACGGGCACATCGTCAACGTCTCCTCCCTCGCGGGCCGGATGGCGTTCCCCGGGCTCAGCGCGTACGTCGCGGGCAAGTACGCGCTGGAGGGCATGAGTCAGGCGATGGCCGCCGAGGTGGCCCCGCTGGGCATCCGCGTCACCGTCGTCGAACCGGGCGGCTTCGCCACCCGCTACGGCACCGCGCTCGCGGAGTCGGCCCGCCGCCTGCCCGCGTACGCCGCCTCGACCGCCGCGACGCTCGACGGCGTCCGCGGCATGGCGGACGACGACGCCACGGGACGGCCGGGGGACTTCGCCGCCCAGGTGCTCGCCGTCGTCGCCGCCGACGGGCCCACCCCGCTGCGCGTCCCCGTCGGGGACGACGCCTACGCCTACCTCGACATAGTGGAGCAGGCGTCCCGTGAGGAACTCGCCGCCGCCCGCGCCCTCACCGCAGGCTGCGTGCCGCCCGCCCCGCTGCCGTCACCGGCGGTGTGACGGCAGACGCGCACCGCGCGCCCCCGGCAGTGTGACGGCCCCGCGCACCGCGTGCCACCGGCGGTGTGACGGCCCCGCCCGCCGCGCACCGCGCCCCTCGGCGGCTTGCCCGCAGTCGGAGCAATCCCAACCGACCGGCCGGGCCGGGCCCCAGGGTGGGCCGGGTGAGTACCGGAACCTCCCGGGCGGCCCGACCCGACCGTCTGATCACCCTGTCCGACGGCATCTTCGCGATCGCCATGACGCTCCTCGCCCTGGACGTCCGGGTCCCGCCGGACCTGGGGTCCGCGGAGTTCCACGACGCCCTGCGGGAGACGCTGCCGCAACTCGCCGCCTATGCGCTCAGCTTCCTCATCGTGTCCATCTTCTGGCGCGACCAGCGCAGTCTCCTGCAGATGTCCGCGACGACCGGCGGCATCCCCCAGTACCTGGCGCTCGCCGTGCTCGGCGTGATCGCCCTCGTCCCGTTCCCCACCGCCATGCTCGCCGAATACGGCGCCGAGGAGCCGCTCGCGGTGGCCGCCTACGCGGGGACGATCTGCCTCGTCGACCTGCTGCACCTCGCCATGTTCGCCACGCTGAGGGTCCACCACGGCGTACGGGACGTGGGGGAGTGGCGGGACACCGCGGCGGACCTCGGCGCGACGATCCTCGTGTTCGGCGCGTCGGTGCCGGTCGCCTTCCTCGCCCCGCACGCGGCGATGTGGTGCTGGCTCGCGCTGCTGCCGGCGAAGATCGTGCTGGGGCGTCTGGAACGGAGCAGGCAGACCGTGCCGGAGAGCTGACACCGGCCGTCGTTCGGAAGGCGGGGGCGCCGCCTGCCCCGGCCGCCGTTCGGAGGGCGGGGGCGCTGCCTGCCCCGGCCGCCGTTCGGGAGGCGGGAGCGCCGCCCGCCCCGGATTCCGTTCAGAAGGCGGGAGCGCCGTCCGCCCCGGCCGCCCGCCGCACGGGCATCATCGTCTCGACCTTCTCCTGCGCGAGATGCTCCAGGATCAGCCGGCTCACCAGGTCCGGCCGTTCCAGCGGCACCAGATGGGACGCCCCGGGGATCACGGCCAGCTGCCCCTGAGGCATCGCGCGGTACAGCGAGACGGTGTGCTCCAGCGTCATCAGGTCGTCGTCGCCGGTCATCACGAGGACGGGCGCCGTGACACGCGCCAGGTCCCCGTCGGTCATGGCGGGCTCGGTCCGCCACATGTCGAGCATCTTCGCCGCCACCACCGGCCAGTGGCCCGCCCCGTCCGGCGAGACGGCCGCGTACATCTCCCGGAAGAACGCGAGCTCCGCGCCGTCCGGCGTCATCGTGTCGAGCATCGACGGCTCGGCGAAACACTCCGGTCCCGGACGGGAGTTGGCGCCGATCACCACGGCCCTGCGGACCAGATCGGGCCGGGCGGCGGCGACCAGCAGCGCGACGACGCCCCCGTCGCTCCAGCCGACCAGATGCGCGGGCCCGCCCACCACGGACTCCAGGAAGGCCACCGTGTCGTCCGCCATGTCCGTGTACGACAGGGGTCCCGGCACGTCGGGGGTGTGACCGTGGGCGCGCCGCTCGGGGAGGAGGACGCGGTACGCGGCGGCGAGATCGGCGCGCAGCGGGCCCCAGGTGTCGTTGGTGCAGAAGCCCCCGTGCAGCAGGACCAGCGGATCGCCGGTCCCCTCGGTCTCGTACCACGTCCTGACACCGGGAAGGTCCGCCCAGTCGCCCATCGTCCCACGCCTCTCCGGACGGTCGTCGCCCCCCGGCCAGTGTCCGTCGCCGTCCCGGCACCCGCCACGCGGGCACCGGGACGGCGACGGAAGACGCAGGTGGGAGCGGGCGCGGGGGACCGCGGGCCACGCTCCCCGGTCACCCGCAGGCGCCCGGGGCGGGGCGGTGGGTCACACGTCGATGCCCGTGACCACCGCCGGGCCGAGCGGGGCGGCGTCGGCGGGCACCCCGGCCACCGTCAGGGCCTTCGCCACCGTCTCGCGGGCCCGGTCCTCGGCCTCCTCGCTGTCGGCCGCTTCGACCTCCAGCCGCACCGTGAACGTGTCGTTCTCGTTGACCGTCAGGATCCTCAGTTCCTCGCGACGGCCGAGGGACGTCTGCCGGGGATCGGCGGGGCGCAGTTCGCGCTCCACCGCGGCCCGTACGTCCGGCGCCGGCGGCGTGAGGAAAGTGCCCGGAATGGTGATCACATACGTGCTCATCGATTGTCTCCCGCTCTGGAACGACGAAGGCACCGGCCGCGACTGGCGGCCGGCGCCCCGGACATACGGCTCCGGTGAGTTCGGTCAGCCGCCCATGTACCAGCCGAAGCCGCCGCTCGAGGAAGCCGCCACGAGCAGTACCGTGAATATCACGAGATCCACGATTCCCAGCGCTATACCGGCCTTCGCCATTCCGGCACCGCCGCCCCGGTTCTGACGCAGCGCGACCGCTCCGAAGACAATGGCCAGCGGGCCCAGAATCACATTGAAGAAGAGCAGTCCGATGATTCCGCAGACCAGGCTCGCCACGGCCAGACCACTGGTACCGCTCCGTGCGGCCGACATTCCGTGCGTCATTGCCGTCCTCCCTCATCTTTCGGTCCGTCACCGTGCGTCTGCCCCGCAATGAATGACCCAATCGGGAGAGCGTCGCGGACCGGCGCGCGCCACGCGGCGGGACCGGCTCCGGCCTGCGGGGGAGCATGTCTGGATAACGTGCCGTCATGTCTGCCGACGACCACTTCGCCGATCACCACGAGGAAGACGCGGCGCCGGGCGGGGCGAGCCGGGGGGATTCCCGTCGTACGTCCTTCCGGGATTCCCCGTTCCTGCCCGCCGTCGTCCTGGGATTCATTCTCGCGGCGGCCGCCGGACTGTTCGCGGGCTCCTACACCTACACCATGGCCAATCCGACACCGCGCCATATCCCGGCGGCCACCGTGGACTACACCGGCGCGGGTGTTCCGCGCGACTTCGTGGCGGCCATGGAGAAGGCGCTCGGCGCGTCGCTCGAACTGCGGCCCTACAGCGGCGGGGCGGCCGCCCGGGCGGACATGGAGGAGCAGCGGGTCTTCGCGATCCTCACCTTCCGGGGCGACGACGTCCGGCTCGACGTGGCGGGCGCCGCCGGGCAGTCGGTCGCCCAGGTCCTGGTGGGGGCCGCTCCGGCGGCGGCCCGGGAGGCCGGGGCGGGACTGCGGGTCCGCGACCTGAAGCCCCTCCAGCCCGGCGACCCGCGCGGACTGGCCATCTTCTACATCTCGCTCGCCGCCGTGATCATCGGCTTCGTCGGGGCGATCCAGCTCAGCGTCCACGCCCGGGACCTCGACCCGCCGGAGCGGATCGCCGCCATCGCCGGCTACGCCGTGCTGGGCAGCTTCAGCATCGCGGCGGTGGTGGACTGGCTGCTCGGCGCCCTGGACCTGCCGTTCGCCGAGTCCTGGTTCATCCTCGCGTTCACGATGTTCACCTCGGGCATGGTCTTCACCATGTTCAACACCCTGTTCGGACGCTGGGCGATGCTCCCGACCTGGGGCCTGATGGTGCTGCTCGGCAACCCGTCGTCCGGAGGAGCCGTCTCCTGGCCGCTGCTGCCCTCGCCGCTCGGGCGGATCGGCCAGTGGCTCCCGCCGGGCGCCTCGGTGAACGCCCAGCACACCGCCGTGTACTTCGGCGACGCCCAGCACGCGTTCCCGTTCCTGGTGCTGGCCGCCTGGGCCGCCGTCTCGACCACCGTCTTCTGGGTGTGGCGCCACCGCCACCCCGGCGGCCGCAGCACGGGCCGCCCGGACGAGCCCGCCGCCGACACCCCCGCCGGGGCCTGACGGCGGCCCGCCCGGACGAGCCCGCCGCCGACGCCCCCGCCGGGGCCTGACGGCGGCCCGCCCGGACGAGCCCGCCGCCGACGCCCCCGCCGGGGCCTGACGGCGGCCCGCCCGGACGAGCCCGCCGCCGACGCCCCCGCCGGGGCCTGACGGCGGCCCGCCCGGTGCATCCGTGGCTGCTCTCAGGGGCGAAGACGGCACGGTGGGGCGTGCCGACGCTGTCGTGACGTGTGCCGCGTCCGAAGTGCCGTGCCGACGAAGGAGTGTGGATTCACCGTGCCGGAGAACACCCGTCCTCCCGCCCCGGAACACGCCGCGTGGCGGGTGGCTCCCGACGGCGGGCGCCCGGAGGGCCGTCGGTGCGCGCACACCGGCGCCGTGCCGCCGCCGCTCCCGCACCCCGGCGAGTGCGAGGACTGCGTGCCCGGCGCCCCCGGAAGGGTGCGTCTGCGCCGGTGCACCGGTTGCGGCCACGTCGGCTGCTGCGACAGCTCCCGGGGCCGCCACGCGTACGCCCACTTCGAGGAGACCGGCCACCCGGTGGCCGTCTCCCTGGCGTCCGACGAGGCATGGGCGTGGTGCTACGCCGACGAGGTGTTCCTGGTCCGCGACGGCGGATGACCCGGCCCGGGCGCGGCCTCCCGGTTCCCGCACACGGCACGCCCTCGTACGGCCCGCCGACGCACGGCCCTCGCCGCGTACGCCGCCCCGGCCCGCGCGCACCGCCCCGAGCCGCGCCCACCGCCCCGGAGCGCGCCGCGGTCACGATTTGCGGACGAACTCCGCGGGCTCCGCGTCCACGGCCATGCTGTAGAGCAGCATCCGGCCGTCGGCGACGGTCAGGAAGACGGAGTCCGGCTGACGGCAGTCCTCGCCCGACTCCGCCGTGTACGTCCCCGGGCCGAGCGCCAGCACCGGCGACACCGCGCCCACCACGTAACTGCTCTCGCAGTACTGCTCCGTGCCGTCGCCCATGCCCGCCTCGGCCGAGATCCGCACCAGCCGGCCGCCGGCGGGACCCTGGACGACGCGGATCATCTCCTTCTCGCGGTACAGCTCGTTGGCGGGCACCCAGACGCCGACGTACTCGGCCGGCACCGCCTCCGGCCCTCCGGCCGAGCGGTGCAGATCGGCGCTCAGACCACCGGACGTCCAGGTCAGCACGGACGGCGAGCGCGCCGTGAGGGTCTGCCGTGCCGCGGGGCCGCACCGCCCCTGCGGCATCTGGGCGGTGATCCGGCCCTCGCCGACCACCAGCGTGCCCGCACCGGCGGACACCAGCGCGCCGCGCCCGGCGCACTGGTGCTCGCCGTCGGTGTCGATGTACGAGGCGACCAGGTCGCCCGTGCCGCCCTGCGTCACCTCCAGCCGCAGGGTGCGCCGCGGGTACTGCGGATCGCCCTCGACCACGCCCTCCCAGGCGCCGGTGAACTCCTCGGGCACGGCCCGCTCGTCGCCGCGCGGGGCCCCGGACGCGCCGTCCGCCGCGGGCTCCTTCCCGCCGTCGCCCCGCAGGTACAGCGCCGTGCCCGCGGCCACCGCGGCGAGCGCCACCGCCGCGGCGACCACCCGCCGCCACCGCCTGCCGGTCCCGGCAGGCGCCGCCGGCGCGGCCTCCGGTGTCCGGGCCGGGACCCGCACCGGCGTGGGTGCCGTGAGCATGCGGGCGGCCAGCCGGCCCAGTTCCGCCAGCAGCTCCGGCGGCAGCCACGGGTCGGCCGTGTCGGTGCGGACGCGGGCGGCGATCTGCTCCGCGGTGGGACGCAGCGCCGGATCCTTGGCGAGACAGGCGGTGACCAGCCCCCGCAGCGTGTCCGGGACCCCGGTGAGGTCCGGCTCCTCCTCCGCGATGCGGAACATCAGGGCGTGCAGACCCAGTTCGGCGGAGCCGAACGGCAGCCGCCCGGTCGCCGCGTACACCAGCACGGAGCCGAGGCCGAACACGTCGGCCGCGGGCGTCACCCGCAGGCCCCGTACCTGCTCCGGCGCCATGAAGCCGGGCGAGCCGAGCACGACGCCGGTGGAGGTGCGCAGACCGCCCGCCACCGTGTCCAGCGCCCGGGCGATGCCGAAGTCGATGACCCGGGGGCCGTCGACGGTCAGCAGGATGTTCGACGGCTTGAGATCGCGGTGCACCAGACCCGCCCCGTGGATGGCGCGCAGCGCCCGGGCCAGCCGCCCCGCCAGGGAGTGCAGCGTCGCCTCGGGCAGCGGCCCGTACCCCGCCCCGACGACCTGGTGCAGCGAGGGCCCCGGCACGTACTCGGTGGCCACCCACGGCTGGGCCGCCTCGGTGTCGGCGCCCAGCACCGGAGCCGTCCACTCACCGCCCACCCGGTGCAGCGCGGCGACCTCCAGACGGAACCTGGCCCGGAACTCCGGGTCCTCGGCCAGCGCCGCCCGCACGACCTTCACCGCCGCGGGCCGCCCGCCCGGGGCGCGTCCGAGGAAGACCTGGCCCATGCCGCCGGCGCCCAGCCTGCCGATCAGCGTGAAGTCCCCCATCCGGCGCGGATCGTCCGCCTCCAGGCCGTGCATGCGTGCCCCCGCTTCCCCCGTGTGCAGGCGCCCCGCTCACCGGCGCGCTCCGCGCGGCGGTGACGTTACCGGTTCGGCCCGGGGCTGTCCCGCCCCGGCGGGCCGGGCACCGTCACCGGCCCCCGGGCCGCCGGTCGTTCAGGACCGGGTGAGGGCGTAGGAGCCCACCAGGCGCGCGAGCTGCCGGCCCGTCACCAGCAGCGGTTCCTCGCTCCGGTTGACCTGGGCGGTGACCTCGGCGCCTTCGAGGGCGGCGACCACGGTGACGGCCAGCTCCCGGGCGTCGCCGGCCGGGATGCCGGAACGCAGCAGCTTGTCGGAGACGATCCGCTCCCAGTCGCGCAGCGCGTCCGCGCACGCCTGCTGGATGGGGGAGTCGGACCCGAGGGTCTCCAGCGCGGCCGCCGTGACCGGGCAGCCGTCCGTCCAGCCCGAATCGCGCAGCCCCTCCGCGAGCTGCCGTGCGCACTCCTGCACGGCCGCGCCGGGGTCGGCCTCGCCGTCCAGGGCCCGGCGCAGGACGTCCGCGAACTCCTCGCGGCCGTGGGCGATGGCGGCCACGGCGACGGCCTCCTTGCCACCCGGGAAGAAGTGGTAGACGGAGCCCAGGGTGGCCTCCGCCTCGGTGGCGATCTGCTTGATGCCCGTGCCGACGTATCCCTGCCGCTGGAGGAGGCGTGCGGCGGCGACGACGATCCGGTCCCGGGTGCTGGTCTGTGCCATGCGCACACCCTACTGGTTAGAACGCTCGTTTTAGAACGTGGTACGGTCCTCCTGCGTTCTGGATAGAGCGTTCGTTCTAGTCCTGGTGCGCCCATGCCGCGCACCCGTTCAGTGGAGGTCCACTCATGACCGGCAAGCAGCCCGTGACCGTCATCGGACTCGGCCCGATGGGCCAGGCCATGGTCCGTACCCTGCTCGACGGGGGCCACCCCGTCACCGTCTGGAACCGCACCCCCGACCGCGCCGACGCCCTCGTCGCGCGCGGCGCGGTCCTCGCGCCCAGTGCCGCGGAGGCGATCCTGGCGTCCGAGCTGACCGTCCTGAGCCTCACCGACTACGAGGCGGTGCGCACCGTCCTCGAACCGGCGGCCCACGCCCTGCGCGGCCGGGTGCTCGTCAACCTGAGCTCCGACACCCCGGAGAAGACGCGCGCCGGGGCGCGGTGGGTGGCCGAGCAGGGCGGCATCCATCTCACCGGCGGCGTCAACGTCCCGCCCTCAGGCATCGGACAGCCCGGGTCGACCGCCTTCTACAGCGGGCCGCGCGAGCCCTTCGAGGCCCATCGCCCCACCCTCGACGTGCTGACGGGCACCGACTACCGGGGCGAGGACCCCGGACTGGCCGCGCTCCACTACCAGTTGGGCATGGTCATGTTCTGGACGTCCATGCTCGGCTACTGGCAGGCCATCGCCCTCGCGGACGCCCACGGCCTCACGGCCGCCGACGTCCTCCCGCACGCCACCGAGACCCTGACCGGTATGGGGGACTTCCTCTCCTTCTACGCCGGGCGCATCGACGCGGGGGAGCACGGCGGCGACGTGGACCGGCTGGCGATGGGCGTGGCGAGCGCCGAGCACGTGCTGCACACCAACGCCGACGCGGGCGTCGACACCGCCCTCCCCGCGGCGGTGGCGGACATCTTCCGCCGCGGCATGGACGCCGGGCACGCGGCCGACAGCTTCTCCAGCCTGGTGGAGCTGATGAAGTCCCCGGCCGCCGCGGCGGGAGCGCGCCGTCAGTCCCAGTCCCAGGTGTCGAAGTAGGCGGGCATCCCCGTCCGCCGGGCGTGCAGCACGGCGCGCAGCCGGGCGAAGTCCTTGCCCGGCATGAGCGGACGCCAGTCGTCCAGCGGCAGGACGCGGACCTCGTCGTGCTCGTCGGGGTCGAGGGTGACGGCGGCGATCTGCCGCGCGGTGAGCCGCCCGCCGTCGAAGACGAAGCCCGTGGTCGCCAGCGGCCAGCGGGCCCCCGGCAGGCCGAACACGGCGGCCAGCAGCCGTGGCGGACCGGGCATCCAAATGCCCGTCTCCTCCTCGGTCTCGCGGACGGCCGTCTCCCACGGCCGTTCCCCGGGGTCCGCCGTCCCGCCCGGCCACTGCCACGGGTGGCCCGTCTCGTAGACGGCACGCAGATGCAGCGGACGGTCGTCCTCGTCGGTGAAGAACACCGCCCCGAAGACGGACGCCTTGGGCAGCGTCGCCGCGTACTCCTCCGTCGGAAGCCACCCCCTCGGAGCGGGGCCTGCGGCAGTCGGGGTGCCGGCCTCGTGCGTCACGGCGAAAGACCTCCTTGCGGATGGGGGACGGGGAAGGGCCGCACGGCCGCCGCGCGCGGCCGGTCGCGGGCGGGGGAGTGGGCGGGGTCGTGGGCGATCGGATCGCCCGGGTCCTGGAAGTGCACCGCGATCCCGCCGCCGGCCCGGTACGCGTCGATCCCGGCCCGGCAGTAGGCGACCATCGGTGCCGGCAGCGCGTCCAGCGGGAACCAGTCCATGGCGTCGCACACCTGCGGCTCGCGGACCCGGGGCGTCCCGGTCCAGCGGGTGACCTCGAAGAAGAACCCGATCCGCGCCCGCCCGCCGGGCCCCCTGTGGTGCACGGCGACCGCGGCGCGCACATCGTCCGGGTGCACGACCAGGCCGGTCTCCTCCAGCGTCTCGCGGACGACGGCGGTCACGACGTCCTCGTGGGCGCCGTCGACGTGACCGGACGGGGCGTGCCACATCCCGGCCGCGTACACCGCGCCCGCCCGCCGCGACAGCAGCACCTCGGCCCCCGCGCTCCCGGTGCGGACGGCCAGCAGGTGCACGTCCACCGGCACGGTGTGCCGCGCCGGGGCGTCCGCGCTCCGCCCGGCGGAGCCGCCGCCCGTCACCCCGGCCACCCCGTCTCGCTGTAGGGGCGGCCGGCCCGGATGCCGTCGAGCGCCGCGCGGGTGTACGGGACGAGCCGCTCGGGCGGCTCCCCGGCCTCCCACCACCGCCATGCGACGCACTTGTCCGGCTCGCGCACCTCCGGGTCACCCTCCCAGCGGCGGGCCCGGAAGAAGAGCTGGAGCCGCGGCGGGCCGTCCCGGCCCGCCGCGTGCACGGTGTGGACGAGCCGGAGGTCGGCGGCGTCGATCACGAGGCCCGCCTCCTCGTACGCCTCGCGCACCAGGCACGCCGTCGCGGACTCGTCCTCGCAGTGGCCCGCGAGGGCGTGCCAGAGCCCGCCCGCGTACGGCGTGTCCGGATGCCGCAGCCCGAGCAGCACCCGCCCGTCGCGCTCCAGATGCAGATGCACCCCGACGACATGCGGCACCGTGCCGGGCGGAGCCGTGGCGCCCCGGGGCTCGCCCCGCGGCGGGGGAGCGGGCGGGGGAGGTGCGCCGCGAGGGCACGGCAGGGGACGCATGACGGCCTCCGGTGGGAGCAGACGGTGTCATCGGGTGAACGATCGAGGCCCCCGTGTCGAACACACGTCTTTCGGACGTGGTGGGAGCGCCCCGTCGCGCGGCCGCGCGGGCGGGGGCCCTTGTCGGGCCGGGCCGGGAGGCGGAGCCGGAGGTGGCCGAAACGCCGACACCCTTCACCGGGGCGGGCGGTGCGCACCGTGGCGCCCGTGCCGTGGCGCTCGTGCTGTGCCGTGCCGTCGGGGCGTGGCGCCCGGGCCGTGCGGTGCTGTCGGGGCGTGCCGCCCGTGCCGTGCCGTGCCGTGCCGTCGGGGCGTGGCGCCCGGGCCGTGCCGTGCCGTGCGGCCCCGGCGCGGCCCCGTGCGCGGCTCCGGAAAATCGCGCGGACATTTCTGCTCGGGGATGTCGAGAACCGGTGTCCGGCTCCGTCCCCGGGGTGGACGCGGCCACAATGGGCCGCATCGGCAACAGGAGAGACACGATGGCCAAGTACCTTCTGCTCAAGCACTACCGCGGCGCCCCGGCGGCGGCCGACGACGTGCCCATGGACCGGTGGACACCCGAGGAGATCTCGGCGCACGTCCAGTACATGCGCGACTTCGCGGACCGGCTCCAGGAGACCGGCGAGTTCGTCGACGGCCAGGCGCTCGCGCCGGAGGGCACCTGGGTGCGCTACGACGGCGAGGGCCGCCCGCCCGTCACCGACGGGCCGTTCGCCGAGACCAAGGACCTCATCGCCGGCTGGATGGTGATCGACACCGACACCTACGAGCGCGCCGTCGAACTGGCCGGCGAACTGTCGGCGGCCCCCGGAGCGGGCGGCCGGCCGATCCACGAGTGGCTGGAGCTGCGCCCGTTCCTCGCCGAGCCGCCCACCGTCACGGAGTGAGCACGCCCATGGACGAGGCCCTGCTCCGGAGCCTCACACCCGGTGTGCTCGGGATCCTCGTCCGCCGCGGAGCCGACTTCGCGGCGGCCGAGGACGCCGTCCAGGACGCGCTGCTGGAGGCGGTCCGCGTCTGGCCGTCCGGTCAGCCGCGTGATCCGAAGGGCTGGCTGGTCACCGTGGCCTGGCGCCGGTTCCTCGACGCGGCCAGGTCCGACACCGCCCGCCGCCGGCGCGAGGACCTCGCCGACGAGGAGCCGGAGCCCGGGCCGGTGTCCGGGACGGACGACACGCTGTGGCTGTACTTCCTGTGCGCCCACCCGTCGCTCACGCCGTCGTCCGCCGTCGCGCTCACCCTGCGCGCGGTGGGCGGCCTGAGCACCCGTCAGATCGCCCGGGCGTACCTGGTCCCCGAGGCGACCATGGCGCAGCGCATCAGCCGTGCCAAACGCACCGTCGGCGGGGCGCGCTTCGAGAAGCCCGGAGACGTCGGCACCGTGCTCCGGGTGCTCTACCTCGTCTTCAACGAGGGCTACTCCGGTGACGTCGACCTCGCCGCCGAGGCGATCCGGCTCACCCGGCAGCTCGGGGCCGCCGTCGACCACCCCGAAGTGGCGGGGCTGCTCGCGCTGATGCTGCTCCACCACGCCCGGCGCCCGGCCCGGACCGCACCCGACGGGAGCCTGGTGCCGCTCGCCGAGCAGGACCGGGGCCGGTGGGACACCGGCGCGATCGCCGAGGGGGTCGCGATCCTCCAGGCCGCGCTCGCCCGCGACCGGCTGGGCGAGTTCCAGGCGCAGGCCGCCGTCGCGGCGCTGCACGCCGACGCGCCCACCGCCCAGGAGACCGACTGGGTCCAGATCGTGGAGTGGTACGACGAACTCGCGCGCCTGACCGACAGTCCCGTCGTCCGCCTCAACCGCGCGGTCGCCGTCGGCGAGGCCGACGGACCCCGGGCGGGCCTCGCCGCGCTCGCGACGGTGGACCCGGGGCTGCCCCGCCGGACGGCGGCCGAGGCGTACCTGCGGGAACGCGACGGCGATCCGCGGACGGCGGCCCGGCTCTACGCCGAGGCGGCCCGCGAGGCGTCCAGCCTCGCCGAACGCGACCACCTGACCCGTCAGGCAGCCCGCCTCAACACCCGCCCGGGTGCGTGACGACGGCCCCGCGGGCGGCGCGCCGCCGGTCCGGCGGGTTGCGGCCCCGTGCCCGTGCCGGCTCGGCGGCCCGGTGGTACGGTCCGCCGCTGCCGGCCGGGCGGCGGACCGTTCAGGCCGGGCCGGCGGCGAGTTCCCAGCGGGTCTCGCCGTCGTGCAGTGCGTCGGTCGGCGCCAGGCCGGCGGACGCGGCGACGGCGGCGGACGCGTGATGGTCCGGACGGACGTGGGCGACGACCGTCCGCACGCCCCGTCCCCGGAGCCACGCGACCAGCCCGCGCGCCGCCTCGGTGGCGATGCCGCGTCCCTGCCAGGGTGTCCCGATCACCCAGGCGATCTCGGCGGTGAGCCCGGGGCCTGAGCCGGTGAGCGTCGCCTGCACCGTCCCGGCCAGGCGGCCCTCCTCGCGGAGCAGGACCACCCAGTTCCACCACGTCACGGACGGGTCGGGCGAGCCCGCCACCAGGCGCTCGTACCGCGCGCGCAGGTCGTGGGCGGAGTACGGGGCGCCGCCGGTGAAGTGGTGGAGCGCCGGGTCGCCGAGCACCTCGGCCATCTCCCGCGCGTGCTCGACGGCGAGCGGCACAAGGCTCAGCCGGCCGGTCTCGACGACCTCGATGGTGCTCGCGTCCACGCTCTCCCCTTGTCCGTCCGCTCCCGCCGTACGGGCGGGCCGTCCGACCCTACGCTGCCGCCGGGTGCGCCCGGGGGAGTGCTCAGGCGGGCGGTCCGGCCACCGGAGCCGGGAGCGCGGACCGCGCGGGGGAGGCGTCGTCCGCGGCGGTGGCGACGCGCGCGCTGAGGGGTTCTTCCGCGGGGTGCGGAACGGCCGCGCGGGGGCGGCGCCCCGCGAGGCGGCAGCCGGCGCAGGACGGGTGGCCCGCCGCGGCGGAGGTGTCGCGCACGCGCCAGGAGTGTTCCGCCACGGGGCGCGGACCGCTCGGCTTGCCCCAGCCGGCCAGATGCAGCGCCCAGGTGACCACCGCGGCGAGCACCGTGACGGCCGCGCCGGCGGCGAGGAGGGCCCCGGAGGCCGCCGCCAGGCCGGCCCCGGCGAGCCCGCAGCCGGCGACCGCGATGCCGGTCCCCGTCCAGCCCGCCACCGTATGGCCCAGATCGTGGTCCCCGTGCACGCCCATGCGACGCTCCTCTGCGGTGGTGCGATGCGATCCTGGAGCGGGCGACCGCCGGCCCGCCGGGTCCCCGGCCGGGTCTTTGGTGCCGTCGTCGAGCCGAGATCGCTTAGCTCGCGAGATAAGTTTCTTAGATCGTAAGGGGATGGTGTGGGGCAGGGCAAGGCGCGTCCGGCGGCGACGGCCGCCGAGGCGCAGTACGCGATGGACCGGATGATCGCGGTCGCCCAGTTCGGGCAGCAGGACATCGCGCGGCGGCTCGGGATCAATGTCACCGACCTCACCTGCCTCGGCTTCCTGATCGAGGCGCGGACGTCCGGAGAGGCCCTGGCCGCCGGCGGCCTGGCCGAACGCGCCCGGCTGACCACGGGAGCGGTGACGGGCGTGCTCAACCGGCTGGAGAAGGCCGGCTACGTCCGCCGGGTTCCCGACCCGGGGGACCGGCGGCGGGTGACGGTGGTGATGGAGGAAGCCGCGGAGCAGCGGATCCTGGAGGTCTACGGCCCGTTCTACGCACGGCTCGGGGAGTTGTTCGCCGACTACGAACCGGCCGAGGTCGCCGTCCTGGCCGACTGGTTCGGGCGGGCGACGGAGCTGTTCCGGGAGTCCCTGGACGAGATCCGGGACAGCGGGGCCGCCACCCGGCCGACGCCCCGCGCCTGACCTTTGTCCACCGCCGCGCACGGGCGGGTGCCGTGCCCTGCGGGCACGGCACCCGGCGGCCGGCGAGGGCGCCCGCCCGGGTTCAGGGATGCATCCGCGCACCCTTGAGCACCTTGTCCACCGCGTTGCGCGGCCCGTGGACGGCCATCCCCACCAGATCGAGTGCGTCCCGGCCCACGGCCCGCACGGCCGCCCGGTTGTCCCGGTCGTTCCCCGTCCCGAACAGGTCCGATGTGAACACCGCGGTGGTCAGCGAACGGGACAGCGCACGGGCGTGGGCGAGCGTCATCGTCTCCTTGCCGGCCTCGAAGACCAGCACCGGCTGCCGGAACATCGGCAGGTAGGCCGTGCCGTCGGCGTCCTCGTACGGTGCGCCGATCACCTCGGGCGACGCCGTGCCCAGGCCGCTGACCAGGAAGGCGGTCACATTCAGCCGCTGCCAGGTCTCCAGGTCGTCACGGAGCAGGACGGCGATCTTCGTGTCGAAGCGGACGGGCGGGTTCTCGGCCGCTCCGGCGGCCCCGGCGGTTGTCGTATCCATGCTGTGAGACTGCACGGCCGCCCCGGCGGCCGTCTTGTACGTTCTTTGCGTGGCATCCCGGCAAGACGTCAGAGCGTGGCGCCCCGCGGTCCCGGGCGTACGGGAGGTCCTGCACGCCCGCTTCACCGAGCACTCCTACCCCATGCACGTCCACGACGCCTGGACGCTGCTGATCGTCGACGACGGCGTCGTCCGCTACGAACTGGACCACCACGAGCGCGGCACCCCGCACGACACCGTCAGCCTGCTGCCGCCGCTGGTCCCGCACAACGGATCGCCCGCCACCGCGCACGGTTTCCGCAAGCGCGTCGTCTACCTCGACACCACCCGGCTCGACGAGACCCTCATCGGCCCCGCCGTCGACGGCCCCGACCTCGCCGACCCCCTGCTGCGCACCCGCATCGGCCAGTTGCACACCGCGCTCGCCGGCCCGGGCGACGAACTGGAGGCCGAGAGCCGTCTGACCCTCATCGGCGACCGGCTGCGCGCGCATCTGGCGCCCGGGGACACCCCGGACCCCCCGGCCGACGGCCGCGGGGGCGTCGCCCGGGACCTGCGCGACCTGCTCGACGAGCGGCTGTGCGAGGGCACGTCGCTGGAGCAGTGCGGACGCCTGCTCCATGTGCACCCCTCGCATCTGGTGCGGTCCTTCAGCGCGGCGTTCGGCATCGCGCCGCACCAGTACGTCATGTCCCGGCGGGTCGACCTCGCCCGCCGCCGGCTCCTCGCCGGACAGCCGCCCGGCGAGGTGGCGGCCGCGCTCGGCTTCTACGACCAGCCCCATTTCACCCGGCACTTCAAGCGGATCCTCGGCACCACCCCGGGCCGCTACGCCCGCGCCGCGACCGGACGGGGCACCGGCCCGGCGGCGCCGGACGCGCGCTGACGCGCGGACGGACGCCGCGCCCGCCGGTGCGCCGCCCGCACCGCCCCGGGCCCGGTCGCCCGGCCCGGTCGCGCCGAGTTCGGCCTGGACGGGCACCGCCCGGCCCGCACCGCCCGCCCGGCCGCCCCGAACTCGGCCTGGACGGCCCGCACTGCCCGCCCGGCCGCCCCGAACTCGGCCTGGACGGCCCGGCCGCCCGGAGCGGTCAGGCCGTGCGGGCGCGCAGCCGGCGCAGCATCCGGGGGTCCTCGAAGCCGACCGAGCGGGCGGCGGAGTCCACCGTCGCGCCGTGGCTGATGAGGTGTTCGGCCCGTTCGAGGCGCAGCGTCTGCTGATAGCGCAGCGGGGTGAGCCCGGTGGCGCGGGTGAACAGACGGGTCAGCGTGCGCTCGCTCACGCCCGCGGCCGAGGCCAGCACGGCCAGGGGGAGCGCCCGGTCGAACCGGGAGTCGATGAGATTCTGCGCGCGGTGCACGGTGTCGTCGAGATGGGCGCGGTGCCTGAGCATCGCGCTGGTCTGCGGTTCGTGCCCGTTGCGGCGGGCGTAGACGACCATCTCCCTGGCGACCTGCGCGGCCACGGCGGGGCCGTGCCGGGTCGCGACCAGGTGCAGGGCCAGGTCGATGCCGCTCGCGATGCCCGCCGACGTCACGACCCGGTCGTCCGTGGTGAACAGGACGTCCGGGACGACGATCGCCCGCGGATGACGCCGTGCCAGCTCGTCCTGCACATCGTGATGGGTGGTGCAGCGGCGCCCGTCGAGCAGCCCGGCCCGGCCGAGGGCGTCGGCACCCGCGCAGACGCTGGCCACCGTGCCGCCCCGCGCGTGGTGCTCCCGCAGCATCCGCAGCGGGCCGGGCCCGATGGCGGGGGTGGCCTCGCCGGCCGCCCGCCAGCCCGGCACCACGATCAGGTCGTCGGGCCCGAGCTCGGGCCAGGTGAGCCCGGCCACCAGCGGCAGCCCCTGGGCCGTGCGGACCTCGGGACGCTCGGCCACGTAGCCGAGCGTCCAGGGATGCCCGAAGTCGGCGGCGGTGGAGAAGACCTGCGCGGGCCCCGCGAGGTCCAGCAGGTGGACTCCGGGCACCAGGAAGAAGACGACGTGGTTCACGATCCGGTCATCATGCCCGGTCGTCCGCCGCTGCTTCCAGCCGGCCCACCGTCTCGATGGCGGCGAAGCGTCCGGCGAGGACGTACTCGGTGCGCCGGACGACCTCGGCGGCGGGCAGGGTGCGGGGGTCGGCGAGCAGTTCCTCGACGCTCTGCCCGGCGGGGGCGTCCCGGTGGGGGACGGGGTCGGTCGTGGTGGCGTCGACGACGAGGGTGACGTCGTAGCCGAGGTCGCTCGCGACCCGGACGGTGGTCTCCACGCACTGCTCGGTGCGGATGCCGCAGACCCTCAGCTCGCGGATGCCCCGCTGGGTCAAGAGCTGCTGGAGACGGGTGGTGGTGAAGGCGTTGTGCGAGGTCTTGTGCAGCAGCGGCTCCCCGTCCGCCCGCTCCAGCTCCTCCATCAGCCGTACATGACCGGACTCCGGGTCGAACACACCGCCGCTGCCGGGCTCGGAGTGCAGCACCCACACCACCAGGTCACCGGTGCGGCGGGCGAGCGCGGCCAGCCGGTTCACCCGGTCGGCGATCCCGGGTTCGAGGGTGGCCGCCCACAGCGGACGGGCCCGGAAGGACTCCTGGACATCGATGACGATCAGTGCTCGGCTCATGTGCTCCATCCTGGGCCGTGCGGGGAGGCCGAACCAGGCAGCATCGGGTCCGGCGGCGGACCGATCCGGTCACCACGACGGCCGTCCGCCGCGACCGGGAGCGGTGCGCGCGGGCGCGCCCGCGCGCACCCGCCGCCCCCGTGCCGCCGGTGGGAGACTGGCGGGGTGAGCGACTCCCGACGGCAGACCGACCGGCGCCTGGAACGCACCATCCTGGAGCTGCTGGACGGGCGCGCCCCGTCCGCGACGATCTGCCCCTCCGACGCCGCGCGGGCGGCGTACGACGGGGACGGCGACGGCTGGCGCGCGCTGATGGAGCCGGCCCGGCGCGCGGCGCGGCGGCTGGTCACGGCCGGCGCGGTGGAGATCACCCAGGGCGGCCGCGCCGTCGACCCGGATCGTGCCCGCGGGCCGATCCGCATCCGCCGCATCCGCTGACCCGCCCCGTCCCGCCCCCGCGGCGCCCGGCTCCCCTCCCGTCCCGGCGCCCCCCGCACGCCCGCCCCCCGGAGCACCCCGGCCCCGCGCGCCCTCACCCCGGGCCGGCCCGGTTCGCCCCGCGCGCCCTCACCCCGGGCGACCCCGGCGCGCCCCGGGCGCCCTCCCCGCGTGCCCTTCCGACCGGCCCTGCCCGGGCAGTGCTCATCGTGGTTTGTATGCCTGCCGTGTCGCCGGGAAGGAGGATCCGTAACTTCGGGAGGTTGATGTGCAGCGTGATCGGATCGGGTTGGCCGACGTCCTGGCAGCGGCCGAGGACGCCGCGCCTGTCGGCTCCCTCGATGTCGTGGCGCGTAACCTGCGCGACCGTTTCGGCGCGCGCTACGTGTCGTTCCTGTTCGTCGACGTGGTCGGCCGCCGCCTGCTGCGGGTCAGCGAGGAGACGACGTCACGGCGCGGCCGCCGCGCCGAACACGTCCCCCTTGCCGGCAGCGGCCACTACGCCGAGGTGCTGCGCACCCAGAAGCCGGTGCTGACGCAGGAGAACGGCCAGGGCGAGCGGGTGCTCGCCCCGGTCACCAACCGCGGCGACACCATCGGCGTCCTCGAACTGTTCCTCGGTCAGGTCACGCAGGACGTGCTGGAGCAGGTCGAGGAGGCCGCCCACGCGCTGGCGTACATCATCGTCGCGGACCGCCGGTTCACCGACCTGTACCACTGGGGGAACCGCACCACCGACGTCAGCCTGGCCGCCGAGATCCAGCGTCAGCTCCTGCCCTCGGCGCCCTCCTGCGAGGCGGGCGAGTTCGCGCTCGCGGGAGCGCTGGTCCCGGCGTCCGACATCGCCGGCGACACCTACGACTACAGCGTCGACCACGACGCGCTCCACCTGTCCGTCACCGACGCCATGGGCCACGACGTGGACGCCTCGCTCATGGCCACCCTGCTGGTCAACGCCTCCCGCGGCGCCCGCCGCGCCGGGGCGGACCTCGCGGAACAGGCACACCAGACCCACCAGGCGCTGCTCGACCACGGGCGCCAGACCTTCGCCACCGGCCAGTTGCTGCGCATCGCCCTCGACGGGTCGAGCGCCTGTCTCGTGAACGCGGGGCACCCCCGGCCGCTGCGGCTGCGCGAGGGCGCGGTCGACGAACTGCGCCTCGCCGTCGATCTGCCCTTCGGCGTCGCCGGGCAGGGCCCGTACCGGGTCCAGGCGCTCGATCTGAGACCCGGCGACCGTCTCGTGCTCTACACCGACGGCATGCAGGAACGCCAGGCGAGCAAGGTCGACCTGCCGGGGCTGATGCGTGACACCGCGGCCGAGCATCCGCGTGAGGTGGTGCGCGCCCTGGTCGCCGCGGTCACCGACGCCTGCGACGGCGAGGTGCGCGACGACGCCACGGTCCTGTGCCTGGACTGGCGCGGCCCCGACTCCGGCGGCCGGAGCGCCCCGGCCGGAGCCTGACCGGACAGGGCAGGGACCGCGGCGCGTCCCGTCGCCGCGGGCACACGGGCGGCGGTCGTGACGGCGGGGAGCCGTCCGGTCACGGGGCGGAGCGGATCGCCGTTCCCGGCGGTCGCGGATCGGAAACGGGCGCCGTCTGCCACATCCGAAACCCGTCCCCGCGGCGAATCCCTTGCAGAACACCTCGTGCACGGAGAGCCGTCATGACCGTCACCGACCTGGCACCCGATCCCACGAGGCACGCCGTCGCCCTGCCGCGTGGCCGGCACAGTCCGGCCGTCGCCCGCCGCATCACGGCCCGGTGGCTTGCCGTCACCACCGGCGGCGCGCCCGCCGCGGACGCCGTGACCATCGTCTCGGAGCTGGTCACCAACACCGTCCGCCACACCCGGGGCTCGTGCGTGCTGACCCTGACCGTGCGCGCCGGCCTCCTGGACATCGCCGTCGCCGACGACAGCGAGGCGCTGCCGGAACTCCACCGGCGCACGGCCGGCGGCGAACGCGGCGGGTTCGGCCTGGAGATCGTCCGCGGCCTGGGCGGCGTGATCACCGTGGTGCCGCGGCTCGGCGGCAAGACCGTGCACGTCGCGCTGCGGCTCACCGCCCCGGCCGACGGCGCCCCGGCCGGTGGTGCCCCGGCGCGGGGGTGATTCCCGCCCGCCCGGGGGCCGTTCCCGCGAACGGGGCCGCGGCGGACGGATCCGGGGCGGCCCCTCCCCGGGGCCGGAACTCAGGCGGGCTCGGCCGCGGGAACCGCCTCGGCCGGGTCTCCCGCGTGCCCGTGGCCGTCGTACTCGGCGGTCCCCGGCGCGAACGCCGGTTCCAGGAACAGGTTCTGCCAGGAAGGGGCTGCCGCCGAGTCGTCGGCGGGGCCGGACTGCTGCATGGTGGTTCTCCGTTGTGATGAAAGGGAGTTGTGGTGCCCGGAGCGCGCCGCGCCACCCGCGGGGGAGAAGACACGGTCGAGTGGGTGAGGTGCGCGCCGGCGTGTGATGCGCGGGCCGGTGCCGAAGCCCGCTGCCCGCACAGCCCGGTGCCGCCCGTGTGAAGCGACATCGGCGGACGCGGAGCCTGCCCCCGGACTCTACGGCACGCGAGCCCACCCGCGTCGCGCCGGTGCGGAGGGCTCACCGTCCGAAACCGCCCTCGCGCCCCGGCAGTCCGCCGCACGGGACCTTCCGGCCGGCGGCCCCGGCGGCCCGCTTCCGGCGGTCTCGGTAGGCTCGGCGCCATGTGGCCTCGGGTGAACGGTATGCGGACGCTGGAACTCGGCAGTCCGGGCGGTCTTCGTGACGAGCTCAACGCCCTTGTCCTCGACGGCGCGAAGACCGCCACCGCCACCCTCCTGGCGGAATACGCGGAGGAGGCCGAGGAGATCGAGTTCCCGGGCGAGATCCTGGCCCTGCTCGGCAACGACGGAGCCGTCCTCGGCGAGCTGCGGGTCACCGCCGTGACGACGGTGCCCTTCGCCGAGGTCACCTGGGACTTCGCCCGGGCCGAGGGCGAGGGCTGCACCGACCTGGCCCACTGGCGCCGTTCGCACCTCGCCTACTGGCGTGACGTCGAGGGGCGGCAGGTCGACGACACCACTCCCGTGGTGTGTCTGCGCTTCACCCTCCCCGCCCCGCCGACCGGCTGACCACTCGCCGCCGCCCCGCGCCGCTGACGCGCCGGTGTCCCACCCCTTCGACCGGCTGACCGCCCCGCGCCGCCGGCGTGCCGGCGCCCCCGGCCCGCAACGCTCGTGCGGCGCCCCGCCGCCCCGCCGGTCCGGCCACTGTCAGAGGCGGCTCGTACCGTCGGAGCGAGGGCACGGAGAGGCCGGGCCCCGGCAGGACGGGAGTGGCCATGGGCAGGATCAGTGTGGGCAGTGGGCACCTGGACAGGCTCCTCGCCGACAGCACCAGCGCGCACGCGGTTCCCTACCAACGGGCCTTCGCGGATCTCGCGGACACCCATCGCGGCCGGCCGACCGCAGAGATCGTGCCCCTGCTCCGCCGCGCCGCGGACCGGGCACTGCTGGAGTTCACCCCTGCCGACCTCGTCGAACAGGCGGAGGCGATACGCACCGGACGGCGCTACGTCCTGCGGGTCACCGTCGTCTGAGGGCGCCGGCGGGATCGGGCGAGTGTGCTCCGGGCGCGTGCTCCGGCGCGCCGGTTCCTCAGGTACGCCCGGAGCGGACCCAGTCCCGGGTCTCCCGCACGACGGTGAACCCGGCCGAGCGGTAGAGCGCCGCCGCTGCCTCGTTGCTCGACGGCGTGAGCACGGCGACCGCGCTCGCGCCCCGGTCCACCAGAGCCGCGCAGGCGCCCAGCACCGCGTCGCGTCCGTAGCCGTGGCCGCGATGGGCCGGTACGGTGCCGACGGGTTCGAGCAGACCGCATCTGCCCGCCCCGGCGAACCATCCGGTCGCGGCGGCCGCGGGCTCCCCCTCGGGGGTGCGCACCAGGGCCTCCACGGCGAGGTCCGCCGCCGGGGACCGCTTCATCGCCCGCCAGTGCCCCAGGCCGAACGAAGACCCGGCGAAGGCGGACCGGTGCACCCGCACCCGGTCGGCCGCGGCGGCCTCGTCGACGGGCCCGGCACGGCTCGTCACCGGGCGCGGCGTCCACGACAGCACGAGCCAGGACTCCTCGCGCTCGCGCTCCCATCCGGGCACCGGCAGCCCGTCGCACCAGTCGTTGCCGGGGACGAGGAGGTCCTCGGCGGACGCCGCCAGCGCACCGGGGTCGGCGCCAGGGGCGGCGGTCACCCGCAGCACCGGCCCGTCGAGGAAGCCGACCGCCACCGGCGCCCCGTCCTCGGTCCACAGGTGGACGGCCGCGTCGCCCAGCCGCAGATACCAGCCCACGTCACCGGGATGGAGGCTGCCGCCGGGTGTGTCGGCGGGCGTCCACCCGCTCAGCGCCCGCAGTGCGGGGCCGGTGTCCGCAGGGGCCAGTCGGTGCCGCGTGAGAGAAGGCATGCGCGGCAGGGTAGCCACCGCCCGGCGTCGGCCGCGACGCCTTTTCCGACCAGGGGCGTTGCGCCGTCCCGGCCGAGCCGGTGCTCTGCCGTTCCGTCCCTCTGCGGCTGCCCGAACGGGGGCCGGGCGGTCCGCCGGCGGGTGCTCCGCCGTGCCCGCGGGGGCGACCGCGCCGGCCGTGAGGGGACGTGATCCAGCAGGAGTCGCGACTGCGCGGTGCCGTCCCGGCGGGGCGGTTCCCCGCGTCAGTCCGCGGGCCCGCCGTCGAAGGTGATCCCGAGCCGGCCCGCCACGCCGGTCAGGGCGTCCCCCAGCGGCAGCGAGACGCGGGTGACGGCGTGGCCGTCGCCGCGGGTCGGGTCGCGGTTGACGATCAGCACGGGGGTGCCCGCCCGCGCCGCCTGGCGGACGAACCGGAGCCCCGACATCACCGTCAGCGAGGAGCCCAGGACCAGCACCGACGCCGCCTCGCCGACCAGCCGCCGGCAGTGCTCCACCCGCTCCGCCGGGACGTTCTCGCCGAAGAACACCACGTCCGGCTTGAGGACGCCGCCGCAGCGCTCGCAGTCCACCACCCGGAAGCCGGCGACCTGCTCGTCGGTGAGGTCGGCGTCACCGTCCGGGTTCAGGGCCGCGGCCACCGGCGCGTACCCGGTGTTCGCCTCCTCCAGCCGCGCCGCGAGGTCCCGCCGCGCGCTGGGGGCGCCGCAGGACAGGCAGACCACCCGGTCCAGGGCGCCGTGGAGCTCCACCACGCCCTCGCTGCCGGCCGCCTGGTGCAGGCCGTCGACGTTCTGCGTGATCACGCCCGACAGCAGGCCGTGCCGGGCGAACGCGGCGACGGCCCGGTGCCCGGCGTTGGGCCGGGCCCGGCCGAACGTCCGCCAGCCGAGGTGACTGCGCGCCCAGTACCGCCGCCTGGCCTGCGCGCCGCCGGTGAAGTCCTGGTACGTCATGGGGGTGTGCCGGCTCAGGCTGCCGCCCTCCCCCCGGTAGTCGGGGATGCCCGATTCCGTGGAGAGGCCCGCGCCGCTGAGCACCAGCACACCGCCGCTGCCCAGCGCGTCGGCGACCGGGGTCAGATCCGTGGTCCCCGGCAGGACGTCCTGGGCGGGGGTCCAGCTCAGCGTGGGGCGCATCCGCATGCCGCCAGGGTACGGGTGCGGCGTCCGCCCGGGGTGCCGCGGGCGGACGCCCGCCCGCTACCGGCCCCGCGCCACCGCGATCGAGCCCGCGAGGCGGTCGCCCGCCTCGTAGACCATGTACGGCACGCCGCCGTCCGTGCCGAAGGCCGGGGAGGCGGACCGTCCGTTGTCGGGGGCGGTGCCGCGCGAGTCGTAGAAGACGCCGAGGTGGCGGCGGAGCGAGAAGTCCGCCCCCACCTCGGTGATCATGACGTCGCCGCCGCTGCCCTTGTCCTTGTTGTAGACGACGAACGCGGAGCCGCCGCGGGTGAGCAGGTGCGGTCCGCCGATGTTCACGGCGCCGACGTCCGAGTGCCGTACCAGGGGTGTCTGCGCGAAGGTCCAGGTGCGGCCGTCGGCGGACCAGCCCCAGCCGATGTCGCGGTGGTTCGTGGTGTTGTTGACCATGAACAGCATCACGTAGCGGGCGCCGAGGGCGGGCAGGTCGTGGCGGAACACCCGGGCGTAGGAGGTCTCGGTGGTGCCCGCCGGCAGCATGGCCGTCGTCAGCACCGTCCTGTCGTAGGTGAAGTCCACCCCGTTCTTCGACCGGGCGAGGCGGGTGGTGGTGTTCTCGCCGTGGAAGTACAGCCAGAACTCCTTCGCGTCCGCGTTCCACATCACGTGCGGCGAGGAGACATGGCTGACGGAGTAGTGAGGGTCCCACCGGTTGGAGACGATCGGGTTGGCCGGGTACTCGGTGAACGGGCCCTCCAGCGAGTCGCCGTAGGCCAGGCAGACGCCGCCCGGGGCGTCGTGCGGCGCGTAGTACAGGTAGTAGCGGCCCAGCGGGTTGGCGAGCTTGTCGTAGACGCCGCGCACGGTCGGGAAGATGATCTCGCCGGTCGGGTTGTACCGCAGCTGCGAGGGCGTCAGCAGGGTGCGCAGATACGTGTAGTCGGGGAACCCGCCGGGCGCGGCGGAGGCGGACGGCGCGGACAGGCCGCCGAAGGTGAGCGCGGCGCCGGTGACGGCGGTGGCGCGCAGGAAGGTACGACGGTCCGGGCCGTGCTGCGGCTCGTGCATGTGCGGCTCCAAAGATCGTTCGGACGGGGACGGTGCGGGCCGGTGGGGGACCGGCCGGTGCGAGCGGTCAGAGGTGGGTGTACGCGGTGATGCACAGGCCGCCGCAGGCGACGACCCACACATAGGGCAGCGTCCGCACCATCACCTGGTGCGGGGAGACGCCTGCGTACTGGGCGCTCCACACCGTCTGGGTGCTGGTCGGGTCGGACACGCCGAAGACCTGGTTGTAGGAGGCCGTCATGCCGAGGACGGCGACGGCCGGGTAGATGCCGGTGGCCACCAGGACGCCCGCGATGCCGGCGCCCAGGCCGTACACGTTGAGCGGGCCGCGGAACAGGCAGAGCGGCACGAGCAGCGTGAAGACGAGGACGAACAGCACGGCGTTCTGCGGGCTGACCGCCTCCACCAGCGGTTGCAGGGCCTCCACCGCGCCGGGCAGCTTCACCGCGGCGAGCAGCACGCCGATCGCGACGAACAGCACGACGGGCGGGGCGGCCACCTCGAACCCGCCGTACAGGGTGCGCAGCAGACGGCGGCTCATCTCCCGCGGCCGGGTGGTCGTGACCAGCGCGAACAGCACACCGCCGAGCAGCGACGGGATGATCGCGACCTCCAGGCCGAGCGCCAGGACCAGCGGCACCACCGGAGTGAGCAGCGCGTACCAGGGCGCGTCCCCGAGCCGGCGGCGCCGGTCGCCGCGGGTGGGACCGCCCGGCGCGGTCCGCAGCGACCAGGTGTGCTCGACACCGCGCCGCCGCGACTCGATCAGCACATAGGCCACGGCCGCGACCAGCGCGAACGGGAACAGCTTCACCATGAAGCCGCGCACCGTCGGTATCGGCAGGTCCAGCGCCGTGGAGAAGAACTGCCACACCGGCAGTTCGAACGGGACGCCGACCGCGATGCCCATGAGGATGGTGCCCGCCGCCGTGACCTTCGGAATGCCGACCGCGATCATCGCGGGGATCCCGATCAGCCCCGCCAGCATGGCCGCCGGCGCCGATCCGGTCACCGTGCCCACCAGGGCGGACACCCCGAGCACCCCGAGTGCCACGAACACCGGCCGGTCGCCGCCGAATTCGACGATCTTCCGGACCAGGGTGCCCGCGATGCCGGTCTCCTCCAGCAGCTTGCCGAGCCAGGAGCCGAGCAGGATCGCGATCATGGTGGCGGCGAGCGCCGGGGCGCCCTGCTGGAGCACCGTGTCCAGGACACTGCCCTCGCCGGACACCGGCGCGCCCGCCAGGAAGGCGATCGCCACCGCCAGCAGCACGAGGGCGAAGGCCGTGGGCAGTTTGCGGCTGAGCATGGCGGCCACCCCGGCCGCCATGACGAGCAGAATGACGACACCCATCGATCAGTTCTCGCTTTCCGAGGACACGGCGGCCTCGCGGGACACGGCGGCACCGAGCGCCTCCGTGAGGAGCAGGGGACTGCGGCCCAGGCCGCAGGCGGTGTGGGCGTAGGCGTGCGCGGCGAGTTCGTCCGCGCCCGCGACGTACGCGTAGAGGCGCCGCCGGCCGAGGCGCAGCGCGGTGTGGCCGAGCGCCCGCTTGAACTCGGCACGGACGCGGGCGTGGTGCAGCCAGGCGTGCGCCTGCTCGTGGGCGAGGGCGGCGGCGCGCACCGACCCCTGCGGGTACCAGTCCCGCCAGCCCCGCTCGTCGATCAGCGCCTCGGCGCGCCGCACGGTGTCGGTGTAGACCTCCACCACGGGCGGCCGGGACCGGTAGCGGGCCAGCAGCCCCGCGGCGAGCCCGCCGTCCCGTTCGACGACCCGCACCGGCTCGGCCGCCGGCGTCATCCGGCTGCCGAACTCCGTGGCCGCCAGCGCCCACCGGCGCAGCAGCTCCGGATCGCGGTCCTCATGGGTGGGCGTCCCGGCGAGCAGGCTCACCGCGAGGTCCAGGTCGTGCGCGTCGATCACGGGTGCGCTCATGACCGGGACTCCACGACGGCCACGACCCGCTCCCCGGCGCCGCGCGGGCGCAGCTCGGCACGGGCGAGGGCCAGCAGCGCCTCGGGCTCCAGGACGCCGGACAGGTCGGCGATCCGGCCGCCCACCAGCAGCCGCACCGCGGGCGCCCGGACACCGCCGTCGCCGTACGCCGTCGCGTCCTTGACCAGCCGCGCCAGTTCGCCGCCCGCCTCCTCCACCGTCATCGCCGCCACCCGCGCGTCGGCGGCGCCGAGCCGCACCACACCGTCCGCGTCGACGACGCGCACCGGACGGCGGTCGGCCCGCAGCCGGCGCCGCACCTCGGTGCCGTACACGGTGTACGCGTCCGTCCCGGCCAGCACCCGCACCCGTTCGCGGTCCGCCTTGAGACTGGCCGCGGCGGCGTCGAGCCGCTCGTCGGCGTCCGCGCGGTGCGCCCGGTCCTGGGTGCGCAGCTCGGTGGCACCGGTGGCGACCGCGCGCACCGTGTTGGTCTGCGCGTCGACCGTGACCTCGACCTCCACCGCGCCGGGGGCCGCGCCCTGGGCGACGACGGCGGACTCGGCCTCGGCGCGCACGGCGAGGATCTGCTCCTGGGTGGCGCCCGGGATGATCCGCTCGACCTGCTCCCGGACGAGCGCGAGGGCCACCCCGATGGGGCTGATGACCTCGTTGTGCCGGGCGATCCGCCCGGGCAGCCCCATCGCGGCGGCCAGGTGCGGGGTGACGGAGGCCGCGCCGCCCCCGCCGCCGACGAGGACGGCGGTGTCGTCGTCCACCCGGTACTCGCGCATCATCGTGCGGGTGACGGCCTCGACCTGGCGGACGCCCGCGTCGAGGAACCGGGCGGCGGCCGTCGCCACATCGGTGCCGAGGGCCTCGGCGAGAGGCCGCAGCGCGGTGCGCGCCACCTCCGGGTCGCCCGCCGCGAAGTCGCCCTCCGGGACCCGGCCGAGGGCGTTGGCGGCGCAGGTCATGGTGAGCGCGAATCGGCCGCCGGCGGCCTCCAGCACGGCGTAGTCGTCCGGGTCCCCGGCGAGCGGGGCGACGGTGACCAGACGGGCCCCGGCGAGGTCGGCCGCGTCGGCGAAGCAGGCGTACGGCAGCCCGGCGATATGGGCGCTGCGCGGGCCGGCGGCGTGCACCCGGCCGCCCGAGATCCGTGCCATGGACCCGCCGCCGACACCGACGGTGCGCACGTCGAGGGCCGACAGGTAGGACGTCCGGCCGAGCACGGTGGCGTGGCGGACGGCGACCTTGCCGCGCCGCACGACGCTGATGTCCGTCGAGGTGCCGCCGGTCTCCAGGAACACGCCCTCGCTGACCCGTTCCTGCATCAGCGCCCCGGCCACGCCCGCCGCGGGGCCGGACAGGACGGTGAGCAGCGGTCTGCGCCGCATCTCGTCCAGGGACATGACGCCGCCGTCGCAGCGCATCACCATCAGCGGCGCGCTCACCCCGGCCGCCGCGATGCTGGTGTCGACCAGGTCGGCGGTGGCGAGCATCCTCGGCAGGATGGCCGCGTTGACCACGGCGGTCCGGGTGCGCTTGCGCAGCCCGTACAGCGAGGTGATCTCGTGCGCGGCCGTGGTCGGCAGCCCCTGCGCGCGGCCCGCCTCGGCGACGGCCCGCTCGCCGTCCGGCACGTCCACGCCGAACGGTTCGGTGGCGACGAGGACTTCGGCCCCGGCGGCGACGACCTCGTCGACGGCGGCGCGGACGGCCGCGCCGTCCCCGGCGTCCGCGACATGGGCGTAGTGCAGCGGGAGCCGCTTGCCGGGGGTGAGCTCCAGCGCGGCGAGACCGGCGAGCCGCCTGGTGGGCAGGGCGGCGGGGCCGCTGCCGATGCCGATCAGGCCGACCGGCGCCACGTCGCCCTCCAGCAGAGCGTTGGTGGCCTGGGTGGTGCCGTGGGCGAGGAACGCGACGTCGCCGGGGGCCCGGCCGAGGTCCTTCAGCAGCCGGTCGAGGGCCTCGACGATGCCGTGGGCGACGCCGTCCTCGTGGTGGTGGCTGGTGGGGACCTTGACCTGGGCGACGAGTTCCAGGGTGGCGGCGTCGACGGCCACGGCGTCGGTGAACGTTCCGCCGACGTCGATGCCGACGCGTATGCGGTGCGGGGTCATGATGGGGACACCTCCTTGTGTCGTGCGCGTGCGTGCGGCACGGCGCGGCGTGGTCAGTAGCCGCGCACGTCGGGCCAGTGGCGCTGGACGCCGGCCCGGTCGAGGACGCGGGTGAACTCCGCCAGCCGCTTGTCGTTCTCCTGCACCTGGTGCGGGCTGACGCCCTCCTCCAGGCAGTGCGCGGCGAGCGCGCCTGCGACCTCGCCGACGTTCCACTCGACGGGGTGCAGGCGGTAGCAGCCGTTGGTGATGTGGGTGGTGCCGAGGTTCTTGCCGGCGGGCAGCAGATTGCGCACCCGGCGCGGCACCAGGGCGCCGAGCGGGATCTCGAACGGCACCGAGCCGATGTCGATGTAGTTGTCGCCGCCGGTCGACGGGTGCAGGTCGATGCGGTAGCCGCCGACGCCGACGGAGTCCCGGTGACGGGTCCCGCCGTAAGGGCCGACGAGGTCGATGGCGACGTCGTGCTCGGTGACCGTGGTGACCGCCTTGATGCGCCGCGACTCGCGCACGTAGGCGGCCTTGGCGAAGCCGTCGGCCGTGCCCGTGACGTCCGGACGCAGGCGCAGGCCGGGGAATCCGGTGCCGCCGTCGGTGCGCGGCGCCTCGGTCTGCAGCCAGTACAGGACCGACCGCGACAGCTCGCGTGCCCCGGCCAGCGCCTGGCGCCCGGTCTCCTCGCCGGCGCCGACGAGCGGCTTGAGCCAGTAGTCGTTGAGCGGCCAGTTGACGAGCGTGATGTCGGAGTCGAACGCCCCGGGCCGGTGCAGCCTGCGGGCGAGGATCCGCCGGAAGCCCCACAGCTCCTTGTCCCCGGCGTCCGCGCTCTGGTCCGCGTCCACGTCGAGGGGGTCGACGTCCGGGTTCGGCTCGAAGGTGCGGTTCACGGCCTCCAGCGAACGGGGGTCGGGCGCGCGGAAGCCGAGCAGCGGACCGGGCCAGAAATCGGGCCGGTAGGAGCGCCAGAAGCCGTAGTCCGCCGGCCGGTCCACGGTGTGGTCCTCGCCCTCGTGGTGGGAGAGGGCGAAGCAGACGGTGATGCCCTGCTGGTTGAGCGGATCGGCGGTGTCCGGGGCGTGCGGCTCGTCGTGCTCGGAGCGGGCCTCGGCGCCCAGCGCGTGCTCCACACCGGCGAGTTCGAGCAGCTCACCGGTCTCGGTGGCGTCGAGGACGTACGCGGCGGCGACGGTGTGCCGGGCGCCGTCGCGGATGTCCTCCACGGTGACGGCGCGCACCAGGTCGCCGTCGGTGTCGGCGGCGACCGGCCGGGTGTGGGTCAGCACGGTGAGCCGGCCGGCGGCGACGTGCGGCGCCAGCATCGCCTCCATCACGGCGAGCGCGACGCGCGGCTCGTGGCAGAGCTTGCTGACCCGGCCCGCCCCCGGGTTCAGCCGGGGCAGGCCGAGGGCCTCGGCCCGCAGCGGGTACCACTGCCGGTAGTGGGAGCGGATCCCCTCGCGCAGCGCCCGGTAGGAGGCGGTGACGCCGAACTGCTCGACCCACGGGTGCTCGTCCGGCGGGACGGCCTGCGAGGTGAACTGGCCGCCGATCCAGTCCGTCTCCTCGGTGAGGACGACGGAGCGGCCGGCCCGGCAGGCGGCGAGCGCGGCGGCCACGCCGCCCGTGCCGCCGCCGGTGATGAGGACGTCGGTCTCGGTGGGGGTGCCGGTGAGGATGGGCATGCGGTACTGACTCCTTGTGCTGGTGGTGCGGGATGCCGCGTCGTCGTCGGGGGACGGGGGTGCTGCCGCCCGTGGGGGCGGGGTCTCGGCCCGGGGCGCCGCCCCGGGACCGGGCCGGGGCGCCCGGCCGACGTCTTCGACGCCGGGCGGGGCCGGGTTGCTCTGTGGTGCGGGGTGGGTCGTTCTGCGGTGCGTTGGTCCGCGGGGTGCGGGGGCGGGTTGCTCTGCGGTGCGGGGTCGCGGGGTGCTCGGGGCGGGCCGGTCCTGCGGCCGGGCGGTGCCGGGTGCGGGGTGGGTCGTTCTGCGGTGCGTTGGTCTGCGGGGTGCTCGGGCGGGGTCTCCGCCGGTGTGCCCGTTCGGACCGTTGGGCGGGCCGCCGGTGGCGGCGCGGCCCGTGCCGACCCGGGCCGGGGCGGTCACCCCGGGCGTCGCTCAGACGGTGGTGCCGGGCCCGCCCGGTGGCGGCCCCGTCGTGCTCCCGGGGCGGAAGCCGCAGGCGACCAGCGGCTCGGCGCGCTCCTCGCCGGCCAGGAGCGCGGTGAGCAGCCGGACCGCCGCCGCGCCCAACGCGGCACGGGGGATGTCGAACCCGGTCGGCTGCCGCGCGCCGGCCAGGTCCGCGGGCGGCGAGCCGAGGAGCGCCAGCGACACGTCCCGGGGCGCGTCGAGCCCCGCCGCCGCGACGGCCGCGTGCAGAGCCCGCCACGCACCGCCGGTGTCGGTCTCCTCGGCGACGAACGCCGTGACGCCTTCGCCGACCCGGGCGCGCACCCACGCCGCGGTGATGTCCGCCGCCGGGTCCGCGGTGCGCACCACACGGGCCGGACCGGCCGCGGAGAGCGGGCCCGCGGCCCCGGCGAGGGCCGTGCGGAAGCCGCGTTCACGGTCGGTGGAGGCCGGGGCGTCGTCGTCCTCGCGCACGAGCAGGATCCGCCGGTGTCCGAGATCCGTGAGATGCCGGACGACCTCCGCGCTGGCGGCGACGTAGTCCGCGCCGACCCAGGCCAGGCCGTCGAGTTCCTCGCGGCGGCCGATGTGCACGGCCGGGTACCCGTCGGCGACGAGCCTGCGGAGCTGGTCCTCCGGCACATGGCGCCCGAGGAACAGGCACCCGTCCGCGAGCCGGACCCGGTCCAGCGCTCCCGGCTCGCCGGCCTGCGCCCCGCCGGAACTGGAGCCGGTGAACAGCACCAGGTCGTAGCCCTGGGCGGCCGCCTCCTGCTCCACGCCGACGAGGAACGGGTAGTACGAGTGCTCCACGGCCGTCGGGAAGGTGGCGGTGAAGCTGAAGACCCCGAGGAGGTTGTTCCGGGCGGCGGCGAGGCGCCGTGCGGCGGGGTCGGGCACGTAGCCGAGCTCCCTCGCGGCGGCGAACACCCGCGCACGGGTGTCCTCGTGGAGGGCGATGCCCTGCTTGTTCCCGCCGAGCACCAGCGAGACCGTCGTCTGCGAGACGCCGGCGAGACGCGCCACCTCCGCCTGCCGCGGCCGCCCGCGCCGCCCCGGCTTCGAAGATCGATTTTCCGCCATCGTGCACCCTTCGGCTAATGCGCATTAGCAGCGGGCAGTGGAACGTCTGCACGGATCTAATGCGGATTAGTGAGCACTGTGCCGCCGGGCGACGGGAGGGGTCAAGAGGGGGTCGACGGCTAATAATCGACTAATAACCAGCGGGTTCGCGCGGGCCTCGAACCGCCGCGCTCAGCCCTGCCCGCTCAGCACCGGCAGGAGGTCCGGACGCTTGGCGGCACGCCCGTCGCCGGAGGAGCCGCCGCGCAGGCGTCTGCGCAGCCAGGGGCCCAGGAACGTGCCCGCCCAGCGCAGTTCACCGGCCGCCGTCGTGAGCAGGCGGACCGGGGGACCGGCGGGCGGCGGCGGCAGCGGGAGGGTCCAGGAGTCGTCGCCGCCGGGCATGCCGAGGGCCTGGAACACCGCCGCCGCGATCCGCTCGTGGCCGAGAGGGGCGGCGTGCAGCCGGTCCGCGCTCCACAGCCGCGGGTCCGTCACCACGGGATGGCCGTAGGTCTCGGCGACCACCACACCGTGGCGCCGGGCCGCCTCGCGGATGCCGTCGTTCAGCGCCAGCACCCGCGAACGGACCGGACGGGCCAGCGGGATGACCGCCGCCAGGTCCGGGAAGGTGAGCGTGGCGACCCGCGCGCCCGCACCCGTCAGGGCGGCGAACATCGCCTCCAGATGGCCCGCGACCTCGTCCGCGTCGAACGCAGGCCGCAGCATGTCGTTCACGCCCGCCACCACCGTGGCCAGATCGGGCCGCAGGGCGAGGGCGGGCTCCAACTGCTCGGCGCGGACCTGCCCGGCCACGCGGCCGCGCACCGCCAGGTTCGCGTACCGCACGCCGGGGTTCTGCTCCGCGAGGCGCTCGGCGAGCCGGTCCGCCCAGCCCCGCAGGCCGACGGTGTCGTCCCCGTCGCCGAGCCCCTCGGTCTGGCTGTCGCCCAGCGCGACGTAGCGCAGATACGGCACGGCCGCCTCGCCCATGGTCATCGGTCCCTCCAGCCCCCGCGCTCCGGCGCCGTGCCGTGCGCACCCTACTCAAGATAATGACTATTCCGGTTGATGACCAGTTGGTCTTCCGCGCGCCCGTCCCCGCCGGGAAAACCGGCTGCGTGACCGGCGGCGGTTCCCCCACACTGAGCGGGCCCGGCTCCCGCCCTCCAGGGCGTCGCGGAGCGGGCCGTCCCCTCCCGGCACGGCGTCCGCACCGGCTGTGCCGTCCACTCCCGTCGTGCCGTCATCTCCCCTCCCCGCAAAGGACATCCATCGCGTGCAGGCCGCCGTCACCGTCTCTCCCGCCCAGGTCCCCGATCTGCTGCTGGGGCTCGCCACCGTGCGGCCCGTGTTCCTCTGGGGAGCGCCGGGAATCGGCAAGTCGTCGCTGGTGAGGAACTTCGCGGACTCGCTGGGACTGGAGTGCGTCAGCCTGCTCGGGACGCAGCTCGCCCCCGAGGACCTGATCGGGGTGCCGCAGATCCGCGACGGGCGGTCCGTGTTCTGCCCGCCCGAGGCCATCGCCCGCGACGAGCCCTACTGCCTGTTCCTCGACGAGCTCAACGCCGCCTCGCCCGACGTCCAGAAGGCGTTCTACTCCCTCATCCTGGACCGCCGCATCGGCTCCTACGAACTGCCTGCCGGCTCCATCGTCATCGGGGCCGGGAACCGCGCCACCGACAACGCCCTCGCCCGTCCCATCGCCTCCGCGCTCGTCAACCGCCTCACCCACGTCCATCTGCGGGCGTCCTGTGCGGACTGGCTGGTGTGGGCGGGGGAGAACGGCATCCACCCGTGGGTGACCGACTACCTCACCGACCGGCCCGACCACCTGTGGTCCCAGCCGCCCAAGACCGAGGAGCCGTTCTCCACCCCCCGCTCCTGGCACATGCTCTCCGACGCCCTCCACTCCTTCGGCCCCGCCGTCGACGAGGACACCCTGCGGGTGGTCGTGCACGGCACCCTCACCCCGGCGCACGCCGTCTCCTTCTGCGGCTACGCCAAGATCGTCCGCCACAGCTTCGGCATCGAGGCGATCCTCAAGGGCGACGCCTCCTGGCCCAACCGCCTGGAGGACCGCGACCTGCTCTACTACCTCGCGGACGCCTTCCGCGGCCGGCTGGTCAAGGAACTGCCCCGGCAGAAGGAGCACGTCTCGCCCGCCCTGCGGCAGACCGCCTACCGTGCCAAGGCGCTGCTCGTGCAGCTCGCCGAGATCTCCGTCGAGGTCGCCCAGACCGTCATCGCCGACGACCGCGACGGACTGCCCGTGCTGCCCGCCTGGTTCCTCGTCGAGGCCGCCCGTGACATGCCGCGGCTGGTGGAGGCCCGCCGGTGAGCGGCGCGCGCCGCCGGGGCGGCGGCAAGGGCGACCCGCCCGACCCGGCCGCCGAGGCGTTCGCCGCCGGCCTCGCCCTGGTCAAGCGCAACCCCGCGCTGGCCGCCGTCGAGGCGGACATCTGCCGGCGGAAGGACTGCGGCCGCATCCCCGCCACCGGCCTGGCCGCCGTGGACTCCGACGGCACCGTGCACGTCCACCCCACCCGGCGCGCCGAGCCCGACGTCTGGGCCTGGACCCTCGCCCACTGCCTGCTGCACCTGGGCTTCGGGCACGTCCCCGCCTCCCGCGACAGGGTGCGGGAGCAGCCCGACGCCTTCACCCGCGCCGCCCGCTGCACGGTCGTCAACCGCTTCCTCGGGACGTTCCCCGTCGGCCGCGCCCCCGACCACCTGCCCGAGACGTATCCGGGCGGCGACGAGGACGAACTCGCCGCCCGCTGGCGGCGCGACGGCATCCCGCCCGCCTGCCGGGACTGCGGCACCGCAGGCGACGAACCGGACCAGATCCTCGTCCCCTGGCCGATGTGGCAGGGCGCCGCGCCGCCCGACTGGGAGACCGCGTTCGCCCACGCCCTCACCCGCAGCGTCTCCGCCTCCATGGACGTCGCCGGCGGCCGCCGCGACCGCACCACCGGCGAACGCCTGCCCCAGCGCCCCTGGGAGCGGGCACGCGACTGGTTCGTCTCCTCCTACCCGCTCCTGGGCGGCCTCGCCGCCGGGTTCACCGTCGTCGCCGACGCCGAACTCGCCCGGGCCCAGGACATCGCGATCGCCGCCGTCAGCTCCGCCGCGGCCGAGATCTACGTCAACCCCCTGCGCAGCCTCACCGACGAGGAATGGCGCTTCGTACTCGCCCACGAGATGCTGCACGCCGCCCTGCGCCACGGCGAACGGCGCGGCCCGCGCGACCCGTTGCTGTTCAACGTCGCCGCCGACTTCGTCGTCAACGGCTGGCTCGTCGAGATGCGCGTCGGCGACATGCCCGAAGGGCTGCTCCACGACCCGGAGACGAAGGGCCTGTCGGTGGAGGAGGTCTACGACCGCATCGTCACCGGCCGCCGCCGGCGCCGCCGGCTCGCCACCCTGCGCGGCAAGGGCGCCGGCGACATCCTCGGCGAGCCGCTCCCGCACGGGGACACCCGCCCCTACGCCGACCTCGACGACTTCTACCGCCGCGGCCTGACCCAGGGCCTCGAACTCCACGGCGCCGGCGAGCGGGGACTGCTGCCCGCCGGACTGGTGCAGGAGATCCGCGCCCTGGCGCATCCGCCGGTGCCCTGGGACGCGCGCCTCGCCCGCTGGTTCGACGAGTACGTGCCCCGGCCCGAACCCGTCCGCTCCTACTCCCGCCCGTCCCGCCGCCAGGCGTCCACCCCCGGCATCCCGCGGGCCGGACGGTACTTCCCGCAGGAGGAGACCCCGCGCTGCACCTTCGGCGTCGTCCTGGACACCTCGGGCTCGATGAACACCCGGCTCCTCGGCAAGGCCCTCGGCGCCATCGCCTCCTACGCCGAGGCCCGCGACGTGCCCGCGGCCCGCGTGGTGTTCTGCGACGCCGCGCCCCACGACGCCGGATACCTGCCCCCGGCCGAGATCGCGGGCAGGGTCAGGGTCCGCGGCCGCGGCGGCACCGTCCTCCAGCCCGGCGTCGACCTCCTCCAGCGCGCCGGCGACTTCCCGCCCGCCGCCCCGGTCCTGGTCATCACCGACGGCTGGTGCGACGTGCTGCGGGTGCGCCGGGAGCACGCCTACCTGGTGCCGGCGGGCGCGTCGCTGCCGTTCACCCCGCGCGGCCCGGTGTTCCGTCTGACGTGAGCGCCCCCGGCCCCCGAGGGCCGACCGGCCCCGGGCCGGAGCCCGAGGGGCCCTTCCCCGGCCGCGGCGCCCCGGCGCAGGCTGGCGGTGAGGGTGCCGGGAGAAGGTGACTTCGGTGAACACATCACCCCACACCGTGAGCGACGTCATGACCCACACCGCGGTGGCGGTCGGCGGACGGGCGTCCTACAAGGAGATCGTCGAGCTCATGGACGAGTGGAAGGTCAGCGCCCTGCCGGTGCTCGCCGGAGAGGGCCGCGTGATCGGCGTCGTCTCGGAGGCCGACCTGCTGCACAAGGAGGAGTACCACCTCGGCGCGGACGTCCTCGCCGACCGCTCCCGGCCGGCGACCGCGAAGGCGGCGGCCGTCTACGCGGAGGACCTGATGACCAGCCCGGCGGTGACCGTCCACGCCGACGCCACCCTCTCCGAGGCGGCCCGCGTCATGGCCCGGCGGCGGGTGAAGCGCCTGCCGGTGGTCGACGAACAGGGCCTGCTGGAAGGGGTGGTGAGCCGGAGCGACCTGCTGAAGGTGTTCCTGCGGTCCGACGCGGAGATCGCCCGGGAGATACGCGACGACGTGCTGCCCGCCCTGCCCGCGACGCTGACCGTACGCGTCGAGGAGGGCGTCGCCGTCCTCGGCGGGGACCTCCGGGACCGGGCCCTGGTCCCGCTGGCCGCCCGGGCCGTCAGGGCGGTGGAAGGAGTGGTCGACATCCGGCTGGAACTCCGCCCCGCCGCGACGGCTTCCGCGACCACGGCCTCCGGCTGACGACCGGCCACGGCCTCCGGCGACCGACCGCCGTGTCGGCCCGGCCTCCGGCCGACCGTCACGTCCGCCTCCGCACGGGCTCCGCACGGGCTCCGCACGGCCGCGCAGCAGCGCGGCCGTGCGGACGTGACGGCCCCGGCCCTCGGCTACTCGGCCCTCGGCTGGTCGTGCGCGTCGTGGGGCACGATGGCGACGGGCGCCGCGCTGTGGTGGATCACGGCGTGCACCACGGGCCCGACATGCGCTCCCCAGGTGCCGGTGCGGCGCCTGAGGCCGACGACGACGAGCGCGGCGCCGTGCGACGCCTCGACGAGCGCCTCCGCCGCCGAGCCCCGCCCGTACCGCCGCTCCACCGGCACGTCCGGGTACTTCGCGGTCCAGGGCGCCAGCGCCTCCTCCAGACCCCGGTGCGCCTCGGCCGCCAGCTCGTCCAGGATCGACTGCCGCACACCGGTGGTGTGCGCCCCGTACAGCGGCGGCAGCGACCAGGAGTGCACCACCCGCAGGCCGCCGCCGCGGCGCTCGGCGTGGGCGAACGCCTGGGCCGTCACCTCGTCGTCCGCGGGCAGGCCGAGCCCCACGACCACCTCGCCGTCCGCGGAGTCCGGCGCCGCGGTCTCCTCCGATTCCCCGGCCCGGACCAGCACCACCGGACGCCGGGCGTGCGCCAGCACGGCCAGGGAGACCGAGCCGGTGATGAAGCCGGTGAGCCCGCCCAGCCCCCGCGAGCCCAGGACCAGCAGATCCGCCTCCGCACCCGCCGCGCACAGCTCCCGCACCGGATCGCCGGAGAGCAGCGAGGTCTCCAGCCGCAGACCGGGACGGTCGGCGAGGGCGTAGCGTGCGGCGCTGTCCAGCAGGCCGTGTGCCCGGCGCCGATGGGTCTCGGGCTCCTCGTAGCGGGTGACGGCCACCGCGTGGTTGCTCCAGACATGGACCATCCGCAGGAGCTCGCCGCGGGCCACCGCCTCGCCCGCCGCCCAGCCGGCCGCCGCCAGACTCTCCCGTGACCCGTCGATGCCGACGGTGACGATGCGCGTCATGACCGTCTCCTTCGTCGGAGGACGTCCTTCGGAGGACATCCGTTGGACCCTCCCCACGCTGCCCCTCCGGACGGCCCGGCGGAAGGGCCCAAGGGCCCACCTCCGGGCCGTTCGGCCCGGGCCGGACGCCGCGGCGGCTCCGCCCGTGCGGCGAGGGCCCGGTCGGCTCCCGTTCCGTGTCCGCCTCACGCGGTGGGCTCCGGCATCCGCGCCGTGGGGGCGATCAGGTCGCAGCGCACGTCGACGACGCCTTCCACCGCCCGCGCGAGTCTTTCGACGACCGGGATCAGGGCGGGGTCGCCGACCGGCCCGGTGAGCGTGACACGCCCCTTGTCGACGGTGACCCCGATGCCGGGGCGGGAGACGGGCAGGAAGCGGTCTACCACCTCGCGCCGCACCTCGGCCGCCAGGTCCTCGTCGGTGCGCAGAAAGATCTTGAGCAGGTCCGAGCGGCTGACGATGCCCTTCAGGACACCGTGCGCGTCCACCACCGGCAGACGTTTGACCGCGTGCTCCGCCATCAGGCGTGCGGCCTGGGGGAGCGAGGCGTCGGACCGCACGGTGACCGCGGGGGCCGTCATCAGGTCCCGCGCCGTGACGCCGCCCGCCTTGGCGTAGTCGGTCAGGTGCTCCCGCTGCCCGACGAGGGTCGCCTCGCTGTCGCGCAGCTCCTCCTTGTGCAGCAGATCCGCCTCGGAGACCACCCCGACGACCCGTCCCTCCTCCTCCAGGACGGGCACGGCGGTGACCCGCCACTGCGTCATGGCGGCGGCGATCTCCTTGAAACGGGCCTCCGGTCCTACCGCGACGACGGTCGAGGTCATCACGTCGCCGACGTGGTGCGGTGAGCGGCGGTTCATGGCTGATCCCTCCGGAGCCGGTACGGGGCCGATTCCCACCCTCACACGCGCGGCGGCGCGGCCACAGGGCCGATCGGGCCCGCCCGTTGCCCGGGGGACCCTCCCGCCCCGGATCCCCGGATTCCCGGATTCCCGGATCCCGCACCCGACGCCCCCGGCGGCCCGGTCGGTCAGGAACCGTCCGTCCCGCCGCCCAGCGGCACCGTCCAGGTCAGCCGGGTGCCGCCCCGGGCGCGCGGGCCCACCTCGGCGGTGCCGCCGACCACCCGGGCGCGCTCCTCGATGTTCCTCAGCCCGCTCCTGGCCGGGTCGGGGCCGATGCCGACGCCGTCGTCGGCCACCGTCAGGGTGAGCCGTTCGGACGTCACGGTGAGGTGCACGTCCACCGAGCGCGCCCGCGCGTGCCGGGCGGCGTTGGAGAGCGCCTCCACGAGCACGGCCACCAGATGGTCGCCCACCGGCCCGGGGACCCGGGAGTCGAGCAGCCCCTCCACCCGCAGCGCGGGCGGGAAGCCCAGCGCGGCGCCCGCGCCCTCGACGGCCTGGGCGATACGGCTGCGCAGCGACTGCGTGCCGCCGGGCTCCGAGTCGTGGGTGCGCAGGCCGAAGATGGTGGAGCGGATGATCCTGATCGTCGCGTCCAGGTCGTCGACGGCACGCTGCAACCGCTCGCTCGCCTGCGGGTGCTCCACGAAGCGCTGCGCGCTCTGCAAGGTCATACCGGTGGCGAACAGCCGCTGGATGGCCAGGTCGTGCAGGTCGCGCGCGATCCGGTCGCGTTCCTCCAGGATGGCGATCTGCTCCGCGTCGCTGCGCCGCTCCGCGAGCTCCATCGCGAGCGCCGCCTGCCCCGCGAAGTCCATCAGCGGCCCGGTCTCCTCGCCGGTGAAGGCGGCGCCGCCGCTCTTCCTGGCGAGCACCAGGACCCCGCGCACCACACCGCCCGAGCCGAGCCGCACCGCCACCGCCGGACCGAGGCCCGTCCAGCACTCCGCGTCGTCCCGGGCACGGGCGTCCCGGGCGATGTCCGTGCCGGTCACCGGTTCGGCGGCCGAGTACGCGGCCCCGACGAAGCCGTCCGCGTCGGGCAGCAGCATGCCGTGCCGCCGTTCCGCGTTCAGACCCACGGCCAGCACCACCCGCAGCCGCCGGGTGCCCTCGACGGGCACCGCGACGAAGCCCGCGTCGGCCGCCACATTGCCCCGGGCCCGCGTCAGGATCAGATCCAGCACCTCGCCGCGCGGACGCCCGGACAGCAGCCTGCCCGTCACCTCGGCGCTCGCCGCGAGCCAGCTCTCGCGCCGGCGGGCCTCCTCGTAGAGCCGGGCGTTGTCGATCGCCACGCCCGCGGCCACCGCCAGCGTCGAGAGCACCACCTCGTCGTCCGCGTCGAACTCCTCGGCACTGCGCTTCTCCGTGAGGTACAGGTTGCCGAAGACCTTGTCGCGCACCCGGATCGGCACCCCCAGGAAGGAGTGCATGGGCGGGTGATGCGGCGGAAAACCGTAGGACGAGCGGTGCTCGGACAGCTCCGCGAGCCGCAGCGGCTCGGGATGGCGGATCAGCTCGCCCAGCAGTCCGTGCCCGCTCGGCAGATCCCCGATGGCCGCCCACTGCTCGTCGCTCACGCCGACCGGGACGAACTCGGAGAGCAGCCCGTCCTCGCCGATCACACCGAGCGCGCCGTACCGCGCGTCCACCAGCACGGTGGCGGCCTCGACGATCCGGCGCAGCGCGGACGACAGGTCGAGCTCGGTGCCGACGGAGATCACCGCCTCCAGCAGACCGTGCACCCGGTCCCGGGTGCCGCGGACCGCGTCGAGGCGCACCTGCAGTTCGCCCAGCAGCTCGTCGAGCCGGAGCTGCGAGAGCTGGTCGACTGCTCGCGGCGCTCTGTCGTTCATCTGACCTCCGGCTCCCAGCGGCACCCGTGGTCCACCGTAGATCGCCGTCGGCGGGGACCGCCGCCACCCCACCGTGCCGCCCCGGACGCGCCCCGCACCGGCGGGCCCCGTCCGGCCGGGGCGCACGGGGGTACGTCCGGGACCTTTCGGGCCCGAACGGCCCATGCGCCCGCCCGCCCGCCGGGGCAAGGCTGGCAGCAGAGCGCGAGCAGGAAGGACGAGGTCATGAAGGCACTGGTGTTCCACGGTCCCGGACAGACGTCCTGGCAGGACGTCCCGGACCCCGCCGTCAAGGACGCGGCCGACGCGGTGGTGCGGGTCGACGCCGTCACCATCTGCGGCACCGATCTGCACATCGTCAAGGGCGACGTACCCGAGGTGGCACCCGGGACGGTCCTCGGACACGAGGCGGTCGGCGAGGTCGTCGAGACCGGCGGCGAGGTCCGCGGCGTACGCCCCGGGGACCGCGTACTCGTCTCGTGCATCTCCGCGTGCGGCCGCTGCGGGTTCTGCCGGGAGAACCGCTACGGGCAGTGCCGCGGAGGCGGCGGCTGGGTGCTCGGGCATCTCATCGACGGGACCCAGGCCGAGTACGTCCGCGTCCCGTTCGCGGACCTCTCGGTCCACCCGCTGCCCGCCGCCGTGCCCGGTGAGGACGCGGTGCTGCTGGCGGACATCTTCCCGACCGCCTACGAGGTCGGCGTCCTCAACGGACGGGTGCGGCCCGGTGACACCGTCGTCGTGGTGGGCGCGGGCCCGATCGGACTGGCGACCGTCGCGACGGCGCAGCTCTTCACACCCGGCCGGATCATCGCCGTCGACCTCGCCGAGTCCCGCCTCGAAGCGGCGCGGCGGATGGGCGCGGACGCCACGGTGAACGCCGCCGAGGACCCCGAGGCCCTCGTCCGGGACCTCACGGACGGCCTCGGGGCCGATGCCGTGGTCGAGGCGGTCGGCGTGCCGGAGGCGTTCGAACTGTGCACCCGGATGGTCCGGCCCGGCGGCCACGTCGCCAACGTCGGCGTCCACGGCAAGCCCGCCGCCCTCCACCTCGAAGACCTGTGGATCAAGGACGTGACGATCACCACCGGCCTCGTCGACACCCACTCCACGCCCCTGCTGCTGCGGATGACCGCCGCCGGGCGGCTTCCCGCCGGGCGCGAACTGGTCACCCACCGCTTCGAACTGGGGCAGATGAGCGAGGCGTACGACGTCTTCTCCCGCGCCGCGGACACAGGCGCCCTGAAGGTCGTCCTCGGCGGCCCCCGCCACGACGAGGTCAGGGCGGCGTAGCTCGCGCCCCCCGACCACACGCCACGCACCCGGCACCCCCGCGACGAAGCCGGTGCGCGGAGCGCGCGGGGGCGCGGCCCCGGGGCTGCTCGGCCGGACCGGGTTCGCGTACCGCGCGGGGCGTTGCCCGTCCGGGGCCGGTTCGCGAGGGCCCGGCCCTGTTGGGCCGCGCCGGCTCAGGGGCCGCGCCCGGGGCTGCCCGGTCGGACCCGGTTTGCGTACCGCGCGGGGCGTTGCTGGGCCGGGATCGATTCGCGAGGGCCCGGCCCTGCTCGGCCGGCCAGGCTCACCCGCCGCACGCGGCGCGGCGCGGCTCAGGGGCTCACCGGCCCCGCGCGGCGCGGCTCAGGGGCTCACCGGCCCCGCGCGGCGCGGCTCAGGGGCTCACCGGCCCCGCGCGGCGCGGCTCAAGGGCCGCGCCAGACGTTGGCGAAGGCCGCGTTCTCGATGGTCCGCCGCTGGCGGACCGCCTCCAGTTCCATGACCGCGTCATGGACGGCGGCGACCACGGCCGTCACCGACTCGTCGCCGAGAGCCGGCGGCAGCAGGCCTGCTTCCCCGCCGCCTGCTTCGTCGGCGTCCGCACCGGCGGACTCCCCGTCGTCGATGCCCACGGCCGCGCCGAGGGCGGTGAGGACGGGCTCGCCCTCCGCGCGGCGTTCCGTCGCGCGGCGGCGGGCGGGGGTGTCGGCCGGCTCCACGCGCCGGGTGCCGAACAGCGACCGGTCGCCGCCCGCGCGCGTCAGCCCGCCCTCCGCCTCCAGCGCGTCCCGGTAGGCGGCGGCGAGCTCACGCCCCCGGCGCCACAGCCAGTCCTCGACCGGTTCGTACGGCGGCTGCCGGGTGAGGAGTGCCGCCGCCTCACGGAGCAGCCGGTCGTCCGGCGCGGGCGCCTGGCCGGGCACGACGCGGTCGCCGTCGACCGTGACGGATCCCGAGCCGAGCAGATCGATCAGCTCGGCCCCCGCGAGCGCCAGCGACAGGTCGCCCTGCCCCACCGCATGGTCGGGCCCCGTGTCCATGGCGATGATGAACAGGTCTTTCGCCGTGGTCGTGTTCGCCGCGGTCATGAACGGCTCCCCTCGAAGACGTCGGCACGGTGCCCCTCCACCCGCCCGGCCCGCTTCCGGGCCGCCGGGCGGCGGGGCGGCTGTCACGATCAGTATCGCTCCGTCCCGCCGCGGACCGCGGCGGGAGCGGGAAGAGGGCCCCTGACCCGCTGGTAAAATGGAGGCCGCGCTTCGACGTTCCGGGGTCCGCGCCACACGGCACGGGCCCCTGTTCCTTGCGGGCGTCGGACCACGGAAGGGCCCCCATGAACGCGAAGCCGCCGGCAGACCGGAACGCCGAGACCAGCCGCCCCGAGACCACCCGCCCCGGAGCCGCCACGGCACCGGGCGCGGACACGGCACGGACACCCGGCACCGAGCCGTCCCCCGCCACGACGTTCGCCGCCTTCGGGCTGCCCGCCGAGGTGATGCGGGTGCTGGACGCCGCCGGCGTACGCGAACCGTTTCCCGTGCAGGCGGCCACCCTGCCCGGCGCCCTCGCGGGGCAGGACGTCGTGGGCCGCGCGAGGACGGGCTCCGGCAAGACCCTCGCCTTCGGGCTCGCCCTGCTCGTCCGCACGGCCGGCCGCCGCGCCGACGCCAAGCGCCCGCTCGCACTCGTCCTGGTGCCCACCCGCGAGCTCGCCCAGCAGGTGAGCGACGTCCTCACGCCGTACGCCCAGGCCCTCGGCCTGCGGACGGCGACGGTGGTCGGCGGCCTGTCCATCGGCCGGCAGGCCGGCGCCCTGCGGGACGGCGCCGAGGTCGTCATCGCGACCCCCGGGCGGCTGGCCGACCTGGTGGGACGCCGGGACTGCCACCTGGACCGGGTGGGGATCACCGTGCTGGACGAGGCCGACCAGATGTGCGACCTGGGATTCCTGCCCCAGGTCACCGAGCTCCTCGACCAGGTGCGGCCCGACGGGCAGCGGATGCTCTTCTCGGCGACGCTCGACCGCAACGTCGACCACCTCGTCGGCCGCTATCTGCGCGACCCGGTCCTCGCCACCGTCGACCGGGCGGCGGGCTCGGTGACCACGATGGAGCACCATGTGCTGAACGTGCACCCCGCGGACAAGTACGCCACGGCCACCGAGATCGCCGCCCGCGACGGCCGCGTGCTCATGTTCCTGGACACCAAGGCCGGCGTCGACCAGTTCACGCGCCATCTGCGGGCCGGCGGCATCCGGGCCGCCGCCCTGCACAGCGGGAAGTCGCAGCCGCAGCGCACCCACACGCTGGCGCAGTTCAAGAACGGCGAGATCACCGTGCTGGTGGCCACCAACGTCGCCGCCCGCGGCATCCACGTCGAGGCGCTGGACCTCGTCGTCAACGTCGACCCGCCCGCCGACGCCAAGGACTACCTCCACCGCGGCGGCCGCACGGCCCGCGCGGGGGAGTCCGGCAGCGTCGTCACCCTCGTCACACCGAACCAGCGGCGCGACGTGAACCGGATGATGCACGACGCGGGCGTCCGGCCCACCGTCACCCAGGTGCGCTCCGGCGAGGCGCGGCTGACCGCCATCACCGGCGCCCGGCGGCCTCCCGTCGCCGACCGGGCCGCCAAGGGCAACACCCCGTTCAAGGGCCTGGGCAACGCGCCGAAGAAGGAGTCCCGCAGAACGGCGGAGGCCCGCCGGACGGCCGAGGCCCGCAAGGCCGCCCGGATCCGCCGCGGCCACTGACGTCGCCCCCGCCGCGGGGACACCGGCCGGGCCGACCGTGCCGCCCGTGGCCGGCGCCCCCGGCAGGCGTCAGGAAGTGCGCTTCAGCGTCCAGCTGTTGGGGTCCAGGCTCGGCACGGCCGAGTAGCGGCAGGAGCTCGTGTAGTAGGTGCTGACGATGGTCCAGCCCGCTGGCGGCCAGGTGGAGGCGCAGGCGTTGACCTGGGTGCCGACCGGGTAGCCCTGAAGGTCCTTGATCTGCTTGGAGTTGGGCGTGAAGCCCGACCCGCAGCCGCTGCTGTTCCACCACTGGACGTCGACCCACCCGCTCGGCGTCAGCGCGCTGGCACACATGTTGAGCGTGTCACCGGGCGCGGCGGTGGCCGGGCTCGCGGTGAACGCGAGGGCGGCGGCCGCCATCGCGGTCAGGACTCTGGAGCGGGTGCGGGTCACGGGTCATTCCCCTCTCGGCGTCCTGGACCGCCGCCGACCGTCGGCGGACCATGCCAGGCACCGCGCCATTACTATCCGACTGCGAGCGGGTGCAGAAAGTCACCTTCCGGCCGCGCTCCGACGCCATCTCGGACACCGCCCGACGGCCCGCGGCCCCGCCGCGCCGGAGCGTTCCCGAAACCGGGCCCCGATTCCGCGACGCGGACCCGCCGGGCCCGGGATTTTGCCGGAACGGCAAGGAACACGGCCCGGCGCGGCGGCATTGCGCATGATCGGAACGGGGCCCGGGAGACCGGCCCGGACCGACGCCGGCCCGAGGGCCGCACCGGCCGACGACGCAGGAGGAGCACGTATGCCGCAGCACGCACCGGAGACGACCCACCGGCTGGTCCCCGCGCCGGGAGGCCGCATCCACCTGGTGGAGCAGGGAACCGGGCCGCTGGTCCTGCTCGTCCACGGCTTCCCCGAGTGCTGGTACTCCTGGCGCCACCAGCTCCCCGCCCTCGCGGCGGCGGGACACCGCGCGGTCGCCGTCGACGTCCGCGGCTACGGCCGCTCCTCCGCGCCGGCCGCCGTGGACGCGTACCGGATGACCGAACTCGTGGCGGACAACGCGGCGGTGGTCCACGCGCTGGGCGAGGACACCGCCGTGATCATCGGCCACGACTGGGGCGCCAACATCGCCGCGGCCTCCGCCCTGCTCAGGCCGGACGTCTTCCGTGCCGTCGGGCTGCTCAGCGTCCCCTACACCCCGCCCGGCGGGCCGCGCCCCAGCGACGTCTTCGCCCGGATGGGCGGCGACGAGGAGTTCTACGTCTCCTACTTCCAGCGGCCCGGCCGGGCCGAGGCCGAGATCGAACCCGATGTACGCGGCTGGCTCGCGGGCTTCTACGCCGCCCTCTCCGCCGGCACGATGCCCGCACCCGGCGCCCCCGACCCGCACTTCGTCTCCGGGCCCACCGGGACGCTGCGGGAACGCTTCCCCCTCGGACCGCCGCCCGCCTGGCTCGGCGAACGCGATCTCGACGTCTACGCGGGGGAGTTCGAGCGCACCGGCCTCACCGGAGCACTCAACCGCTACCGGAACATGGACCGCGACTGGGAGGACCTCGCCGCCCACGAAGGCGCCCCCCTCACCCAGCCGTCCCTGTTCGCCGGCGGCGGCCTGGACGCCTCCACCACCTGGCTCGCCGACGCGATCGAGGCGTACCCGGTCACCCTGCCGGGCCTGATGTCCTCCCACGTCCTCGACGGCTGCGGCCACTGGATCCAGCAGGAACGCCCCGCCGAGGTCAACCGCCTGCTGACCGACTGGCTCGCCGGCCTGCCCTGAGCGCCCGGTCGCCCCGCCCGACGCACCGTCGCATCCCGGCCGTCGGTGCCGCCGGCTAGCGGCTCAGGTTCCTGAACCGCCCGACCGCCAGCGGGAAGAACACCGCCACCAGCGCCAGCGGCCACGCCACCGCCAGCAGTTCCGCGTGCGTGGCCGCCCAGGAGTCGCCCACCGCACCCGGGTTGCCGAACAGGCCGCGCACCGCCGTGGCCGTCGCCGACATGGGGTTCCACTCGACGACCGCGCCCAGCCAGGCAGGCATCGACTCCGGGGAGGCGATCGCGTTGGAGAGGAAGCTGACGGGCCACACCAGGATCTGCACCGCCTGCACCAGCTCCGGCCTGCCCGCGACCATCGCCAGATGGATGCCGATCCACAGCATCGCGAACCGCAGCAGCAGCAACAGCCCCACCGCGCCCAGGAACGGGACGAACCCCTCGTGCCAGCGCCAGCCCATCGCGTACCCGACGGCGATCATCACCGTCAGCCCGACCGCCGACTGCAGCATGTCCGCGACGCTCCGTCCGACCAGGATCGCGCCGGACGTCATCGGCATGGTGCGGAAGCGGTCGACGACCCCCTTGCCCAGATCCTGGGTGACGGAGAGCATCGTGGCCTCCAGACCGAAGGCCATGGTCATGGTGAGCATGCCGGGCACCAGGTACTCCGTGAAGTCCCCCTCGACGCCCCGGCCCCCGCCGATCAGGTAGCTGAACATCAGCAGCATCATCACCGGGAACACCAGCCCGACCACCACCTGCAAGGGCTGCCGTGCCCAGTGGGCGAGTTCGCGCCTGGTCATGGTCCAGGAGTCGGCCGCCGCCCAGCCCAGCCGCGGCCGGGCGGTGCGCGGGCCGCGGGCTCCCGCCGTGCGGTGGGGCGCCTGTGCGGTCGGTGCCGTGCTCATGCCGATCCCTCCTTCGTCAGATGCAGGAAGACCTCGTCGAGCGTCGGCCGCCGCACCGCGATGTCCTCCGCCTCGACACCGGCCGCCTCCAGGGCCCGCACCGTCGCCGTCAGGGCCGTCATCCGGTCGGTGACCGCGGCGCTGACCAGCCGGCGGTTCTCGTCGACGGCCGCCTCGCCGGGCAGCAGCGCCGCCGCCCGGGCCAGCTGACGGGGATCGCGCAGGGTCACGTCGATACGGTCGCCGCCCGTCCGGGTCTTCAACTCGTCCGCCGTGCCCTGGGCGATGACTCTCCCGCGGTCGACCACCGCGATCCGGTCGGCCAGTTGATCGGCCTCCTCCAGGTACTGGGTGGTGAGCAGCACGGTCGTGCCGCCGCCGACGAGGGAGCGCACCGCGTTCCACACCTCCGTACGGCCGCGGGGGTCGAGTCCGGTGGTCGGCTCGTCCAGGAAGAGCACCTCCGGTTCGGAGATCAGCGAGGCCGCCAGGTCGAGCCTCCGGCGCATTCCGCCGCTGTACTGCCGGACGGCCTTCGTCCCGGTGTCGGCGAGGCCGAACCTGCCGAGGAGTTCATCGGCACGGGTGCCCGCCCGGCGGGCGCCGAGGTGATGGAGGCGGCCGAACATCTCCAGGTTCTGGCGGCCGCTGAGCTCCTCGTCGACGGCCGCGCTCTGGCCGAGCAGCCCGATCCGTGCGCGCACCTCCTCCGGGCGGGTCAGCGCGTCGATCCGCGCCACCTCGACCCGGCCCTCGTCCGGGCGCAGCAGTGTGGACATGATGCGGACGGCGGTGGTCTTGCCGGCGCCGTTCGGTCCGAGGATCCCCTGGACGGTGCCGGCGCCGACGGTGAGATCGAGGCCGTCGAGCGCGTGTTTGTCCCCGTACCGCTTGCGCAGTCCCTCGACGACGATCGCCGGATCGCGGTCAGTCACAGCGTTGCCCTCCCAAACAGGTAATCAAACTTGACTACACCGGGACGGTAGCGCGGCCCGCTCGATTAGTCAAAGTTGATTACCTGGCCGGGTGCGGCGCCCGGCGCCGGCCGGCGGGGACCGCGGGGGAGTGGCGCCCCCGCGGCCCCCGGCGGGTGGTCAGCCGGCTTCGGGTACGTCGATCACCTTGCCGTCCTCGTCCAGGCTGTGCGTGCGCCAGTAGACGTCCCACTCGTCGTCGACCTTCTGCGGCACCTTGCCCTCGGGGTAGCGCGTGTACCCCTCGGGGACCTTCTCGCCGTCCTTGACGCAGGCCGATCCGGTGGAGCCGATCGACATCACCGGGTACTCGCCGCCGCTGCAGATGTCGTCCTGGAACGAGAGCCCGGAGCAGCCGGTGAGGGTCGCGAGCGCGGCGGCCCCGACGAGCGCGGCGGCCGCCGCGGTCCGGATCCGTCCGGTCCGGGAGGGCCGGGCGGCGGGGCGGGGGCTGCGGGGCAGGGGGGTGGTCACGGTCGTCTCCTGTCGGCTGTGTGGTCTGCGTCCACTCTCGCCCGCGGTGATCATCCGGAACCTGAGTACACGTACTCAACCGGGTGCCCACCTCCGTACTCAACGCAGCCGTTTCCGGCCGTACTTGGCCGACTTCCGCACCGCCGGCGGGACCCGGGGACCCTTGACTTTCCTGTTGGGAAAGTGGGACGCTGACTTTCCCAACAGGAAAGTGAGGATGCGGCATGAACGACATCACTCCTGAGCAGGCGGGCAACGCTCTCGACGCGGTCGACCGGGCCCGGCGCCAGGTCGCCGGGGAGGTGGGGCTGCCGCGCGGCTACTGGTGGGCCATGGCGGGCGGCTGGCTCCTGCTGGGCGCGCTCGGCACCCTGGCCTCCCCCTGGCCGGCCGGGATCGCCACCGTCTGCTTCGGCGCGGGACACGCGGCGCTCGCGTCCCGCCTGCTCGGCGGACGCCGGCGCACGGACCGGGTGCAGATCAGCAGGGCGGTCGCCGGGGGCCGCGTCCCCCTCGTCGTCATCGGCATGCTGCTCGGCCTGGTGGCGGTCACCGTCGTCGCGGCCCTCGCGCTCGACGCCGACGGCGCCGCGCACGCCGCGCTCTGGGCGGCGCTGCCGGTCGCGGCCGTCATCGGGTTCGGCGGGCCGGAGATCCTCACCGTGCTCCGCCGGTGGGCGCGGGCATGACGACGGCACGCTTCGACGAACTCATCCATCCCAGCACCCGGTTGTCGCTGGTGGCCACCCTGGCGGCCGCCGACTGGGCGGAGTTCGCCTTTCTCAGGGACCGGCTCCAGCTCTCCGACTCGGCCCTGTCCAAACAGCTCACGACCCTCGAGGAAGCGGGCTACGTCACCACCGAACGCCGTCTCAGCGGCGGCCGCCGCAGGCGCTACGCGCGTCTCACCGCCACCGGCCGGGAAGCCTTCGACGGGCACATCGCGGCCCTCCGCGCCATCCTCGCCGGCGCGAGCCCCGAGGGCGGGGCGGCCGAACGGCTCTGAGGATGTCGGCGGGCCGTGTGTCGCCCGGGCGCGCGTGCCACCCGGGTGTGCGGGCCGCGCGGGCCGGCCCTAGACGCGCTCCAGCGGACGGTGCGGCGGGGGCGGGAGTTCGACCTCGACCGCGTCGCCGGGGCGGACCGTCCCGCCCCGGCGCACCACGGCCATGACGCCGGAGGTGAACGTGAAATCGCCCGACACCGGGTCGATGGTGAACACCTCGGCGAGCAGTCCCGCGCGGAAGTCGTTGATCTTCGCGCACGGGTTGCGCAGGCCCGTCACCTCCAGCACCGCCTCGTCGCCGAGGCGCAGCAGCGCGCCGGTGGGGAGGCCCAGCAGGTCCACCCCGCGGGTGGTGACGTTCTCGCCGAGCTGCCCCGCGGAGACCTGGAAGCCCTTGAGGGCGAGCCGGTCGAAGAGTTCCTCGTGCATCAGGTGCACCTGGCGCAGGTTGGGCAGGTCCGGTTCGTAGGTCATCCGGAACTGGTGGCGGATGGTCTCACCCGCGTGCACGTCGCCCTCCACCCCGAGTCCCGCGAGCAGGGTGATCGACCCGTGATTGGGCTTGCTGAAGGAGTACGTCTCGTTCCGGCTCACCGCGGCGACCCGACCGGCCATTGCGCCCCCATGTTCTCGGCCCGCTCCGGGCCCCTCGATCCTAGGGGCGGGGCCTCCTGCCCGGTGGGCGGGGCCCTGCGGCCGGCCGGGGCCGTGTGATCCGCCGGGGGTGCGCGCGGAAGCCGGCGCGGGCCGCCCGGGGCGCCGCTTCTTGACCTCCCCGTGGATGCGCCTTAGGTTGCCTGGGGTTCTCATTCCTGACAGTCGTTCTCATACATGAATCCCGATGAACGGCCGTCCGCGCCCGCGGGGCACCACCGCCCCGACCCGCCCGGCTCCCACGGAGGCAGCACGCCGATGAGCGACAGCCCGAGGATCACCCGTATCGACATCACCCCGGTCGCCTTCAAGGATCCCGCCCTGCTGAACGCGGTCGGCGTCCACGAGCCCTACGCGCTGCGCGCCGTCGTCGAGGTGACGACGGATCAGGGTCTGACGGGGCTCGGCGAGACCTACGCCGACGAGGGTCATCTGCGGAGGCTGCGTACCGCCGCCGACGCCGTCACCGGCATGGACGTCCACGCGCTCGGACCGATGCGGCAGCGGGTCGGCAGGGTGCTCGGCGGGGAGAGCGGCAGCGACGGCCACGGACTGACGGGGATGATCACCACCAGCGGCACGCTCGACCGGGTCTTCTCCCCCTTCGAGGCGGCCTGCCTCGACATCCAGGGCCGCGCGGCCGGCCGGCCGGTGTGCGACCTCCTCGGCGGCGCCGTCCGCGACCGGGTCCCCTTCAGCGCCTACCTCTTCTACAAGTGGGCCGGGCACCCCGGCCAGGCACCCGACGACTGGGGCCCCGCGCTCGACCCCGACGCGGTCGTGGCGCAGGCGCGGCGCATGGTGGACACGTACGGCTTCACCGCCGTCAAGCTCAAGGGCGGCGTGATGCCGCCGCGCCAGGAGGTGGACGCCGTCCTCGCGCTGCGCGACGCGTTCCCGGGCGTCCCGCTGCGCCTCGACCCCAACGCGGCCTGGACGGTGGAGACCTCGCTGCGGGTGGCCCGCGAGCTCGACGGCGTCCTGGAGTATCTGGAGGACCCCACGCCCGGTCAGGAGGGCATGGCCCGCGTGGCCAGGGAGGCCGCCATGCCGCTGGCGACCAACATGTGCGTGGTCGCCTTCGACGAACTGCCCTCCGCCGTGCGCCGCGACGCGGTCGGGGTCGTCCTCTCCGACCACCACTACTGGGGCGGCCTGCACCGCTCGAAGCTGCTGTCGGGGATCTGCGACACCTTCGGCATGGGGCTGTCGATGCACTCCAACAGCCACCTCGGCATCAGCCTGGCGGCGATGACCCACCTGGGCGCCGCCACCGAGAACCTGACCTACGCCTGCGACACCCACTGGCCCTGGAAGGACCCCGCGGAGGACGTCGTCGTGCCGGGCGTGCTCGGCTTCCGCGACGGCTCGGTCGCCGTGCCCGCCGGCCCGGGGCTGGGCGTGGAACTGGACCGGGACGCACTCGCCCGCCTCCACGAGCAGTATCTGACGTGCGGCCTGCGCAACCGGGACGACACCGGATACATGCGCCGCATCGACCCCGCGTACGAGAGGAAGTCGCCCCGCTGGTGACCCGGCCCGCGACGGGCCGGGCCGCGGCGCGCCGGGGTCACCCGGCGAGGGCCTCCCACGTCACGGGACCGGCGAGCCCGTCGGCGACGAGACGGTTCGCCCGCTGGTAGGCGCGGGTGGCGGAGTCGGTCACCGCGCCGAACGACCCGTCGACGGCGATGCCGGCGCTGTGCTTGTTCAACAGCGTCTGCAGACCGCGCACATGCGAGCCCGGGTGCCCCTCGCGCAGCGACGGGACCAGGCCCGGCCAGGTCTTCGGGCCGACCACCCCGTCCGCCACCAGTCCCCGGGAGGACTGGAACCGCTTCACCGCGTCCACGGACACCGGTCCGTAGACGCCGTCGGCCACCAGGGCGGTGCCGCGCTGGGTCATCAGATGCTGGACGGCCCGGACGGTGGCGCCGGAGGCTCCCGGGGCGATCGCCGGCCAGCCGCCGCCCAGATCCACACCCCGGGCGGCGAGGTGGGCGACCGGGTCGACCGTCGGCCCCAGACCGCCGGAGTGGACCTCGAAGTGGAGGTGCGGGCCGGTGACGTTCCCCGTGGCCCCCATGTCGGCGATGCGCTGCCCGGCGGTGACGGCGGCGTTCAGGGCGACCCGGAACACACTGAGGTGCCCGTAGTAGGTGTACAGCCCGCCACCGTGCGAGAGGACCAGCCCGTACCCGGTGCGCCCGGACAGGACGGCGGTCCCGCGCCGCACCACGGTGCCCGCGGCCGCGGCGTAGACGGCCGTGCCGGTGGAGTTGCTGACGTCCTGTCCCGCATGCGGGTAGGAGCCGCGCGGCGCCCCGTAGTGTCCGCCCGAGGGGAAGCGGCCGCGCGCGGGGTTGCACCACCGCCCGTCCTTGAGCGTGGCCGCCGAGGCCGCCCGCGTGAAGGCCGGCACCCCGCCCACGGCCACGGCGAGCCCCGCGCCCGCGCCGAGCAGCAGCCGTCTGCGTGACGTCACCCGGCGCCCCGGCTCCCCGCCGATCGCTTCCTCTTCGGCGGCGTCCGCCGCACCGTCGACCGGTCCGCACTGCTCGCACATGTGGCGTCCTCCTGGAGTCCCGGGTGGCTCTACGCGCGTTGCATCGGGCGAGAGCATGCCAGGTTCGGCCCGCGGGTTCCAGGCCCGCATACACCCCCTGAGCGGCGAAAACCATTCCACTTATGTGGATGACACGTAATTGCCTCAAGTGGGCCCCAGTCGGCCGGTTGCTCCCTTAACGTCGTGGACATCGCGGGCCGGCCGTGGCCCGCTCGGCAGACCGGGGGGAAACCGTGCTGATCATGAGGGACAACGCACCTGACCGACTGAAGGGCCGTGCGAAACAGTTCATCGAGGCCGTCGCCGTTCATGACGCCACCGTCCAAGCGGTCCTGGACGATCCGGTCATCCGGCTCATGGTCCTGGTCGACACGGTCCGATCCCGGACCCGCCTCCAGAACACCCGCATCGACTGGGTGCAGCCCGACACCCAGATCACCGTCACCCTGCAGATCGGAGGCGGCGGCGACGGCCTGTACGACGGCCTCCTGCACGAGTTGATCCTGCACGTGGTTCCCGCGGCGCTGAAGCACGCGGCGGCGATCGCCGTGGGGACAGCTCCGGCGTACCCGACCACCGACGCCCTGATCGAGGCCGAGGAGGCGCAGGAGCACGGGTCTCGGCCGGCCTGGCGGAGGATGGCCGACCTCGCGGTGGCCCTGGGCATCGGGGGGCTGCTGGATGCGGTGGTCATGGACGCGTGCGGGCACGGAAAGGCGATCGCGAGGGATGTGGTCGCCCACCTGCTGGCGCAGGGGAGTATCGACCAGGAGGGCGCGGACGAATACCTGGAGACCATCAACGAGTAGCGGTCGTCCGGCCGTTCGCCTGCCCCGGCCCGCACCGTCACGCCCTGCTCCGCGTGCCGGGGCGGACCGCGCCGGCCGGCCCGGATCTCCCTGCCCCGGCGCCCGCTCAAGCCGGTCGGGCTCGTTTCGGCCGACCGAGCTCGGTCAGGCGGGCCGCGCCGGCCCGGAGCTCCCCGCCCCGGCGCCCGCTCAAACCGGTCGGGCCCGTTCGAGCAGGTCGGCGAGGCCGGTCAGGCTGTCGGCGTACACGTCGAAGGTGTCGGCGCCGGTGGGCGGATCGCCCACGGGGCGGTGGACGTAGGCCGTGCGGAGTCCGAGGGCCTGGGCTCCGCGCAGATCCCAGGCGTGGGCGGCCACCATCAGGAGCCGCTCGGGCGGCCGGCCGGAGGCGGTGACGGCCAGTCGGTAGACCGCCGGGTCGGGCTTGTAGGTGCGGGCGTCCTGGGCGGACAGAGCCTGGTGCCACCGGAGTCCGGCGTGGGCGTTGATGTCCAGCAGCGCCGTCCGGCCGGCGTTGGAGAGTCCGATGACCGGGTGGCGCTCGGCGAGCCGGGAGAGTCCTCGCAGGGTGTCCGGCCACGGCGGCAGCCTGCGGGCCGACCGGGCCAGCGCGGCGACGGCGGCGGGGTCGTCGACCGACACGGCGGCGGCGACGAGCCGGGCGGCTTCGAGGTCGACGGCCTCGCTGGTGCGGTAGGGGCGTGTGCCGTCGAGGATGAGGCGCTGCTCCTGCTCGATGTGCCGGTACCACAGCGACAGCAACTCCTCGACGCGCGGCTCGTCGAGCGAGGGATCCAGCGCGCGAAGACCGGCACGGATGCCGGCGGGCTCGTCGACGAGTGTGCCGAGCACGTCGAACACGAGGGCGTCGAACTCCGGCACGGGCATGTCGGGGGCCTCCTGGGCGTCGGCGGGGCACGCGTGCGTCCCTGGCGCCAACACGGGCGGTGGCGCCCGGATTCCCCTTCCGCGTCCGCGGCCGATGGTCTGCCGGCCACGGACGCGCGCGCCGGGGCGGCCCCCGGGGCCCGGCCGCGGCGAAGGGCCGGGGAGCGGGCGGGCGTCGGGTCGGCCCGGCGGCCGGTCCGGTGCCCGTGTGCGCACGGGACTCACCAGCAGCGCTGTCGTTCCCGGGCGAGTGCCGCCCGGGCGGCCCGGGTGAGCCGGCTGCGCCGGCGCCGTGTGCGGACCAGGTCCGGTATCAGGTCTTCCAGCAGGGCCACGGCCTGTTCGGGGTCGTTGGTGGCCACGCTCTCCGCGAGGGTGAGCCGGGCGGCGAGCGTCTCGCGTGCGTCCGGGCCGTACAGCAGGGCGAGATCGGGCAGCAGGGCGCGCAGCATGCGTGCCGCCTGGGCGTCGCGGTCGGCCGGTGACCGGTCACGGTTGCTGCGTACCGCCTCGACGGCGTCGAGGCGCCGCCGGACCCGCTCACGGTCCGGCGGGGGCGACGGCGGGACCGCGTCGCGGGGTGCGGGCAGCGGTCCCGTGGTCGCCGTGGGTGCGGCGACGGCTGGCGCGGGGGTCGCCGGAGCGGGTGGTGCCCCCGCCGCTGTCGTCGTCGCCGGGCGGACCTGCCCCGCCGGAGGGGCCGCCGCCGGCGGGGGAGCCGGGGTGCGGATGTCCGCGGCCAGGGCGCGCAGGATGTCCCGCACTTCGGCGGCGTGCGCGGGGCGATCGTCCGGGTCCTTGGCGAGCAGGCGCTCCACCAGGGCGTCCACCGGCCCGGGGATGCCGGGCCGCCGGGAGCCGGGCAGCGGCGGCGCTTCGTGGACGTGGTGGTAGAGCACTCCCATCATGCCGATGTCCATCGGGAACGGCGGCCGGCCGGTCAGCAGGGTGACCAGCAGACAGCCCAGCGCGTACAGATCGGTGCGGCCGTCGATCGCACGGGATCCCAGGCACTGCTCGGGCGCCATGTAGGCGACCGTGCCCACGACATGGCCGGTCTCGGTCAGTCGCGTGGAGGTGTCCGCCGTGCCGGACAGCAGGGCGATGCCGAAGTCGAGGAGCTTGACCAGACCGTGCGTGATCATGATGTTGCCCGGTTTGAGGTCGCGGTGGACGATGCCCACCTCCGGCGTGTGCACGGCCGCCAGCGCGTCCGCGACCTGTGCCGCCCATTCGAGGGCCTGCGGCACGGGCGGCAGACCGCGGGCGAGTTCGGCCGACAGGGGCAGTCCCGGCAGCAGCTCCATCACCAGGTAGACGGCGGGCACGCCCTCGAACACGACCCGGTTGCTGTCGTGCACGGCCACGATGTGAGGGTGGGTCAGACGGCCGGCGGCCCGTGCCTCGCGCTCCAGCCGGGCGAGCAGCAGGGGGCGGGCCGTGTCCCGCACGGTCTTGACCGCGACGGCACGGTCCAGGCGCCGGTCGTGCCCCCGCCACACCTCGCCCATGCCGCCCTCGCCGAGGCGTTCGCGCAGCTCGTACCGGCCGTCCAGAACGACACCCGCGCGCATCGGCACACCTCCGCCCTCCGACTCCGCTCGCCCCCGGCGTAGGAGAGGGACGGCGCGAGAGGGGCCGGTGGTTCCTGTCGTGTCCCATGACGCCCGCTCCGTGTGGGCACACCGGCGGACCGGCGCGCCGAGGGCCTCCGTGGCGCGGTGCCCGGGGCTCGGCCGCGCCAAACCGTGTCAGTCACTTGACACACTTGTTCAACTGGGTAATCGTGTCAGGTAGTTGATACACCTTGTGGGGAGAAGGGGAGCCGGCATGGCTGTGGCGAGAACCGGGAGTACGAGGACGCCGAGGTGGGACACGCCCGCCCGGCTGGCCGGCGCCGCCGTCGGCCTGGCCGTCAACGTGGTGGTGTCCCTCGGATCCGCGTCACGGGCGGACCTGCTCCACGGGGCCCTTGCCCTGGGTCTGTGCGTGATGGCGGGTGTGTTCGCGGCGGACGTCGCCGCACGGCCGGGTCCGGGCTGGACGCGGATGGCCGGGCTGACGCCCCGCCGGATCCGCGACTACGTCCCCCGGTCCCTGGCGGTGTCGCTCGTCGTGCAGGCCGCCGTCCTGTCGGTGCTGCTGATCATCGCCGTCGTGACGGCGGCGACGGGCGAGGGCGGTCGCCCGGCGGGAGCGCTGTCCGGCACCTGTCCCGGTGGCGCCCGGCCGTTCTCGCCCTGGCCGGGCGCCGGAGACGTCTGGCCGGCGCTGGGCGGCCTCGTCCTCGGCACCGTCGCCTGCGTGCTGCTCGTGCGCCGTGTCGTCGCACGGGCGGGCGGCGACGAGCAGCGCCGTGTCAACGCCCGTGCGGCTGTCGCCGCGTGGGGGATGACCGTCAGCGTCCCCCTCCTCGTCGTCTCCCTGACGATGGCCCGCGGGCTGCCGACCCCGCCCTGCGCGGGCATGACGACCGACGTGCCGGCGCAGATGCTCTCCTTCGTGGCCCTCGCCGCCGCCGTGACGGCCGCGCACTGCCTGTGTGTTGTGATGCTGCCGCAGGCCTACCTTGGAGCTCGGCGATGACGAACGACGACAGCATCAGCATCAACGTCAACCACGCGTCCCCCGTACCCCCGTACGAGCAGCTCCGGGCCCAGCTTGCGGATCTGATCTCGGTCGGGCGCCTGGCGCAGGGTGCCAGGCTGCCGTCCGTGCGCCAGCTCGCCTCCGACCTCGGACTGGCCAACAACACCGTGGTGCGGGCCTACCGGGAGCTGGAGGCCGCCGGCCTCGTCCGGAGCCGCCGGGGATCGGGCACCCAGGTCATCGCCCCGCCGACCGCCTCCGACGGCAGGGCGAAGCTCACCGAGCACGCCGCCGCCTTCGCCGCCGCCGTCAGACAGCTCGACGTCACCAGGGAGGACGCCCTCGCCGCGATCCGGCACGCCCTGGCGAGCCAGGACGAGCCGTGACGCGCCCACCCCCGACCGCCGCGGCGCGGTCGGGGGCCCGCCCGGCGGTGCGGCCCGGGAGCGCCGGGCGTCACCGCGGCCGACCGTGCGAGGTCCCTTGCGCCGAAGGCATACGCTGCTGCTCATGACGCACGACGACGGAGCGCTGGACAGCCTCGTCCGCAAACGGATCCGCGCCCTGCGCGTCGCGCAGGGCTGGTCCCTGGAGGAGCTCGCCACCCGCGCCCACCTCAGCCAGTCCTCGCTGAGCCGGATCGAGAACGGGCAGCGCCGCCTCGCCCTGGACCAGCTCGTCACCCTCGCCCGCGCCCTGGACACCACCCTGGACCAGCTCGTGGAGAGCGCCTCCGACGACGTCGTCATCAGCCCGGTGATCGACGGAGCCCACGGACTGATGCGCTGGCCCGTGAAGGGCGACCCCGGGATGAGCGTCACGCGTCAGCGCATGACCGAACCGCCGCCCGACAATCCCGCCCGGATGCGCGCCCACCCCGGCCGTGAGTGGCTCGTCGTGCTCTCCGGCACCGCGACCCTCGTGCTCGGCCACCTCCGGTTCCGCATCGAGACCAACCAGGCGGCCGAGTTCCCGACGATGATGCCGCACGCGATCGGAGCCGAGGGCGGCCCCTGCGAGATCATGGGCATCTTCGACCGCGACGCCCGCCGCGGCCATCAGCGCGACACCGGCGAGGGCGACGGGCACGACGGGGCGCGGGCGCCCGCCGGGTAGCGGCTCCCGGCGGCGTCGGGCACCGCGCGCGGGCGCGGTCTCGCGGGTGCGGTCTTGCGCGGCGGGCAGCGCCCGGAGCCACCTTCTTGCGTATCGCGCAAGCTGTCGTGCGTCAGGCGCATGAGCGGCCTACGGTGGGGTCATGACCCAAGCGCACTCCCACACGTCCCACCGCGACAGCGGCCACCACCACGGGCACGGCCCCCAGGCCGGCCGTCACCAGGACGGCGACGGTGACGGCGGACAGGCGGAGATCCTCGAACTGGACGCCGAGGTCCTCGCCGGACACCTCGCGTCCATCACCGCCCGGCTGCCGCTGAAGGCCGGACCGCGCCGGATCGTGGACCTGGGCTGCGGCACCGGCGCGGGCACCTTCGCGCTCCTCGAACGCTTCCCCGAGGCGCACGTCACCGCCGTCGACGCCTCCGCCGGCCATCTCCAGCTCCTGCGCGAGAAGGCGTGCGCCCGGGGCGTCGCTGACCGGGTGCGCACCGTGCAGGCCGACCTCGACGCCGACGACTGGCCCGACCTCGGCACCCCGGACCTGGTCTGGGCCTCCGCGTCCATGCACCACATGGCCCGCCCCGACCGCGCGCTGCGCGGCGTCCACCGGCTCCTCGCGCCGGGCGGACTGTTCGCCGTCGTCGAGCTGGACGGCTTCCCCCGGTTCCTGCCCGCCGACGCCCCCGAGGGCCGGCCGGGGCTGGAGGAGCGCGTCCACCGGGCGACCGACGGCTTCCACGCCGAACACGTCCCGCACCGCGGCGCCGACTGGGGGCCGATGCTGACCGCCGCGGGCTTCGCCGTCGAGGACGAGCGCACCGTCGCCGTCGACATCGCGGGCGACCGGGGCGGGACCGTCGGCCGCTACGCCCACGGCACCCTGCGGCGCATCCGCGGCGCGGTCGGCGAGACCCTCGCCCCGGAGGACCTCGCCGCCCTCGACGCGCTCCTGGACCTCGACGGCGAGCACAGCATCCTGCGCCGCGACGACCTCGGCGTGCGCACCGAGCGCACCGTCTGGGCGGCCCGCCGGCCCTGAGCCGCTCGCCGTGCGTCCGGCACCGCTCAGCGCCGGGCGGCCGCCGTCTCCCCGGGCAGCCACAGGTCGCACCGGTGGTCCTGGGGGAAGGTCGTCGAGGAGGTGATCGCCCCGGGCGCGAGCACCTGCACCTTCGGATACCGGTTCCAGCGGGGGGCGTCGGCCGCGTACGGGACGCCGGTGCGGGCGAAGGCGGTCCAGTAGCCGAGCATCCTGGCCGCCAGGGCGTTCTGGGCGGGGGTGCCCGAGACGCCGCCGAAGACGTAGCGGATCTCGGATCCGTGCGGGGCGCCGAGCGGGAAGCTCACCGGCAGGCCGAGGTGGTCCATGGCGCCGCGGTCGGCGAACTCGTACTGGTAGGACAGCGTATGACCGGCCATCAGCCGTGCCGAGCGGGACTGGAGGCAGGCGAACTGCGCGTCGGTGAGGATCGCGCCGAGGGCCTCGGCGGGGGAGCCGTGGGCCGACAGCGGGTAGCGGGCCAGGACCGCGTCGGCACGGTCGCCGTACAGGGCGCGGACGGCCACCGGGTATCCGGCCGCGGTCAGCGGGCGGCCCGCCAGGTCGTAGGTGGTCGCCACGGTGAGCCGGCCCTCGTCGGCGGTGGTGCCCTGGAGGACGGGCACACGGTGGAACCTGCCGCTCTCCAGCGCGTCGGCGATCTGGAGCGGGACGACGCGGCCGTCGACGTTCGGAACCCAGCGGGCGGTGGGGCTCGTCGAGGCCGCGAGCAGTTCGGCGGCGGGCCTGCCGCGCAGGCAGGCGACGTCGGCGCAGCCCAGGGAGCCGGCCCAGGAGACCCCGTTGCGCTGCTGCGACTCCTGGGTGGGCAGCGGGAAGCCGCAGCCCGACTGGGCGATGGCGCGGTCGAAGAGGCCGGTCGCGCGGGGGGAGACGAGGTGCTGGCAGACGCTGCCGCCGCCCGCCGACTCGCCGAAGACCGTGACGTTGCGGGCGTCGCCGCCGAAGGCTCCGATGTTCTGTCGCACCCAGCGCAGGGCCGCCTGCTGGTCGAGGAGGCCGTAGTTGCCGGAGACGCCGTCCGCCGACTCTCCCGCGAGGCCCGGGTGGGCGAGGTAACCGAAGGCGCCGAGACGGTAGTTGAGGGTGACGACGACCACGTCGCCCCGGGCGGCCAGCTCGCCGCCGTCGTAGAAGGTCCCGGAACCGATGGTGAAGCCGCCGCCGTGGATCCAGACCATCACGGGCCGGTCGCGCAGGGAGCGTTCGGCGGGCGTGTGGACGTTGAGGTAGAGACAGTCCTCGCCGGGGGTGCCGGGGCCGGCCAGATCGCCCCAGGGGGTCGACGAGCCGGTCTGCATGCACGGGTTGCCGGGGGCCGTGGCGTCCCGGACACCCGTCCAGCGCGCGGGCGCGGCGGGCGGCTTCCAGCGCAGGCCGCCGACCGGCGGCGCGGCGTAGGGGATGCCGAGGTACTCGTCGGCCCGCGCGCCCGCCGTGCCCCGCACCTGCCCGTAGCGGGTGGTGACGGTCGTGTCGTCGCCCGCCGGAGCGGCCCCGGCGGGCGCGGCGCCCAGCCCGGTCGCCGACAGCAGGAGCGCGCCCGCCAGCACGCCCCGCAAGCGGCGCCGCCACGACGGCGAACGTCGCGCCGTCCTTGCCTTGTTCCTCGTGTGCGGACCGGGCATCGGTACCTCCGTGCGGGGATCGTCTGCTGACAGGGGCACCGCAGTGTCGACGCCCGCACACGCCGGGCGCATCGCGCGAATCACCGGTCCCGCCGGGGCGCGGCCGGGCCGCGCGGCCGGGCCGCGCGGCCGGGTCGCGCGGCCGGGTCGCTCCCGGGCGCGGTCCGGCGCGCCGCCGTCCGTGCCCGCGGATCCGCCCGGGGCCGCCCCCGTCCGGTGCGGGTCGCCGCGCGCCGGGAGCGCTACGGCGGCCGAAAAATCACCACTCCTGTGCGACTTCTTGCGTTTCTCGCGCCATCAATTACATTGCCGTGTCACCGACCATACGCATACGCGTCACCGTTCCGCCCCGCCGGACCCCGACGGCCGGGCGGCGGGCGGCGACCCGGCCGTTCTCCGGAGGAGACCAGATGGGTGTTTCACGGCGCACGATTCTGCAGGCGGCGACCGCGGCGGGAGCCGTCGGAGTCCTGGGGGCGGGGCAGACCGCGCTCGCCCGCCCCGCCGCCGCCGCGAGTCCGCCCGGCGACGTGGTCGGCAAGGTGACCGTGGGGTACCAGGGATGGTTCGCCTGCGCCGGAGACGGCGCCCCGATCAACGGCTGGTGGCACTGGTCCCGGAACTGGGGTCAGTCGCCGTCCGCGGGGAACAACGCCATCGTCGCCTGGCCGGACGTCCGCGACTACCCGGCCACCTACCGCACCGCCTTCGGCGACCTCGGCAACGGGCAGACGGCCACGCTGTTCTCCTCCTACGACCAGTCGACGGTCGACGTCCACTTCCGCTGGATGAAGGAGTACGGCATCGACACCGCCGCGCTCCAGCGCTTCAACCCCACCGGCGGCGAGGGCCCGACCCGCGATGTGATGGCCTCCAGGGTGCGCGGCGCGGCAGAGTCCCAGGGGGTGAAGTTCTACATCATGTACGACGTCTCCGACTGGACGGGCATGCAGCACGACATCAAGGCCGACTGGACCGCCAAGATGCGGGCCCACACGGCCTCGCCCGCCTACGCCCGGCAGAACGGCAGGCCGGTGGTCTGCATCTGGGGCTTCGGCTTCAACGACGGCCAGCGGCCCTTCGCCCCGGAACCGTGCCTCGACGTCGTCAACTGGTTCAAGGCGCAGGGGTGTTACGTGATCGGCGGGGTGCCGACCTGGTGGCGCAGGGGCGACCGGGACTCCCGGCCCGGGTTCTCCGGGGTCTACCACGCGTTCGACATGCTCTCGCCGTGGCTGGTCGGCCGGATCGGGAACGCCGCGGACGCCGACCACTTCCACGAGGTGGCGACCGTGCCGGACCTGGCCGAGTGCGCCGCGCACGGCATCGACTACCAGCCGTGCGTGCTCCCCGGCGGGGTGACCGAACGGCAGCGCGCCCACGGCGACTTCATGTGGCGGCAGTTCTGGAACATGGGCCGGGCCGGTGTGCCGAGCGTCTACATCTCCATGTTCGACGAGTACAACGAGGGCAACCAGATCGCCAAGACCGCCGAGTCCCAGGAGTGGATCCCGGCCGGTTCGGGTCTCCTCGGGCTCGACGAGGACGGAACCGCCTGCTCCTCCGACTACTACCTGCGCCTCACGGGCGACGGCGGCCGGATGCTGAAGGGCCTCGCCCCCCTCACCCCCGTCCGGCCCACCCCGCCGCTGCTCGGGGGCGACACCGTACCGCCGACCGCCCCGGGGGACCTCCGGGTGACCGCGACGACCGACACCAGTGTGTCGCTCGCCTGGACCGCCTCCACCGACAACACCGGCGTGACGGGCTACCGCATCCGCCGGGTCACCGGCGGCACCGCCACCCCGATCGCCACGGCCCCCGCGAACGCCACCGCGTTCACCGTCACCGGGCTCACCGCCGGGGCCGCCCACACCTTCGACGTGCAGGCCCTCGACGCGGCCGGATCCGTCTCCGAGCCGTCGGCGCGGGTCACCGCCACCACCGGCGGTTCCGCCGACGTCGACCTGGCGCTGAACCGGCCGGCGACCGCGAGCGGTTCCACCCAGTCCTACGGTCCGGGCAACGCCGTCGACGGCAGCCCGCACACCTACTGGGAGAGCGCCAACCACGCCTTCCCGCAATGGCTCCAGGTCGACCTGGGGTCCGTCACCGGCGTGCGCCGCATCGTCCTGGCGCTCCCTCCGGCCGTCGCCTGGGCCACCCGCAGCCAGACGGTCACCGTGCAGGGCGGCACCGACGGCTCGGCCCTCACCCCGCTGCTCGGGGCCGCCGCGTACACCTTCGACCCGTCCACCGGGAACACCGCCACCCTGACCCTGCCCGCCGGTACGGCCACCCGCCATCTGCGCCTGGTCTTCACCGCCAACACCGGCTGGCCGGCCGGTCAGGTCGCGCAGCTCCGCGTCCACGGAGCGTGATCCGGGCCCGGACGGCACGCGGAGGGCGCATGCCCGGACGCCCACCGCGTGCCGCCCGGGCGTGCGCCCCCCGCGCGTGCCGTCGTCAGCCGAAGAGGTCCAGCGCGTCCAGCCGGGAACCGTCGCCGCCGGAGGACCGGGCCCGCATCGGGCGGGGCTCCGGGTAGGTCTCCGCGGCGGCCCTCGCGCGGACGACGTCCGGCCCGCCGCACGCCTCGACGGCGAAGGCGCCGAAGACCCCGGCGAACGCCGCCGGGTCCCGGAACTCCACCCCGTACGCGCGGCCGTCCCGCAGCGGCACCCACACCACCCGTACGACGCGTGCCCATTCGGCCACCGGCCGGTCGTCCGCCGTCGACCGGCCCTCCAGCCACAGCCGCGCCACATGCAGGAGGTTCACGCTCTCCATCGGCAGGCGCTTGCGCCGGATGCGCAGCTCACGCGTCGTCAGCTCGACCCGCCGGTCCTTGTTCGCGTACCAGACGACGCCTATCCCGAACGGCACCCACAACAGGACCCCGATCAGCGGCCACACGAGCGCGTCGCCCCACGAGCGGATCAGCCCCCCGTCCAGCAGGTACAAGGCCCCGAAGACCAGGCACCACTTGGCCGTCATCCGCCAGAATCCGGTCCCCTGCCGGTACAGGGTCCGCCGCTTCGCCGTCTTCGCCATGGCGGCACGCTATCCGCCGCCCCCGCGACCCACCAACACGGCCGGGCGCCCCGCCCGCCGTCCCCGCGGGTGATCGCCGGTAGGCTGCGGCGGTGCGCACGGTGGAGCTTCTGTTGGACGAGGCGGCGGATCTGGCGGTCCGGGAGGCCTGGAGACGGCTGGCCGACGCGGGGCTGCCCAGTCAGGCGCGCCACCGCGCACCGACGAACAGCCCCCACCTCACTCTGGCCGCCTGCCCGGAGCTGACCGCCCCGATCCGCTGGGAACTCGCCGCGGTGGCCGCCGCCCTGCCGCTGCCGGTGCGCTTCACCGGTGTGGTCCGCTTCGAGCGGCCCACCTCGGTCCTGGCCTGGGCCCTGGACCTGGACGCCGCGCTGGCCGCGCTGCACCGCCGGGTGTGGGACGCGGTGGTCTCGGACAGCCCGCCCGAGACCCTCAACCCCTTCCACGAGCCCGCCGTCTGGAGCCCGCACGTCACCCTCGGCCGGACCAGGCGGGCCGGTGCCTTCTCCGGCCGGCGGATCCCCGAACTGCTCCCGGCACCACCGCTCCGGGCCCACCTCACCACCCTGCGCAGCTTCGACACCGAGACCGGCGCCCTGGAGGTGCTGGAGCCCCGCCCGTGAGACACGGCCCCGGCGCCGTACCCGATCAGCCGGGTACGCGACTCCCGGGACCGGCCGGAGCCATCTCCCGCGCGATCTCGCGTGCCGCGCGGCCGAAGAGCCGGATGGCGCGGCTCCCGCCGCCGGACCGCCACATCAGGCCGTATCCGAGGGGCTTGTCCTCCTCCACCGGGATGTAGCGGATGCCGGGGCGACCGTGGTACAGGGCGGTGTGCGCCCCCGACAGCAGCGCTCCCCGGCCTCCGGCGACGAGCGTCAGCGCCTCCTGGAGATTGGTGACGGACGGCCCCCGCGCGATGCTCCTGCCACCGGGTGTGCGCGTCGGCAGCTGATGCTCCAGCCAGTACTCCGGGATGTCCCCGTCGATGGCCAGCAGCGTCACATCGCCCAGGTCCTCCAGCGTCACCCTGTCCCTTCCGGCCAGGGGATGCCCGGCCGCGACGGCCAGGACCCGGTCCTCGACGAGGATCGTGGGACTGCGTGTCAGGTCCTCCTCGTGGACGGGGAAGTCCGCCAGCTGGACGTCGAACGCGCCCTTCCGCAGCATTCCGTACGGATCGGACAGCGGCACCTCGCACACCTCGACGGCGAGTTCGGGATGGGTGGTGCGCAGCGCCTCGATGGTCTTCATCACCACCTCCCCGGCCAGGGACGTCGAGAAGCCGACGTGCAGGACGCCTTCGATGCCGCGTGCCGACGCCGCGGCACGCGCCAGGGCCTCCTCGATCCCCCGGTGGTGCGGTGCGAGGTCGTCCCGCAGCCGGCCGCCGAGATCGGTGAGCGCGACATGGCGGCTCGTACGGGTGAACAGCGGTGCTCCCACGCGCCGTTCGAGCTTCTGGACCAGCTGGCTCACCCGGGCGCGGGAGAGACGCAGGCGGGTGGCCGTCCGGCCGAAGTGCAGCTCCTCGCAGAGCACGAGGAAGCACTCGAGTTCGTTGTGGTCCACGTACGTCTCCGGGCTCGCGCGGTCCGTGGTTCGGTAAGTCCGGCTGTACGAACGTTGCGTTGATCGCTGTTGTTCCCCCGAGAGGCGTGGAGAAGGCTTGCGGCATCACCCGGGCCACCACTCCGAAAGGGGTTCACTCGTCATGAGTGCTGCCGAGACCGCGAGCGGGCCGGACGCCCGCACATGGGGCGTTCTGCTCGTCCTGTGCGGAGCGATCTTCCTCGAAGGCATCGACGTCGCCATGCTCAACGTGGCACTGCCGTCGATCCGCGCCGACCTCGGACTGTCCACCGGTGAGCTGCAGTGGGTCATGAGCGCCTACGTACTCGGTTACGGAGGCTTCATGCTCCTCGGCGGCCGCGCGGCCGACCTGTTCGGCCGCCGCCGGATGTTCGTCCTCTGGCTCACCGTCTTCCTGCTGTTCTCCGGGCTCGGCGGACTCGCCACCGAGGGATGGATGCTGATCGTCGCCCGCTTCGTCACCGGCGTCGCCGCCGCCTTCATGACGCCGGCCGGTCTTTCCATCATCACCACGGGCTTCCCCGAGGGGCCGGAGCGCGACAAGGCGCTGCTCCTCTACTCCGGCACCGCCGCGGCGGGCTTCTCCATCGGACTCGTCGCCGGCGGACTGCTCACCGCGCTGGGCTGGCGCTGGGTCTTCTTCGCCCCGGTCGTCCTCTCCTTCCTCATCCTCGTCGCCGCCCTCGCCCTCGTCCCCGCGTCACGGCGTCCGGACAGAACCGGCCAGCACGTCGACACCGCGGGCGCGCTCACCGTCACCGCCGCCCTCGTGCTGATCGTGCTGGGAGTGGAGCGCGCGGCCCATGCCGGCATCGCCGCCAGCGCCGCGATCCTGCTCGCGGGGCTGGCGTTCCTCGTGGTCTTCCTCGTCGTCGAACGGCGCTCCGCCGAGCCCCTGGTGCGCCTGGGCGTCTTCCGCAACGGATCCCTGGTACGGGCGAACCTCGCGGCGATGCTGTTCGCCGCCGGCTTCTTCGGCTTCCAGTTCCTCGTGGTGCTCTACCTCCAGGAGCTGCGGGGCTGGTCGACGCTCCAGACGAGCTTCGCGATGCTCGTCATGGGCGTCGACGCGGTTCTCTCACCGACCCTCACCCCGCGTCTGGTCCGCCGCTTCGGCAACGCGCGGGTGATCCTCGGAGGACTGCTGCTGGCCGTGCTCTCCTACGGCCTGTTCCTCCCGCTGGGCGCGGACTGGAGCTACGCGGCGATGTTCCCGGGGCTGCTCATCCTGGGCGTGGCGTTCGCGCTCGCCTACGGACCGCTCACCATCGTGGCGACCTCGGGGATCGCCGAGGAGGAGCAGGGGCTCGCGGGCGGACTCCTGTACACCGCCTTCCAGTTCGGCGCCGCGCTCGGCCTCTCCGCCGCCACCGCCGTCAGCGTGGCCGCCACCCGGGGGGAGACTCCGGCCGCGCTGATGGAGGGGTACCGCGCCGGTCTGCTCGTCCCCTTCGCGGCGGCCCTGCTCGCCTGCGTCATCGGCGCCTTCGCGCTGCGCGCCGGACGGGCCGCGCACCCCGCGCCGGCGGACGGCGCCACCGCACCCGCCACCGGACCCGCGGAACGAACCGGCGCCACCGTGTCCCCCTGATCCCCGGGCCCCCGAGCAAGGGCCCGCACGGCCCGCCCCGCCGGCGGCCCCACCGGGCGCCGGGGCTCCCCACCCCACCACGCCCGCACCCCGCCGTGGCAGGATCGCGCCCATGTCCCTCAGCGTTCCCCGCCTGCGGATCGGCTCGACCGAGATCATCGCCCTCTTCGACGCCGAGGGCCCGTTCTTCTCCCCGCGCGCCGAGGCGTTCCCCGGCGCCACGGCCGCCCAGTGGGCCGAGGCCGACCGCTACGACCCGGGCGCGGTCGACGCCGAGGGCCGCTGGCGGCTCCGGTTCCGCGCGTACGCGATCCGAAGCGAGCGGGGCCTCACCGTCGTGGACGCCGGCATCGGGCCGGCGGACGGCCCGGCCCGCGCGTGGGCACCCGTACCGGGTGTGCTCCCCGCGTCGCTCGCCGCGGCGGGCATCGACCCGGCCGAGGTCGACACGGTGGTGCTCACCCATCTGCACACCGACCACGTCGGATGGGCGGTCGTGACGGAGGCGGCCGTCCCCTCCGGGGGCGGCACCGCTCCGGACGACCGCCGCCCCTACTTCCCGAACGCCGAATACCTGCTCCAGCAGGCCGAGTTCGACGCCGTCGACACACTCAATCCGCAGCTCCGCGAAACCCTCACCGACCCGCTCGCCGCCGCCGGCCGGCTCCGCCTCCTCGACGGGGACACACCGCTGCGCACCGGGCGCGTGGTCGCCACACCCGGGCACACGCCCGGACACCAGAGCGTGCTGGTCGACGACGGGCACGAGCTCGCCCTCGTCACCGGCGACCTCCTGGTGCACGCGCTCCAACTGCTCCACCCCCGGCTCGCCTACGCGCACGAGACCGACCCCGAGACGGCCGGGCACTCCCGGGAACGCCTGCTCGGCCTCGGCGCCGCCACCCCGCTGCACCTGGCGACACCGCATCTGACGGAGCCGTTCCACCGGGTGTGATCCCCGGTGGAACGGCTACGGCCGCCCCAGGTCGAGCGTCCAGTTCTGGCCGACGAGATCGTGGCCGTAGCTGTGGTGGGGTTCCTCGTCGGCGAGGGTGAAGCCGAAGCTCCGGTAGATCCTGCGGGCCGCCGTGAGCACGTCGTTGGTCCACAGCGTCACCTGCTCGTAGCCCGCGGCACGGGCGAAGGCGAGGCACTCCTCGACGAGGCGCGTCCCGAGGCCGAGGCCCCTGCCCTCGGGGGTGACGAGCAGGATCCGCAGCCGTGCCACCTCCGGCCGGTCGCCCGCGACCAGGAAGACGCAGCCCACGCGCCGGCCGTCGACCTCGGCGATCCAGCCGGCCTCCCGGGCCGGATCGTGACCGGCGCCGTAGTCGGCGACGATCCCGGCGACCAGGGCCTCGAAGTCGGTGTTCCAGCCGAACTGCCTGTCGTACGTCTCACCGTGGGCCATCACCGCCCATCCCAGGTCGCCGGGCCGGTCGGCGGGGCGTACGACGACGTGCTTGCGGTCCTGCTGCGGCATGAGCTGCTCTCCTGGCCCCCGGGATCGTCTGTCCGGATCACGCGTTCAGATCACTGAAACAGTTGTTTCAGTTAGGCTAACCGCATGTCCCAGCAAGCGCCAGCACCCTCCGCCCGGCAGACCGAGCTGCTGGAGGCGGCGTACCGGTATGCCCTCGCCCACGGCCTGACCGACCTGTCCCTGCGCCCGCTGGCCGAGGCCATCGGCTCCAGCCCGCGGGTCCTGCTGTTCCTCTTCGAGAGCAAGGACGGTCTGCTGCGGGCGCTGCTCGCGCGCGCCCGCGCCGACGAACTGGCGCTCCTGGACCGGGCCGGGCGGCCCGAGGGTCCCACCGGGCTCGGCCCGGCCGTCGAGCGGGTCTGGACCTGGCTCGCCGCGGAGGAGCACCGGCCGCTGCTGCGGCTGTGGGCCGAGGCGTACACCCGCTCCCTCGTCCAGCCCGAGGGGCCCTGGGCGGGATTCGCCCGTGCCACCGTGGAGGACTGGCTCGGTGTGCTGGCCGGCTTCCAGCCCCCGTCCGAACGCGACAGCGCGGCCGGTGCCACCCGCCGCACCCTGGCCCTGGCCGTCCTCCGGGGCGCCCTGCTCGACCTCCTCGCCACGGACGACGAGCGGCGGCTCACCGGAGCCGTCGCCCATCAGCTCGCCCTGCTGCACGACGACCACGCCGCCGGCGGCCGCGGTGACGGCGAGTGACGGCGCCCGGCCGCCCGGATGTCCGGACGCCCACGACGGCAGCGCAGGCGGCGAGGACGGCGACGGCATCGAGGGCGAGGGCGAGGGTGAGCGCGATGACCGGCAGCGGCGGCGGCTGACGGCCCTGCCGGCCGTGCCGAGACGGCGGCCGGACCCGCCCGGGTTCGCCGTGCCGGGCGGGGGCGACCCGCGCGGCGTCCTCGGTGGTCAGGGCGCCCGCACCGGCCGGTGCGCGTTCGGTTAGGCTGCCCTTGCCTGGCATGGCGGGCGTGCGGATCGGGGTTCCCCGCCGCAGGCGGGAACCCACGGGACGGAACGGGTGGAGGCGGAGCGCGGATGAGAGACGGAGACCGGTCCTGTGCGCGGTGTGCGCCCGCCGGGGCGGGACGCTCATGCGGCTGACGTCGGGGTACGCCGGTACCGGCCCGGGGCCCGGGGCGCGGCGCTGTGGATAAGGTCGTCGTCACCGCCGGAGCCCTGTACGTCATCGTCCTGCTCCGCGCCGGAGGGACGTTCGCCGTCGGGTGGCTCGCCGGTGCCGGAGCCCGGCGCAGCAGGTTCGCCGGGCGGATCTCCTCGGCGAAGTTCCTGCGCGCCGAGCGGGCGATCCAGCGCTGGGGCGCGCCGGTGGTGGCCCTCTCCTTCCTGACCATCGGCTTCCAGACCGCCGCCAACTTCCTCGCGGGCAGCATGCGCATGCCGCTGCCGCGCTACCTCCCTGCCCTGTTCGTCGGCGGAGCTGCCTGGGCGATGATCTACGCGACCGCGGGGATCGGTGTGCTGGAAGTGCTGGGACGGCTCTTCGCCGAGCGGACGGCCCTCGGGGTGTCCGGCGTGGCCGCCCTCCTCCTCGCGGTGTGCGGGGTGGTCGTGTACCGCAGGAGGAGAGCGGCGGCCCCGTCGCCCTCCGGCACCGCGGCCGAGGAAGGCTGAGCCCGTCCCGCCGGGGCGGTGGCTCGAGCGGGACGGGGACGGACGGGCCTCTTCCGCTCACCCCGCCGCCATGGCCACCGCCTCCCGGTTGCGGTGCAGGGCGTCGCGCAGCCGGGCCGCCTGGGTGACCAGCCGTGAGCGGCCGGCACGGGCCGCGGTGGCGTCGAGCCCGGCGGGAGGCTCCGCCACGGCCCGGGACTGCTCGGCGCACTCGGCGGCGGTCTCCAGCAGCTCGCCCGTACCGCGCGGGTCCGCGGCACCCGTGAGCAGGGCGGGCAGGACACCGGCGAGGACGGCCCAGGTCGTGGCGTAGGCACCCGTCGCGGCCGCGGTGCGCAGGGCGTCGGCGAGCCGCCCGGCCTTGAGCGTGCCCAGCTCCAGCAGCTCGGCGAGGTCGGCGCCCAGGCGGGCCGTGTCCAGCTCGCCACGGCCCGCGAGGGTGAGCAGCGCGTCGACCGACCGGAGCCGGTCCTCGGCGTGCCGGGCACCGAGCCCGGTGGCGACCGCCAGGTGCAGGGCCGGCCCCGCCGGACCGGCGGGCCCCGTGGCGGCGAGCCCGGGCAGCACATCGGTGCCGCCGCGCTCGTCGTCGAGGGCGCAGGACGTGATGCGCGCCAGGGACCAGGCGGCCAGGGTGTCGCGGTCCTCGGGCATCAGCGCGATCAGCGTCTCAGGGTCCTCCCCGTCCCAGCAGCGGCCGGCCGCCTGGCGGGCCTTGCCGAGCTCGCGGAACGGGCCGGGGAACTCCGCCACGACGACGGGCCGTTCGCCGGTGTCGAGGACATGGCGGTCGGGGTTGCCGCCGTAGCGGTGATGACCGGCCGGGGCGGTGCGGCGGGTGACGGCCGCGGGGAGCCCGGCCTCGCCGAGCCAGGCCGCCAGCCGCTCGCCCTCGGGCGTGCCCAGGGCGGCCGCCCCCGGCCGGGCGGACGCGTCGCGCCGGACCCGTAGCAGGGCCTGCGCGAAGTCCACCGGGCCCGGCGCGGCGCCGAGGCGGGCGTACTCCGCGAGACGGGTGACGAGGACGTGCGGGTCCAGGGTGCCGTTGGCCAGGGTGGGGGTGGCGAGCAGGAAGGGCAGCGTGCCGGCCGTGAGCGAGCGGGCGGCCTCGGCCACCCGGGCGTGCCCGGCGGCGAAGGCGTCGCTGTGGTGGCAGTCGCTGCGCCAGCTCGCCAGCGCCTGCGGCCTGGACCCGGAGGGCCGTTCGTCCAGGACGGCGGCGGCCACGTGCTCCAGGCCCGGCAGGTCGTCGGTGTAGTAGTGGCGGCGTGCCGGGTCGAGCCAGTAGCAGTCCGCCAGGGCGGGGCGCAGGGCCACGGCCAGGGCGGCACGGTCCCGGTGGGCGTGGCGGACCAGGCCGTCGAACGCCCGCTCGTACTCCTCGGCGGACGCCGTGCGGGAGTTGACGACGGCCGCCACGAGCTGCACGGTCTCCTCGACCGACTCCGGGGACGCGCCGAGCGGTTCGGGCAGCGGTGACGGCGGCAGGATCTCCTCGTACGGGCCGGTGTCCTCCCGGGGGGCGGCGTCCGCCCCGAGGAGGGCCACCGCCCGCGCGTGGTGCACGGCGCTGAGCAGATGGGCGCGGTCGGCGAGCTCGGCACGCAGGGACCCGTCGCCGCCGAGGTGGGCGGCGGCCAGCTTCAGGGCCCGCTCCTGGACGTCGGTGTCCGGGTGCCCGAAGGCCTCGCCGAGCACCGGCAGCAGATCGGGTGCGGCGGCCGGATCCCGGGCGAGCACCTTGCCGAGCAGCACCAACTGCGCCCGTACGAGCTTCTTCTCGGGGCGGAAGAACACGGCGGCGGACATCTCGGCCAGGCGTGCCGGGCCGAGGCCGCCGGCGGTGGCGAGGCGGGCCAGCACCTCCTGCGCGTGCCCGGCGACGGGGGAGGGGGCGTCGGCGGTGAGCGCGATCCAGTCGGCCGTCCGCTCCCGCTCCTCCTCCGGTGTCGGGCGGAGTGCTTCCAGGACGGACCGGTAGGGCTTCAGATGGAGCGCCGTGCCGCCGCGCAGCAGACGGGCGGTGCAGGCGTCGAGGAGCGCGGCGCGGTCGAGCAGGCCCTCGGCGGCCAGGGCGGTCAGCGCGCCGGGCCACTCCTCGGGTGCGCCCGGATCGTGGTGCGAGGCGAGGGAGACGACCGGTTCCGGCGTCTCGAACAGGCGGGGCACGAAGGCCGTGAGGTGCGGGTCGCGGCGCAGTATGTCGGTGAGCCTGCCCCGCTCCGTCCACGCGGCCGTCGCCCAGCCCTCGACGCAGCCGTCGCCGGTCGGCATGGGGCAGCCGGCCCGCCGGACGAGTTCGAGGACGAACGGGTAGTCGTCCTGGGCGGTGGCGGAGCGGGCCGCGAGCCGGTGGGCGAGGTCGCCGAGCCACCGGGGGTCGCGGTCCCCGAACACCTCCAGGAGCTCCCGGTCGGGGATGCGCCGCCGGCGGCGCATGTCCCGGCCGCCTATCCACGAGGCGGCAGCGGCGGCGCCGGTCTGGCAGGCGGCCCCGGCGACGAGCAGGGCGGGGCTCACCCGGTCGCGCTCCTGCCAGCGGTCCCAGCCGGAGGCCCGCAGCTCGGCGCGCAGTTCCTTCAGCCCGGCCAGCAGCTCGCGGCGCCCGGCGCGGTCCAGCGGCGCCAGCAGGGCGGGCAGCCGCAGGGTGTGGCCTGCGCGGACGGCGGTGAGGATGTCGACCGGGCTCTCGATCGGGCTGGTCATCGTGCGTCTCCGGTGGTGGCGGTGGTGGCGGTGGTGGTGGCGGATGCCGCGGCGCGGCGGGCCATGCGGGTGGCGAGGGCGTGCTTGCAGGGGCCGCGGCGCCCGCGGTAGTCGGCCCACCACTGGCAGGTGCAGCTCATGGCGCCGCCGGACTCCCTTACCAGGTAACGGCGTTCGCCGGAGGCGACCTGGGCGGTGGCGGGGCCGTCGAGGGCGACGGCGCCCTCCGCCAGCAGCGCGCGGGCCGCCACCAGCCGCGGGTTGTGCCGCTCGGCGCGGCGGGCGTCGTAGGGCAGCTCACGGTGGAACCAGGACGCGTCGGCGAGGTCGTAGCCGACCTTGCCCGCCGTGCCCAGAAGGGTGAGGGCGGCCCTGACCCGCTCGACGGGCAGGCCCGACTGCGCGGCCAGGTCGGCCGGTTCGATGCGCGGTTCCCAGGCGAGCAGGACGGACACCAGATCGGCGTCCTCGGACGCCGTGTCGGTGGCGAGGGCCTCCAGCACGCTGCCCTCGCCGGAGAACCCGCGGTCGGCCTCCGGGGAGAGGGTCAGCGTGAGGCGCATCCCGGGCAGGACGATCTCCCAGGCGGAGGCGGTCGGTGCGGCGCCGTCGGGCACGGGCCCGTACACCCGCAGGGCGGTCGCCTGACGCAGCACGCGCTGGAGGGCGGTGAGGCGCTCCGGGCCGGGCAGGCAGATCGCCCCGGGGGCCGGGCGGGTGGTCGGGCGCAGGGTCCGGCCCGCGGGGACCACCCACAGCGGGCCGCCCGCCGCGCCGCCGGCGGCGGGGCTGCGCGGCAGGGCGCGCAGGAACCGGACGGCCTCGGTGGCGGTCAGCTCCGCACGGAGGTCGAAGCCGGCCGTGATGCCCTGCGATTCGGCGAAACCGCGCAGCCAGCGGTCGGGCAGCGGCACCTTCTTCTCGACGACCGGCCCGTCGAGGGTGGTCACCGCCAGCTCGTCGGGACCGACCCGCAGGTGCAGCGGGTCGCCGTCGGTGATCCGCGACAGCGCCTCGCGCAGCGGGTTGTTGACGTCGACGTTGGTGGTGCCGTGTCCGGTGTCGGCCCCGCGGAGCCCCTCGGGCAGGACGTCCAGACGGGCGTAGACCCCACAGCACCCGGAGAAGGACTCGAAGCGCAGCCGGTCGCCGTTGGCCGTGACCACCGGGTCCAGCGACGCCCGCTGGGTCCGCCGGAACCAGCGGGCGGCGGCCACGTCGGCCACGGCCAGCAGACCGCGCGCGGCGGCCTGGGGCTCACTCAGGAACCCGGCGAAGAAACGCGGATGGGCCTCGGCGCCGGCCGGCGTCAGGCCGCCCGCGGTCTCCAGTCCGAGGCTGCGGCCGGTGCCGGAGCCCGTCAGCGCGGACGATCCCGCGTAGGCCAGGGTGTGTGCGGTTCGGGTCATGGCGCAGACGTTATGAGAGGGCACTGACATCGCCCGGCGGCCCGCCCGGCCCCCGCCCCGGCCGCCCGGCCCCGTCACGCCCCGGGCACCTCCACGATCACCAGCGTGCCGCGGCTGCCGGGGCGCACGGCGTGCCGGGCACCCGCCGGCACCCGGTACATCTCACCGGCCCCGACGGCGACTTCGGCGCCCTCCACCGACAACTCCAGCCGCCCGTCCAGCACCAGCAGCACCTCGGCGGCCCCGTGCGCCTCCTCCGGCACCGGACCGCCGTCCATGCGCAGGACCTTCACCCGGGCCGTCCCCACGTCTCCCAGCGAGCGGGAGCTCCAGGCGTCCGGCAGCGCGGACGCCGTCCCCACGACGTCGATCGACCTCATCACATGCCTCCCCGCGGGCCGCCCCCGCCCTGACCGGAGCAGCCCGCCCGTCATCGTCAGCGGATGCACGGAAGCTACCCGACCGGGGACGGCCGTCGGTCGACCGTTCGGCAAAGCCTTCCGGGGGAGGCCGCCGGCCGTCCTCGCCCGGCTCGCCCGGGGCGGCGGACGCAGCCGCGGGGAGCACACGGGATCCACGGCCGCCGCAGGTCACCCGGCGACGCCGCCGCCGCCGCTCGCGACGCCGCCGCCGCTCGCGGCGCGCCGCCTCAGCCGACCTGCTCGGCCAGCCCGACGATGATGCCCTCCGGGCCGCGGACGTAGCAGAGCAGATAGCTGTCCTCGAAGCGGGCGATCCCGCCGACGAGTTCGGCACCGTGCGGGCGCAGCCGGGCGACGGTGTCCTCGAGGTCGTCGACGGCGAACATGACGCGGTGGGTGCCCACGATGTTGTGCGGCCGGTCGCGCGGCCCGGCGCCGATCGCCTCGGGGCTGCGGTACCTCGCCAGTTCGAGCCGGCTGCGACCGTCCGGGGTCCGGATCATCGCGATGTCGCAGTGGACGCCTTCGAGCCCGGTGCACTGGTCGGCGAAGCCGCCCTGGACCTCCCCCCGGCCCTCCAGTTCCAGGCCGAGCTCCAGGAAGAACGCGATGGCGGCGTCCATGTCCTCGACCACGATGCCGACGTTGTCCATCCGCCGAACCGCCATGCCGCTCTCTCCTTCTGCCTCGTGCGGCCGGTGCCGGCCGCCTCGTCACCCCTGGGACGGAGCCGGTGCCGCGTTCTCGACATCCGTTCCCGCGCGGGATCGTCCGATGACGGCCGCCCGGGATTCATGAGCCGACCGGCCGAGCCGTCCGGCTGCCCGAGACGTCTGAGCCGCCCGACCGGCCGAGCCGCCCGCCCACCAGCGGCGTTGCGCTCGGCCGGGGCCCCGCGGGCCGTCTAGTCTCGGCCCGTGGGACAGCCCGATCAGCGCGCCGAGGGCGCGGGACCGTTCACCACCCGGCTCACCTGGCATCCGCCCGGCGGCGGCACGGCCGTCTGGGAATCCCGGCCCGCCCGGCGCCGCGGCCTCATCGCCGTCCACCGGCCGGGCGCGGCCGCCCCCCGCCAGGTCGGCGCCGACGACACCGCCCTCGGCAGGCTGCGCCGGCTCAACGCCGTCGCCGCGACCGCCTTCGTCATCGGCGGAGCGCTCTTCGCGGCAGGTGCCGCCGTCGCCCAGTTCGGCTCCGCCGACGCCACCACCTGCGCCTCGGTCTACTTCGCCGGCGGCCTGTTCTTCAACACCGGCGGCTATGTGTCGCTGCTCCAGGTCGTCAACGCCCCGCGCCATGTGCCCGGCGGCGAAGGCGCCCTGGTCACCCGGCCGTGGCGGTGGTGGAGCTACGAGCCGGCGCGGCTCGACTGGCTGAGCGCCTTCGTCCTGTTCGCCGGCACCCTGGTGTTCGCCGTCGACCTGCTCGACTCCTTCCTGCAGGGTCTGACCGTCCATCAGGTCAACCGGCTGATCTGGGCGCCCGACGTGATCGGCTGCCTGCTCTTCCTGATCTCCGGCCACCTCGCCTTCGCGGAGATCTGCCACGGCCGCCCGTGCGTCCGGCGCCGCGACCTCGGCTGGTGGATCGTCGCCGTGAACCAGCTGGGCTCCGTCCTCTTCATGGTCTCGGCCCTGGCCGCCTACACCCGCCCCGCCACCGGCAGCCTGGTCAACGCCGACATCGCCAACTGGGGCACCCTCGCCGGCGCGCTCTGCTTCCTCGTGGGCGGCGTCCTCCAGCACGGCGAACGCCCCTGACCCGGTGCGGCCGCCCCCGCGTTCACCCCCGCCGTCCCCGCAGCTCCACCAGCCGGCGGAGCGCCGCCGCCTCCAGGGCCGGGTTCGAGGCGGCCGCGAAGGCCAGTTCCTCGTCGTCGAGGAGTTCCGTCAGCCGGGGCCGGGGAAGGTTCGGGTGGCGTGCGAGCGCGGCTCGCACCGCCGGGTCCGGGTCCCGGGTGAGCCGTTCCGCGGTGGCCGGCGCGGTCCCCGGGTCGAGGGCGGCCAGGGCGCGGACCTCGGGGTCGTCGTGGGCGGCGAAGGCGGCCAGGCCGGCGGTGGGGAAGTTCGGCCGGGTGGTGAGCTGCGCACGCTCGTCGCCGCCGTACTCCAGGAAGCTGCGCAGGAGCAGGGCGGCGGGGGCCTCTGGATGGTTCTGGGCCAGCAGGACGCGCACGCCGGGATCGCCGTCGGCGGCCAGGCGCTCCACGAGGTCGGGCGGCAGGAAGTGGTCCCTGGCCGCCCTCCGGCGCAGATACGGGTGGGAGGAGACCGCGTCCCGGCGGACGTCCTCCGGGTCCCGGGGCACGTCGGGCTCGGGATACGGGGGGAAGTAGTCGTCGGCGGGGATCTCGTAGTCGATCCCGGCCCGTTCCTCCTCGCTCAGCGCGGGGTGCACCGACAGGGCGAGCCGGACCTCGGGGTCCGGATCGGCGGCGAGGGCGCGGCGCTCGGCCGGTCCGAGGTCCGCACGGTGGGCGATGGCCTCGCGCACCTTCGGGTCCGGATCGGCGGACAGCAGGACCACCACGTCGGCGGGCAGGCTCGGGTTCCCGGCGATCGCCGCCCGCTCCTCCTCGGCGACCGGGGCCGTCAGGACACTGTCCACGACGGCCCGGCTGAGCGCCTGGTGCATCAGCATGTCCCAGCGCCCGTGGCACGACCACTCCGGCAGCTCGCGCTCCACCCACGCCGGATCCTCGCCCTGCGCGTGCCGCTCCGCCCGCTGCCTGACCTCGTCGTCGGCGTCCGCCAGCAGCGCGGCCCGGGTGCCGGCGGGCAGGTCGCTCCACATGCCGACCCCCAGGGCGCGGACCTTCGCGACCGGATGGGTGGGCATGCTGCGGCGCAGCCCGGGGGAGAGCTGCCGGTAGACGCCGCCGTGCTGGAGTTCGTCGTCGTACGTGCTGAGCATGTGCACGGCCGTCTCGTCGGGCAGCTGCCTGGGCCGCCGGCCGGCGGGCATCCGGGGAGCATCGGCGAGGTGGGCACGGACGAACCACTCGGGGTCGTCCACCAGCCGTGCCCGCTGCGCCGGATCCACATGGGGGTTGCGGGCGAAGAACGACCTGGTGCGGGTGTCGGGATGCCGGAGCACGGCCTCGACGACGGCGTCGGGCAGGATCCGGTCCCGGCACAGCACCATCCGCGCCGCGGGCGGTGCCTCGGCGAGCAGCCGCAGCAGGACGTCCTCCGGCGAGGACGGATTGAGAGCCACCCCGGCGAGCCGGCGCGCCGGCAGATCGGCGTCGGCCCAGATGTCCTCAGGCGTAGGCATGCGTCAAAACCCCCGTGTGTCGACCGGCCTCCTCGGGGCCACCCGGCCGCGACCCTACCCCGGCGGCGCCGCGCACCCGTCCGCCCTTCCGTGGAGCCGTCCGCCCGGGCATGCGGCAGGGTTGTCCGTGCGCACACGGAGTGCTCGCGGGGGACGGGGCGGGGCGTCCGCGGGCTCCGCTGCCCGGGGGCGGGCGGCCCGCGTCAGGAGGGGAGCCGCAGGACCTTGGCGAGCAGCGCGGAGAGGTGCTCGCGTTCGGCGGGGGAGAGGTCCCGGAAGGTGTCGTCGAGGAAGGCGGGCACCGTGTCCTCGGCCTCGGCGAGGAGCCGGCGGCCCGACTCGGTGACGGTGACGGCGTAGGCGCGGCGATCGACCGCGTCGCGCTCGCGGCGTACGTGCCCGGCCTGCTCCAGGCCGTCGCAGATGCCGACCATGACGCTGCGGTCGATGCGCAGTTGGTCGCTCAGGGCGCGCTGCGAGCTGGGGCCGGCCTCGGCGAGCATCTTCAGCACCAGATGCGGCCCGACGCCGATCCCGGACTCCGCAGCCCGGGCTTCCGCGGCGCGGGCCACCAGGGACGAGGCCCGGCACAGCGCGATGTCCAGGCGCTCGGCGGCGAGCGCCCGGAAGTAGCCGGCCTCGCGGTCCGCGGTCCTGGGCGGCATGGGGCCCACCTCCTGTGCGTGTGCGGTGGTCAGGGGACGACCCTACCAAGAATCGTCTGGCCACAGATTGTTTGCACGCCTCCCATAGTTTTGTATGCTCCCCAATCATCTGCGCACAGATGGTTTTCCCGCAGATGGAGTGCCGGCGCCCGCCCTGACGGCCACCCCACGACGCCCTGCCCCCCGCACGCACGAAACAGCCCCCGCCCCCCGCACGCGACAGCCCCCACCCCGGTACACACGCAACAGAGGAAGCGGCCGTGACCCTGGATCTGACCCCCGACGAACTCCTGTCGACCACCCGCGCCGTACGCAAGCGCCTCGACTTCGACCGTCCGGTCCCGCGCTCCCTGATCGAGGAGTGCGTGGACCTGGCCACCCAGGCGCCGACCGGCCGCAACAGGCAGCGCTGGCACTTCGTCGTCGTCACCGAACCCGCCCAGCGGCGGGCCGTGGCCGACATCTTCCTGCGCGCCCTTCCGCTGGCCACCGGACACCCGCTGACCGAACGGGACGCGTGGCGCATGAACTACGCCTCCGGCTCCACCGAGCGGGTCTTCGACGGCCTGCGCCATCTGACCGCCAACATCCACCGCGTGCCCGCCTTCGTCATCCCCGGCGTGGAAGGCCGTACCGACGACGCGCCGGTGACCGTGCAGGCGGGGGCGTGGGGCTCGATCCTGCCGGCGGTGTGGAGCTTCATGCTGGCCGCTCGGGCCCGCGGCCTGGGTACCACCTGGACGACGGCGCAAGGGCCTCTGGAAAGGGAGTTGGCCGCGGTGCTCGGCGTTCCGTACGACGACGTCATGCTGGCCGCGTTCCTCCCGCTGGCCTACACGATCGGCACCGACTTCCGGCCTGCCCGGCGGATCCCCCGCGAGCACGTCCTGCACTGGGACCGGTGGGCGGCGCGGCACTCCCCGTGACCCGTCCCGGAGCGGGCGGGCCGTCAGGACTCCCCGGGCGCGGCCTCCTCGGCCGCCCGGGGAGTCCTGATCCGCCGCCCGGAGCCGGACGCGGCGCCGGACGGGCCCGGCGCCGCGCCGGAGGCCCGGCGGCGGGGCCGTTTGCCACCGGCCCGGAACCGGAGCAGCGTGGGGACCGGAGACCGCCGGCCCGCGACCCGGTCCGGGCAGCCGGAAGCAGGAACCGCGTCGAGGAGGAGAGTCCCGATGACCGCACCGAAGCCCGGCCCGGAAGCCGTGCCCGTCGTACGCCGCGGGGGCGAGGCCGACAGCGTCCTGTGGGAGCCGAGCGAGCGCCGGGTGCGGGCGACGGTGGGGGAGATCACGGTCGTGGACAGCGGCCGGGCGGTTCTCGTGTGGGAGCCCGGCCGTCCCGTCCCCCTCTACGCCTTCCCCGCCGAGGACGTCCGCACCGACCTGCTGCGGCGCACGGAGCGGCCCGCCGGCCCGCGGCGCCACGCGGGATCGACGGTCTTCTACGACCTGGTGCTCCCCGACCGGACCGTCGGCGCGGCGGCCTGGACCTATCCGGGAGAGGACCTGGCCGGCCACATCGGCTTCGAATGGTTCGGGCGCGAGGTCCTCGACCACTGGTACGAGGAGGACGAGGAGATCTTCGTGCACCCGCGCGACCCGCACAAACGGGTGGACGCGCTGCCCAGCAGCCGCCATGTCCGGATCGAGATCGACGGCACCGTCGTCGCGGACACCCGGGCGCCGGTCCTGCTGTTCGAGACGGGGCTGCCGGTGCGCTTCTACCTCCCGCGCGAGGACGTCCGCCTCGGCCTCTTCACGCCCACCGACGGGCGCACCCGCTGCCCCTACAAGGGCGTGGCGAGCGAGTACTGGTCCTGGGCGGGCGACGCCGACGTGCGGCCCGACATCGCCTGGAGCTACCCCGACCCGCTGCCCGCCGTCGGGATCATCAAGGACCGGGTGGCGTTCTACGACGAGTCCGTCGACGTCGTCGTCGACGGGGTGCGCCGGGAGCGGCCGGTCACCTACTTCAGCCGGCCGACACGGTAGGGCCCGCCCGCCGGAGGCCGATTCCGGCGGTCGGGCCCGGTGCCACCGCGTGCCGGGCGGGCGGCACTCCGCGGCCGGTCAGTGCCAGTTGCTGATGCGGACGTCGTGCGGGGCGGGTTCGCCGGTGCCCGTCTCCAGCAGGCGCTTGAGGCTCATCAGGAAGATCGCCCACTTGGTGCTGCAGTGGTACATGAACTCCACCGGTTCGCGCCAGCCCTCGTGCCGGAACAGCACGACGGTGAAGCCGTCCTCGCGCTTGAGGTCGAAACCGATCCGCGTGCCCTTCCACTCCTCGGGGCCGTCGACGACCTCCCAGAGCACACGCGTGCCCGGACTCGCCTCCAGGACCGACATGTCGAAGCCGCCGGGCGCGAAGCGGAAGCGGAGCACGCCGCCGGGGGACGGGTCCCCGTCCGTGTCCACGGTCCACCAGCGGGACAGGCCGTCGACGGTGGTGAGCGCCGTGTAGACGTCCTCGGGTGCGGCGGTGACGCCGATGCGGTGCAGGATGTCTGCCATGTCCGATGTCTCCTCTCAGGGGCGCGGGCCGTTCACTCCTGCCCGCGCTGGATCGCCTCGGCGATCCGCTTGATCCGTTGCAGCCGGGCGTCCCAGGCGGCCCCGACCGATGACAACTGGGCGACGGCGCGGGCGAGCTGGGCCTCGTCCACCCGGTAGCGGCGCTCGCGCCCGGACGGCGTGGCGCTGACGAGCCCCGCGCGGTCGAGCACGCCGAGGTGTTTGGCCACGGCCTGCCGGGTCACCGGGAGCTGCTTGCTGAGCGCGGTCGCCGTGCCGCCGTTCTCCGCGAGGAGCAGGTCGAGCATCCGGCGGCGTATCGGGTCTCCGACGGCCGACCACAGGGCGTCGTCGACGGCGGTGCTCATCGTGCCGCCACCTCGGCCGCGTGGGCGACGAGCCGGGGCAGGAAGTGGTCCCAGCCGCTGACGTGGTCCCGGTACGCCTCCTCGAGCACGGCGGCCTCCCAGCCCCTCTCGCGGAAGCCCGACTCTGAGAAGCGCAGCAGCGTGCCGTCGCCGTCGGGGACCAGGTCGAAGGTCACCAGCAGCGAGTTGCCGGGCCCGGCGGCCGCTCCGTCCTCGGTGACCCACCGGAAGGAGAACCGCCGCGGCGGGTCGGCCTCGACGACGGTCAGGCGCTCCGACGTGGCGTCCGGTCCGCTGCCGAAGGTCACCGATCCGGTGCCACCCGGTACCGGCGCGTCCAGTTCGGCCTCGTCGGGCCACCACTCCCGCAGATGCTCCGGCCTGCTGACCACCTGGTAGACCACCTCGGGGGTGGCGTCGATGTGGATCTCCCGCGCAATGCTGCCGACTTCCATCGTGCCGCTCCCGCTCTCGTGCAACCTTTGGTTGCTTGTGACTCTACGGCGGCCCGTCCGGATGTGCAACCTTTCGTTGCGCGTGGTGGCGGGGGCTCCGCACGGCGCCACGCCGCGCCCGGCAGGCGTCCCCCGCGGGACGGCGGGAAATACGTGGCGGCCGAAGGGCTAGTCGGCGCCCGCCCTGGGCAGTTCGCTTGTGTCGGGTCGATGCGCACGGCGACGTGTGATGCGGGGGGCGTCATATGAAGATCTTCCTGAGCTGGTCCGGAGTGCCGTCCCGGGCCTGCGCCGAACGGCTCGCGTCGTGGCTGCGCTACTTCAGCGACGAGATCGAGCCTTTCGTCTCCTCCGAGAGCATCAGGAAGGGTGCCCGCGGACTCGACGAGATCAAGAAGCAGCTCGACGAGAGCTCCTTCGGCATCGCCTGCGTGACCCGGGCGAACCTGCACGCCCCGTGGATCACCTTCGAGTCGGGCGCCCTGTCCAAGGAGGTCGACGAGCGCAGGGGCCAGCTCGTGCCCTTTCTGCTGGAGGGCACCCATGACGACCTGGAGGCGGCGAGCAGCCCGCTGCGCCAGTTCCAGTCGACCCGGGCCCACGACGAGGAGGACGTGCTGAACATGGTGCGGACCATCAACTCCGTGCTGCGGGAATCGGCCAACCGCCACCCCGACAACACCCGGGTCGACGGCCTCTTCCGCAAGGTGTGGCCCGAACTGCGCGACGCCCTTGCCGTGATCGACCTGACGGCGGACACTCCTGAGCAGGTGCTGCCGCGCCGCTCCACGGAGGAGATCCTGGAGGATCTCACCTCGCTCATGCGGGAGCAGATCACCAGGATCACCGATCTGGAACAGACCGTCGCCGCACTGCGCGAGGAACAGACCGGCCCGCCGAGGGCCAGGTCCAGATTCACCGGCGTCTACGAGGAGGCGCCGCGCCCCGCGCCGTCGCCGGCCGTGGTCGCGGACAACGAGGGGCACGCATGAGCCGGATGACCGGGCACCAGGCGCGGATGCTGTTCGGCACCCGTCTCGGCCTGACCACGGCGGGCCGCGCCTGCGCCGTCCACTTCGGAGTGCTGTCCGGGGCCGTCCAGCTCTACCTCGCGTTCTGGCCGCAGAGCTCCCTGCCGCGCCTCACCACGTTCCTCGTCGTCGTCGCCCTCTCGCTGGCCGGCGGCATCCTGATGTCCTGGCCGCGGACCAGGCTGAGCCACGAGTTCCGCCACCCCGGATTCCAGGTGACGATCGAGGTCGGTGACCTCTTCGAGCACACCGGTCATCTCGTCGTCGGCGGCAACGACGTGTTCGACACCGACACCCGGGACGACCTGCTGATCGTCCACGGCAGCGTGCAGGGCCAGTTCCTGCACCGCCTCTACGCGGGCGAGACCGCCCGGCTCGACGGGGACATCGACGCGGCGCTCGCGGGAGTGCGTCCGGTCCTGTTGGAGGACCGGACGGCGAAGCGGGCGGGGAAACTCGCCCGCTACCCGCTGGGCACCGTCGCCGTGCTCGGGACCCCGCAGCGCCGCTGCTTCCTCAGCGCCTACGGCACCATGCGCAACGACCTGACGGTCGAATCGGGCCCCGTCCAGATATGGAACAGCCTGGAAGCGCTGTGGGACGCGGTGCACCTGCACGCCCGCCGCGAGGCGGTGGCCATGCCGGTGATCGGCTCGGGCCTGGCCCGCATCGACAGCATGGACCACGCCGGTCTCATCAAGCTGATCCTGCTGTCCTTCGTCACGCGGTCCCGGCGATCGGTCGTGTGCAAGGAGCTGACGATCGTGGTCCACCCGGAGGACTACGAGCGGGTGGACATGCTCGAACTGGCCCTGTTCCTGCGGACGCTGTGACCGCCGGCCGTGTGGGGGAAGGGCTTGGTGTGAACCAGGAACCGGAGCGGACGGACCCCCATGTTCCCTACTTCTTCTTCAGCTACGCGCACACGCCGCGCCACGCGACCGACGCCCCCGACCCGGACATGTGGGTGCACCGGCTCTACCGCGACCTGTGCGAGCACATCCTGACGCTGACGGACCTGCCGGCCGGCGAGCCGGCCGGGTTCATGGACGGCGCCATGCGGATCGGCGAGGACTGGGGCACCCGCCTGTCCGCCGCACTCGCCACCTGCCGGGTGTTCGTACCGCTGTACTCACCGCGCTACTTCGTCAGCGACCAGTGCGGACGCGAGTGGCGGGCGTTCGCCCTGCGCCAGGCCCGGGGAGACGGGCCGCAGGACACCGTCCCGCAGGGGATCGTGCCGGCGCTGTGGACGCCCGTGCACAGCGAGCGGCTGCCCACGGCCGCGCGCCACCTGGCCCACGGCCACGAGCGGTTCGGCCCCCGCTACGCGACCGAGGGCCTGTACTCCCTGATGAAGCTGCGCCGCTACCGCAGCGAGTACGAGCAGGCCGTCCTGCTGCTGGCCCGGGCGATCGTCGCCACGGCCGAGCGGAACCCGGTGCCACGGGGCGCACCGCTGGACCTCGCCGACCTGCCCAACGCGTTCGGATCGCCGCCCGTGCTGCGCCGGCTGCGCATCGTGGTGGCCGCGCCCAGCAGTCGCGAACTGCCGCAGGGCCGCTCGCGACTGTGCTACGGCCCCTCCCCGGTCGACTGGAACCCCTACCGTGAGAGCGACGCGGCCGCGGCCCGGCCGCTCGCGGACTTCGCCGCGGAGCAGGTGCGCGGGCTCGACTACCTCACGACCGTCGAGCCCCTCGACGAGGCGGCCGGCGACCTCCTCGCGGAGGAGCACCCGTCGGCACCGACGGTGATGCTGGTCGACCACTGGGCGCTCACCGATCCCGGGCAGCGTGAACTGCTCACCCGGGTGGACGCGGCGGCCCAGCCGTGGCTCGTGGTCGTCGTGCCCTGGGACCGCGCCGACCCGGACAACGACACCGCCGGCGCGGAGCTGCAGTCGGCGCTGGAGAACACCCTGCCGCGCACGCTGCAGAGGGGGCGCAGCGTCTCCCGGGCCGCGACGGGCGGAGTCCCCTCGCTGGCCGCGTTCGCCGACATCCTCCCCACCGTGATCCAGTGGGCGGCGGCCCAGTTCCTCCGGTACGTGGTGCCCGTGTACCCGCCCGCCGGCCCGCACTTCCTCCGGCCGAGGCTGCGCGGCCCCGTCCAGGAACCGGAGACCGGCCCGGGAGACGCCTGATGCCCCCCGGCACCGAGGGACGGATCGTCACCTTCTACTCCCAGAAGGGCGGCACCGGGCGGACCATGGCCCTGGCCAACGTCGCGTGGATCCTGGCCTCCAACGGCTACCACGTGCTGGCCGCCGACTGGGACGTGGAGGCACCGGGGCTGCACCGGTACTTCCACCCGTTCCTGGACGCCGCGACCTCGGCGGCCACCACCGGCGTGCTCAACCTGTTCTCGGGCTACGTCACCGAATGGCGCACCACACCGGGCACCGAGTCGGCGGCCGATCTGCGGCAGCGCCTCGCCAGGGTCCTGCCGCACGCCGTCTCCGTCGACTGGGACTTCCCCGACGGCGGAAGCCTCGACTACATGCCCGCCGGGCGGCAGGACGGCGAGTACCTGACGCACCTGATGGACTTCAGCTGGCGGGAGTTCACCGACCGGTTCAAGGGCGCGCGGTTCCTGGAGGCGCTGCGCCACGACATGAGGACCCACTACGACTTCACGCTCATCGACAGCCGCTGCGGCGTGAGCGACCTGGTCGGCCTGTGCACCATCGACATGCCGGACGTCCTCGTCAACTGCTTCACCCTGAGCTCCCAGAGCATCGACGGCGCGGCCCGCATGGCCCGCTCCATCCTCCGGGACGTCCACCCGCGCCCCCTGCGCATCGTGCCCGTCGCGATGCGGGTCGCCGACGGCCGGGAGACCCGCCTCGCCGCCGCCCGTGAACTCGTCCGCGCCAGCTTCCGGGAACTGCCGGCCGACGCCCGGACCGCCCTGGACGTCCCGCACCGGCCGGATTACGCCTACGAGGAGACCCTCGCCGTCTTCGGCGACCGCCCGGGGGATCCGGACAGCCTGCTGGCCGCCTTCGAGCGGCTGACGGAACGCATCACCGAGGGCCGGGTACGGCGTCTCGCGCCGCTCGACGACGAGCTGCGCAGACGCCATCTCGCCTCCTTCGTGCGGCCGTTGTCCCCCGTGGCGACGCCGCTGCGGCTGTGGTACGCCCCGCAGGACCGGATGTGGGCCGACTGGGTCGACTGGCTGCTCACCGGCGCCGGCTTCGACGTGATCGCCCCCGGCGCCGGCCGGGAGCAGGGCGCCCGGGCAGAAGCCCCCCGCACGCTCGCGCTGCTGTCCTCTGCCTTCCTGCGCTCGCCCCGGTCCCGGACCTTGTGGGAGAGCATGGACGGGCCCGGCGCGGGCCCCCCGGGCGTGCTGATCCCGCTCAGGATCGAACCCGTCGCGCTCACGCCCCCGTTCAGCGACCACGAAGCCGTCGACCTGACCTCCCTCGACGAGCCGGGGGCCGCCGAGGCCCTGCTGCGCGGCATGGGCCTGTCCGGCGGCGAGGCCGAACGCGCGCTGGACGCGGCCAGGCCGCGGTTCCCGCTCCGGACGCCCGGCGTGTGGGAGGCGCCGGCGCGCAACCCCTTCTTCGTGGGCCGGAACCGGCTGCTGGACCAGCTCGACGCCACCCTGCGGGTCAGCCGGCAACGGGCCGTGGTGCTCCCGCACGACGGACTCGGCGCCACCGGCCGCACCCAGCTCGCGGTCGAGTACGCCCACCGCTTCCGGGCGGCGTACGACCTGGTCTGGTGGATCCGCGCGCACAGCCGGGAATCGGTCCTGCTGTCGCTGGCGCGGCTGGCCGATCGGCTGGGCCTGCGGGGCGGCGACGACGTGCCCACCGCCGCGCGCCGCGCCCTCGACGCGCTGGACTCGGGCGCGGGGGGCGGCCGGTGGCTCCTGGCCTACGACAACGCCGGTGTCCCGGCGTCCCTGTCGGGGCTGCTGCCCGGCGGCCCCCACGGCCATGTGCTGGTCACCTCCAGGGACGCCGCCTGGGGCGAGACCATGCACCCCGTGCGGGTCGACGTCTTCACCCGGGAGCAGAGCGTCGAGCTGCTGCGGCGGCTGGCCCCGGTGCTCCCGGCGGCGGACGCGGACCGGATCGCCGCCACGGTGGGGGACCTTCCGCTCGCCGTCGCGCAGGCCGGATCGTGGCTGGCGCGGTCCCCGTCGGCACACGACTACCTGCACCGGCTGACCGGCGCCGGCGCCGTGACGCCGGAGGGCGAGCCGGCCGACCCGGCCGCCGCCACGACCGGGGTCGCCCTCGACACCCTCGCCGACCGCGCCCCCGCGGCGCTGCGGCTGCTCGCGCTGTGCGGCCGGCTCGCGCCGCTGCCGCTCCCGCTGGCACTGGCGTACACCGACACCGCGCTGGCGCTGCTGCGTCCGCACGACGCCTCCCTGCACGGGCCGATGCTGGTCGACCGGGAGGTGCGGGAACTCAGCCGGCTGGGTCTTGCGGAGGTCGACCAGGCCGGCCACACGCTGAGGGTGCACCGGATCGTGCAGCGCCTGGTGCGCGCCCGTCTGCCCGAGGGCGAGGCGGACGAGGTCCGCCACGAGGCGCACCGCCTCCTCGCCGCCGGCGCCCCGCGGCGCGACGACACCGCCGCCGAGACCGACGACCCGGTGTTCGAGCGCCTGTGGGCCCACCTGGACCACGCCGCCGCCGACGAGTGCCGCGACGGCGAGATCCGCGAGGTGCTGCTGGAGCGGGTGCGCCGCACGGCCCGCAACGGCATGCCGGCCCGGGCGCTCGAACTCGGACGCCGGCTGGACCGGAGCTGGACGGCGGCGGACGGGGGAGACGACGGCCAGCAGGTGCTGCAACTGCGCAACCAGCAGGCGGCCGCGCTGCGCAGCCTGGGGGCCTTCGACGAGGCGCACGGCCTGGACTCCCGCACCCTGGCCCGGCAGCGCGCACTGCTGCCGCCCGGGCACGCGCACACCCTGATCACCGCGGCGGGCCTCGCGGAGGACCTGAGGGCACTGGGCCGGTTCGGCGAGGCGGTCGACCTCGCGCGCGAGGTCCACACCGGATTCCACGACCTGTTCGGCGAGGAGCACCCGCAGACGCTGGCCGCCGCCGAGTCGCTCGCCCGGTCGCTGCGCCTGGTGGGGGAGTACCCGGCGTCGCGGGAGCGGAGCAGCGCCACCTGGCAGCGCCAGTGCGAGGTCCTCGGGCACAGCCATCCGTCGGCGCTGGCGTCGGCCCTCGGGCACGCCCGGGACCTGCGCGAGACGGGCGACTACGCGGGCTCCGTGCGCGTCCTGCGCCCCGCCCTGGAGGAACTGCGCGGCCGCGACACCCACGGCGCGTTGCGCGCGACCGTCAGCCTGTCGGTCTCGCTGCGCCGCGTCGGACGGCGCCACGAGGCCGACGCGCTCGCCGCGGACGCCGAGAAGGCCTACACGACGGCACGGGACCCGGACGGTCCCGACGCGCTGGTGTGCGGCGTCAACCTGGCGGCCCTGACCGCGGAGGCGGGCGACCTGACCGCCGCGCGCGGCGTGATGGACCGCCTGAGGCACGGGGTCGCCCGGCTCCGGGGCCCCGAGCACCCCGACAACGCGGTGTGCGACCACAACCTCGCGGCGTGGCTGCGCACCGCCGGGGAGATGGACGAGGCACTGGCGGCGGCGCGGCGGACCGTCCGGTCCTTCGGCAGGCACCTCGGCGACGCCCACCCCTACACCCTGTGCGGACGGGTGACGATGGCCAACATCCTCGCCGACCTCGGGCGGTTCGCCGAGGCCGAGAGCATGACGCGGGACTGCGCACGCGACCTGCGCGCCCGGCTCGGCGACGGCCATCCGGACACCCTGATCGCCGATCTGTGCCTGGCGGTCACCCTGCGCTCGATGGGCCGCACCGCGGAGGCCGGCCGGCTGCGGGGCCGGTCGGTGAGCGCGCTGGACAGACGGCTCGGCTCAGGACACCCCTGGACGGAGGCGGGCCGCGGCTGGCGGCGGGTCGACCGGGACCTGGAGTTCCTGCTGTCCGTCTGACCCCCCGCGCTGTCCGTCCGGGCCCCTCCCGCTCCGGCGCACCGTACGGCTTTCCGCCAGCTCCCGGGGCGTCGTGACGGGAAATCAGCTCTTTCGCACAGGGTCTTGCACCACGCATTGCCCACCCTGCACAGGGGCTGCGAAGATGGGAGCGTCATGCCCGGCGGAACGCTTCCGAGCGCACCGTGTCCATCGGCCCCGGACTCCCGCCGTCCCCGGTGTGCCGGAAGACGGCCCCGAATCAAGGTGAAACCGACGCAGATGAATATCTCGGTCATGAAATCCGCAGTCAACCCCCCTACGGAAGTCCCGGCCGCCGAGAGAACACCGCTCGCGGAGATCAGCACCCGCGGGACCGAGATCACCGCGGCCGTGCGGCGATCGGCACGGGTCCCGGCCAGGGGCCGTGCCGGCATGCGGCGCACCTTCAACTCCGCTCTCTGACCGCATGGGCGGACGTTCGCGCGGCGCCGTGGGCGAGGGGGACAGAGGTGACCATCCGGGAACTGGTCCTGAAGGTCCACAGCAGGTGCGACCTGGCGTGCGACCACTGCTACGTCTACGAGCACGCGGACCAGAGCTGGCGCAGGACGCCGCCCCTGATGGCCGGGAGGACGGTCCGTCAGGTCGCGCTCCGGCTCGCCGAGTACGCGCACGAGCAGCGGCTCCCGTCGGTCGCGGTCGTCCTGCACGGCGGTGAGCCGCTGCTCGCCGGCCCGGCCAGGCTGCGGTCGATCTGCGCGGAACTCACCGGCGCCCTCGCCCCGGCGACCCGGCTCGACCTCTCGGTCCACACCAACGGGGTGCGGCTGAACCGCGCCCATCTGACGGTGTTCGAGGAGTTCGGCGTCAAGGTCGGCATCTCCCTGGACGGCGACCGGGCCGCGAACGACCGGCACCGGCTCGACCACCGCGGGCGCAGCAGCTACGACCGGGTGCGGCGCGGCATCGACCTGCTCCGGCTGCCCGAGTACCGGCACCTCTTCCAGGGCCTGCTGTGCACCGTCGACGTGGCCGGCGACCCGGTCGTGGTGCACGACGCGCTGACCGCCCTCGAACCGCCGCTCGTGGACTACCTCTTACCCCACGCCACCTGGGACGTGCCTCCGCCGCCCGGTCGGGCGGGAGCGTCCACGCCGTACGCCGACTGGCTCCTCCGGGTCTTCGACCGCTGGGACGGGCAGGGACGCCAGGTGCCCGTCAGGACCTTCGACTCGATCCTCAGCACGCTGCGGGGCGGCCCCGCGCTGGCGGAGGCCCTGGGGCTCCCCCCGGGCGGCATCGCGGTCGTCGAGACCGACGGCACGATCACCCGGTCCGACTCGCTCAAGATCGCCTACGACGGCGCGCCCGCCACCGGGTACGACGTCTTCCGCAACAGCTTCACCGAGTTCGCCCGGGGCACCCGGGACCCCGGTCCCGTCCGGAGCACCGAGAGCACCGAGAGCATCCATGGCACCGACGGCACCGACGGCGTCCGGAGCACCGAGAGCACCGAGAGCATCCATGGCACCGACGGCACCGACGGCGTCCGGAGCACCGAGAGCACCGAGAGCACCGAGAGCACCGGGCCAGCCGGGCCCCCCTCCGCCCCCGCCGGGGTCAGCGAGACCTGCCGGCGGTGCCGCGTCCTGGCCGACTGCGGCGGAGGACTGTACGCGCACCGCTACCGCACCGGCCGCGGGTTCGACAACCCGTCGGTCTACTGCGCCGACCTGCGCGCCCTGATCGAGGGCATCGCGGAGCGGATCACGGAGCGCGCGCTGGCCCCCGCGGTGACCAGCGCCGGCGAACTCGGACGGGCGCGGCTGCGACTGGACAGAGCACTGCTCGCGGACGTGAACACCGCACTCGCCGGCGACGCGTCCTGGGACGAGGCGTGGCGGCTCCTCGTCCGCCTGGACGCCGACGGGAGAACGGCACCCCATCTCGACGCCGTCGTCACCCATCCCTACCTCCGCCCCTCCCTCCTGGACTCCTGGGACGGACGGGCTGATCTGCCGCGCTTCATGGCGGTCGCCGCGGCCGCGGCGCTGCGCGCGGGCGTCGAGGCCACCCTGCGCTGGGACCAGCCCGACCCCCTGGTCCACCTGCCGACCCTGGGCACCGTGCGGCTGTCAGGGGCCGGACGGGTGGAGTTCCGGCTCGGGGCGGACGGGCTCCGGGTGGGCGGCGCCCCGCAGCCGGGCGCGCCCGGCGCCTCCCCGCCCGTGCTGCGGGCGTGGCGGCCGCTGGCCTCCCTGCCCTGCGGCGACGGCCGCACGCTGACCATCGACGACGCCGACCCGTTCCGCGACTGCTTCCCCGCGGCCGTCACCCCACCGCTCGACCCCGGCCCGCTGGACGCCTTCCGCGACCGGCTGGCCACGGCGTACGGCCTCCTCGACGAGCGGGAGCCCGGCTGGCGGGACGGCGCCAACGCCTCGACCGCGACGACACTCACCCCGCTCGCCGCCGGCTCCGGACTGCACCTCGGCACCTGCGGCAGCGGTGCGCTGGGGGTGGCGATCGACGTCGAGCCGGAGGACTTCGCGCGCGAACTGCCCCGGCTCGGACGCAGGGCGAGACTCACCGCCCTGCGCGAGGTGGTCGACCTGCATCTGCCGGGCAGCCCCGCGGAGCGGCTCCTCGACCTCGCGAGCGAACACATCGGCGCGGCCGCCCGTTCGTCACCGGACGCCGCCCCCGCCCGCCTCCTGGCCGGCCGCGTGCTGGGCGAGCTGTCCGGCCTGCCGCCACGCGAACTCACCGAGAACGGCGCCTACCTGGCCGAGGAGCTGCGCGCGGAATGGACGGCCCTGCGTGACTGACGGCACCCGGCTCGTCCGCTTCCTGCGCGGCCTCGGCGTCCGGCCGGCCGGAGTCCTGCTCGCGCACGCCTCCCTCGGCGGCACCGGACTGCCGCCCGGCGTGGTGCGCGACGCCCTGCTGCGGGTCCTCGGCCCGGCCGGCACCCTCGTCACCCCGGCCTTCACCCCGGAGAACTCCGACACCTCCCACCGCCACCACGCCCTCACCGCGGGCCTGACGGGCCACCAGCGGGCAGCCCACCGGGCCGCCATGCCCGCCTTCGACCCGGGCGCCACCCCGTGCCCGTCCGTCGGCGCCCTGGCCGACTGCGTACGGTCGACCCCCGGCGCGGTGCGCAGCACGCACCCCCAGACCTCCTTCGCCGCGATCGGCCCCCGGGCGCGGGACCTGCTCGCCGTCCACGACCTGCCGTGCCACCTCGGCGAACGGTCCCCCCTGGGGCGGCTGTACGCGCTGGACGCGCAGATCCTGCTCTTCCGGGTCGGGTTCGCGGCGTGCAGCGCCTTCCACCTCGCCGAGTACCGCCAGACGCCCCCGCCGCCCCGGCGCACCTACCGCTGCGTGACGGGCGGCGGATGGGTCTCCTACGAGGACATCGTGCTGGACGACGGCGACTTCGCCGCGATCGGGGCGCTGCTCCCGCGCACAGCCCTCAGCGAGGGGGAATTCGCCGGAAAGACCTGCACCCTCGCGGGGATGCGGGACACTGTGGACACCGCTCGGCGTGAGATGTCCGGATACAGGGGGAGACGGCATGGAACGAGCCACGCGGAGGTGAACGGGGTGGGGAACAGCGGGGGCTCCGGCCGCACGACGCCGCCGGGAGACGCCCCGGGGCACCGGCCTGCGCAGGAGCCGCGCGACAGCATGTCCCGGAGGTGCGCCGGCTCACCGCCCGGAGCACCGGCCGGCGGACCCCCCTGCGCGTCAGGGGCCGACAACGGAGGAACGGCATGACGGCGCGCCGGAGCGGACGCATCATCACCTTCTACTCGTACAAGGGCGGCACGGGCCGGACGATGGCCCTCGCGAACACGGCGTGGATCCTCGCCGCCAACGGCGCACGCGTGCTGACCGTCGACTGGGACCTCGAAGCCCCCGGCCTGCACCGCTTCTTCCATCCCTTCCTCGACCCGAGCACGCTCGCGGCCACCCACGGCGTGATCGACATGATCACCGAGTACTCGTGGGCGGCCACCAACAGCGGCCACCGCTCCGGGGCCTGGCACCGGGAGTACGCGCGCGCCGGACGGCACGCGGTGTCGCTCGACCCCGAGCCCTACGGCCTGTCGTTCCCCGACGGCGGCACGCTCGACTTCCTGTCCGCGGGACAGCAGAACCGCGCCTACGCGGGCACCGTGTCCTCCTTCGAGTGGGACAACTTCTACGACCGCCTCGGCGGCGGCGTCTTCCTCGACGCGCTGCGCGAGGACATGAAGGCGTCGTACGACTACGTCCTCATCGACAGCCGCACCGGACTGTCGGACAGCGCCGACATCTGCACCATCCAGATGCCCGACGTCCTCGTCGACTGCTTCACCCTCAGCGACCAGGCGCTGGAGGGCGGCGCGGCCGTGGCCCGGACCGTCGAGGCCGACTACCGCGACCGGCGGATCCGGGTGCTCCCCGTCCCGATGCGGGTCGACGACCACGAGAAGGAGAAGGTCGACGCCGGACGGGCCCTGGCACGCCTGAAGTTCGCCGGGCTGCCCAAGGGGCCCGACGGCGAGCCGCTCGCCCCGGCGCCGATGGACGAGTACTGGGGCGCGGTCGAGATCCCGTACCGCCCCTACTACGCCTACGAGGAGACGCTCGCCACGATCGGCGAACGGGCCGGCGTGTCGAGCTCGCTGCTGTCCGCGTTCGAACGCCTCACCACGGTCGTCTCCGACGGTGAGGTGACCCGGCTGCCCACGATCCCCGAGCCGGTGCGGCAGCGCTGCCTGTCCGCCTACACCCGGCGCATGCCGGCCACCCTCGCGGCCGACGTCCTCGTCGTGTTCGCGGGCGAGGACCGCATGTGGGCGGAGTGGCTGGAGGGCATCCTCAAGCCGTACTGCGCACAGCTCACGCTGCACGACGTGTCGATCAGCGTCCCGGAGCGCCCGGACGCGGCCACCCGCACACTGCTCCTGACCTCGGAGGCCTTCCTGCACGCCCGGCACGGGAGGGCCGCGTGGCGGGTGTTCACCGACGCCGCCCCGGGTCTGCCGCACGCCGAGGTGACCCGGCTGAGGGTGGACGCCGTGCAGATGCCCGGCTCCGACCGGGAGCCCACGTCGGTGGACCTCAGCCGCATGGACGAGACCGAGTGCGCCGCCAAGGTCTTCCGGGCGCTGAAGCTGACGCAGGAGGAGACCTCCGCCGCCCGGACGAGTGCGCGCTTCCCCGGCAGCAGGCCGGCGATCTTCAACGCCCCCAGCCGCAACACCGTCTTCACCGGCCGCGCCGCCGCCCTCGAACAGCTCCGCTCGAAGCTCGGCGAGGGCATCTCCGTCGTGCTGCCCCAGCCCCAGACGCTCTACGGCCTCGGCGGCGTGGGCAAGACCCAGATCGTGCTGGAGTACGTGCACCGCTTCGTCGCCGACTACGACCTCGTGTGGTGGGTCGACGCGGAGCGCTTCGACTCCATCGTCGCCTCCCTCGCCAAACTCGGCGCGAAGATCGGCGCGCCCGGCGGCGACGACATCGCCCAGGTGTGCGCGGAGGTCGTCCGGATGCTGGCGTCCGGCGCGCCGACCGGCCGGTGGCTGCTCGTCTTCGACAACGCGGACGACCCCGACACGCTCAAGCGGTTCTTCCCGGCCGGCGGGCACATCCTGGTCACCTCGCGGAACCAGGCGTGGGCGCAGCAGGGAGCCGCCCTGGCCGTCGACGTGTTCCCGCGCGAGGAGAGCGTCGAGCACCTCACCCGGAAGGCTCCCGGACTGAGCGCCGAGGAGGCGGACCGCGTGGCGGACGCCGTCGGCGATCTGCCGCTCGCCGTCGAACAGGCCGCGGCCTGGCTGGCGGAGACGGCCATGCCGACCGACGCCTACCTGGAGCAGCTGACCGAGCAGACCACCGATGTGCTGGGCGCCAACCACCCCGCCGGCTACCCGGAGCCGGTCGCCGCCACCTGGAACATCTCCATCCAGCGCCTCGACCAGCGGTCGCCGGCCTCCGTGCGGCTCCTCCAGCTGTGCGCCTTCATGGCGCCCGAGCCGATCTCCGCCCGCGTGCTCTACAACAAGGAGATGCTGGACGCCCTGCGGGAATGGGACCCGACGCTCCAGGAGAGCCTGCTGCTCGGGCGGGTCATCCGGGAGATCGGGCGCTTCGCCCTCGCCAAGGTGGACCAGATCAGCGGCAGCATCCAGATCCACCGGCTGGTCCAGGCCGTGATCCGCTCGCAGATGTCGGAGCAGGAGCAGGAGGAGGCGCGGCACGTCGTCCACACCGTCCTCGCCGGCGCACGCCCCGACGGCGACGAGCCCACCGACAACCCCACGCACTGGCCGCTGTTCGACTCCGTCTGGTCCCATCTGGACGCCTCCGGCATCCGGAACTGCTCGGAGCCCAAGCCCCGCCGGCTGCTGATCGACCGGGTGCGCTACCTGTGGAAGCGCGGTGACCTCCCCAACGCCCGGCGACTGGCCGAGGAGGTGCTCGAACGCTGGCGCGACAGCCTCGGCGAGAACGACACGCAGTACCTCTACATGCGCTGCCAGCTCGCCAACGTGCTGCGCGCGCAGGGGCGCTACCAGGAGGCCCGGGCGATCGACCAGGAACTGCTGGAACGCCAGCGCCAGGTGCTCGGGTCCAGCCACCCGCACACCTACATCACCGCCTCCGGCCTCTCCAGCGACCTTGCCGCCCTCGGCGAGTACCGGTCGGCCGTGGAACTGGCCGACGACGCGCACAAGGGGTTCCGCGAGATCTTCCACGAGTCCCACGAGCGGACCCTCAGCGCGGCCAACAACCTCGCGCTCGCCCTGCGCATGGTCGGCCGCTACAACGAGGCCCGGGCCATGGACCAGAGCGTCTACGACCGGCGGACGGAGGTCCTCGGCCCCGACCACCCGCACACCCTCGGCTCGGCCGCCAGCCTCGGCCGCGACCTGCGGGAGATCGGCCGCTACGACGAGTCCGTGGCGATGCTCTCCCGCGCGTACGACGACTACAAGCGCGTCATGGGCCAGAAGTTCCCGCCCACCCTCAGCTGCGCCAAGTCCCTCGCCGTGTCGCTGCGCAGGGTCGGCCAGGTGGAGAAGGCGCGGCAGCTCACGACCGCGACCCTGGAGCGCTACCGGGAGCAGTACAACTCGCCCAACCCCGACTGGCTCGCCTGCGACCTGAACCTCGCCTCGGACCTGTACGCGACCGGCGAGCGGGAGCAGGCCCGCGAGGTCGCCCGCCAGGCACTGGCCGGATACATGGAGGTCCCCGGCGAGGCACACCCGTACACCCAGGGCGCGCTCAACAACCTCGGCATCTTCCACTGGGGGTGCGGGGACACCGCGGAGGCCGAGGAGGTGTTCCGCAGGGTGCTGCCCCGCATGCGCGAGATGCTGGGCAAGGACCATCCGCACACGCTGATCTCGGGCCTCAACCTCGCCAACGTGCTGGCCGACCAGGGCCGTTTCGAGGAGGCGTACGACCTGGAGAGCAAGGCCGTGGCGGGCCTGGGCAAGGCCCTGGGGCCGCGCCACCCGGACGCCCTGACCGCGGCGGCCAACTCGGCGCTGACACTGCGCTCACTGGGCCGTCAGGAGGCCGACCGCCTCCGCGAGGAGAGCCTGGGCGAACTCCAGCGGCTGCTCGGCGACGACAGCATGATCACCCGCTCCGCGCGGCACGAGCGCCGGATCTACCGCGACCTGGAACCGCTGGCGGTCTGAGCCGGCCCGGCGCTCCCCTCCTCCGGGAACGGGAGCGCCGTGTCGCCGGGGGTGCCGCCGAGCGACCACCGCAGCACGTCGGGCAGCGCGCGCAGGGCCCCGAAGTGGGCCGCGGACGGTTCGATCACGGAGGTGGCGCCCGGGATGCGCTCGGCGAGCCAGGAGGTGTGGGAGGCCGGGGAGAAGGCGTCCCGGGCACCGTGCCACAGCAGCACCGGCACCTCGATGCGGGCGGGGTCGAAGCCCCAGGGCTCCGTCAGGGCGAACGCGTCGTCGATCCAGCCGTACGGCGAACTGCGCAGCGCCTCGCAGTAGTTGCGCAGCAGCATGGAGCGGACGCCGCTGTCGGAGACGATCCGCAGGTCGTCGTCGGTCAGTTCCGCCCGCAGTTCCTCCAGCAGCCGGGCCGGGTCGGACCGGATGGACCTGGTCCGGGGGATCAGACGGGCCTCGAACCCCTCGGGGTCGGAGCGCGCCGTACGGAACTCGTCGATGTTGGACGCCCCCATCCCGGCGTACCAGTCCAGGCCCTCCGCGTCCCTCGGCGCGAGCGTCACGAGGCCCGCCGCACGGGTCACCCGGTGCGGCAGCCGGGCCGCGCACGCCAGGGCGTGCGGGCCGCCCCCGGAACGGCCGACGACCGCGAAGCGGTCCATGCCCAGGGCGTCGGCCACGGCGGTCACGTCCTCCACGACGTCCACGACCCGCCGGCCCGGCCGGCGGTCGGACCCCCCGTACCCGGGGCGGTCGTAGCTGATCAGCAGGACGCCCCGCTGATACAGGTACATGGGGCGCGGCCGGGGGCCGACCCGGCTGCCGGGCATTCCGTGGAGCAGGAAGACGGGACGCCCCCGCGGGTCCCCCGAGCACTCGACCCGCAGCCGCCTCCCGTCCGCCGTACGGACGTGGTCCAGCGTCGACGCCAGGTCCCGCACGATGGCTCCCCTCTCCCTGCTCACAGGCCAGGTCCCAAACTGCCGGAACTTGCCCCCCTCGTCCAGCCGACGCCGGTGCTTTCGAACCGGCGTCGAACGGACGCGCGAGGAGGGGGCGGGCCGGCCGCGGACGGCGGCGGCCGGGGACACGCCGCGCGTACCTCCGGGGCGCCGGACCGGCTCCCGTTGACGGCGCGGCCGGGGCGGTGTGACGATGCGCCGATGTCGGACCTGCACGCCCGGATGGCCGCCCGGGTCGGCGACCTCACGGGTGTGGTGGTCGCGCGCTGCGCGGCCGAGTCGCCGTACTACGGGGCGCTGCCCCGCGCCACCCTCCAGGGCGAGGTGGCGCGGTCCATCGCCGCCGTGCACGCGCTGCTGCTCCGGGCCCTCCGCGACGGCGGCGGGGAACCCATGGGGCCCGGCGATCTGACCCGGCTCGTCGAGTGGTCGGCGCGCCGGGCCGAGGAGCGCGTCCCGCTGGAGGCGGTGACCGCCGCCTACCTGATCGGCGCCGAGGCGTGGTGGCAGACACTGACCGAGGTCGCGGAGCCCGGTGAGCTGGCCGGGGCGGGCGGCAGGCTGCTGGCCTGCCTGCACGCCGCGCTGCCCGCGGTCGTCCTCGCGCACCAGAACGCCCGGGAGCAGCTCCACAGCGAGGACAGACGCGTGCGGCGCGCCCTGCTCGGCGCCCTGCTGGCGGGCCGGCCGTACGAGGAGCTCGCGGGCGCGGCGCGGGTGGCCGTGGAGGGCGAGTACGAGGTGGTCGCCTTCGCGTTCGCCGCCGAGCCGCCGAGCCGACTGGTGCAGTCCTCGCTCGACGCCTTCACCCGGAGCCCCGTGCTGATGGACCACGTCGCCCGGATCGCCCTGGTCCCGGGCCGGGCCGACGTGCCCGGTCTGGTGACCCGGCTGGAGAAGGACGTGGGGCAGCCCGTGCGCGCCGCCGCCGCCCGCTCCGCCGGGCCGTCGGCCGTCCCCTCCGCGGCCGAGGAGGCCGGGCGCGTGCTCGACCTCGTCCTGCGCCTCGGGCGCCCGCCCGGGTGCTACCGGCTCGACGACGTGCTGCTGGAGCACCAGCTCGCGCGGCCCGGGGACGGCCTGGTGCGGCTGGCGGCCAAACTCGATCCCCTGGAGGAGCACCCGTACCTGCTCGAAACGCTGCGCGTGTTCGTGACGCGGGGGCTCAACCGCCGCCGGACGGCGGCCGAGCTGTGCGTCCACCGCAACACCCTGGACTACCGGTTGCAGCGGGTGACCGCGCTGACGGGCCTCGACCTCGCGGTCCCCGAGCAGGCGCGACTGCTCCAGGCGGCGCTCGTCGCCCGAGACCTGGCCGGGCCCTCGGACACCCGCGGGGCCACCGGAGGGCCCTGATCCGCGGGAGCTGCGGACGGCGGCCGGACCACGGGCGCCCTCGCCGGGCCCGCGGCCCGCCATCGGTCACAGCCAGGCGCGGAGTTCCTCGTCCCGGGGCGCGAGGACCGGACCTGCGGCGGGGTGGTCGAAGACCATCACGGGCCGCTCCGCGTTCCACTCGGACCAGCCCGGCCGGCCCGTCGCGGCGAAGTCGACCCAGGCCCGGTGCATGGCGTCGGCGAGCGGCTGGGGCGCGCCGGGCCCGGTCAGGTCCTCGGCGGCGGGCAGGGTGTCGAAGACGAAGCCGAGCTCCAGCGCATGGCACGCGCCGAGCCCCATCACGGGGGAGCGCCAGCGGAATTCGTAGACGAAGGTACGCGCGGGGCGGGAGTCCGCGAGGCGGTTGAGCGGCCCCCGCAGCAGCAGGTCGGTCGCCATCTCGCCGAGGATCTCACCGGGAACGGCGTCCGGCCGGTTGGCCCGGTACAGGCGTGCCACGCGCTGCGGGACGCGGATCTTCAGCAGCGCCAGCCGCAGGGTGAGGCGGCTGATCCGGTCCACCGTACCGCCGGGCACGAACCACAGCCGGTACTCCTCCCGGTTGCAGCCCAGCAGCAAGTCGGCCTCGGGCAGGGGCGGAACGGCGGGCACCACGTCGCCGTCGGTGACGATGTGGAAGCCGGGGCCGCCCCGGACGGGGTCGGACCCGTCGACGACGGCGGCCTGCGCGTCCAGCAGCAGCTCCCGGTCCACCGCCGCGAACGCCTCGGCGGTGGCAGGGATCCGCAGTCTCCTCGCCATGGCCCGTACGGTCTTCGCCCCCGCGCGGCGCGATGTGGTGTGCGGCGGGCCGCTCTGCAGGATCGCCCGGTGGAACAGTCCGGCAGCGGCGGGGCTGGTCATGAGCGCGGCGATGCTGATCGCACCGGCGGACTCGCCGCACACGGTGACGTTCGCCGGATCGCCGCCGAAGGCGGCGATGTTGTCGCGGACCCAGGTCAGTGCCGCGATCTGGTCGAGGAGCCCACGGTTGTCCGGTGCGTCGGGGAAGACCCCGAACCCCTCGACGCCGAGCCGGTAGTTGACCGAGACGAGGACCACCCCGTCGCGGGCGAAGGCGCCCCCGTCGTAGAGCGGCAGGCTGGCCGAGCCGTTGCGCAGGGAACCCCCGTGGATCCACACCATGACGGGCAGCCGGCCCTCGCCGGCGGACGGGGTCCACACGTTCAGGTTGAGGCAGTCGTCCCCGGGGACGGACGGATCGGGGATCAGCCGGTCGAGGGGCGGGCGGTAGGGGCGTTTGGGGGCGGTCGGCCCGTACTCCAGGGCGTCCCGTACCCCTTCCCAGGGTTCGGCCGGGGCGGGAGCGCGGAAGCGGTGGGCGCCGAACGGCGGGGCGGCGTAGGGGATGCCGAGAAAGGCGGCGATCCCCTCGTGGGAACGGCCTCGGACCTTGCCCTGCCGGGTGGTCGCGATGAGGTCCATGGCGGTCCTTCCAGGTGCGCGGGGACCGGCCGCCGCCTGCCGCGGGAGCGGCAGGGGCGGACGGCGTGGATCGGGAGCGGCCGCCCGTCAGGGCGGAAGGGGTGTCCGGGAGCGGGTCACCCGGTCGCGAGACCGTTGCGGCGGACGTCGGACCAGGTGGCGCTGTCGGCGCAGATCCCGCAGCCGGCGCCGAGGAACTGCGCGCGGGCCGTCAGGTCCCCCATCAGATGGGCCCTGAACCAGGCCGTGGTGGGCGCGGCGAACGGGCCGGGGTCGCCCACGACCGTGAAGTGATCGGCGCCGCGCAGCTCCCCGTAGACGGCCGGGATGTGGTCGGCGTCGTCGTAGAAGGCCTTGACCAGGAAGGGGAAGACGATGCTGTCCTTCTGCCCGGCCAGGAGGAGGGCGGGCACGCGCACGCCGTCGATGTCGGCGAGCGGCCCGGGCTGGATGGGCAGGACGGTGTCGATGCGCGGGTCCGCGCCGACGACGATGGCGGCGGCGCCGCCCTGCGAGTGACCGGACGCGCCGATGTGCTCCAGGTCGACCGCGCCGTGGAAGGGGCTGGCGGGGTCGGCGTCACGACGGCTGAGCAGATCGATCCCGGCCCGCATGGAGACGCCGAGGTTGGACTGCGGGGTGTTGGCGGCGGCGACGACGAAGCCGTGACTGGCCCAGTGGAGCAGCAGGTCGCGGTAGACGACGGGGAAGGCGAAGGTGCCGTTGCCCCACACGATCACGGGGTGGCGCCGGTCGCTGGTCGCGATGTCGCGCGGGTAGTACAGGGTGGTCACCGCCCCGACCTCGACCGCGGTGGCGTAGGGGCCGGGAGCACCCCAGTCGGCCGCCGCCGCCCCGGCGGTGGCAGCGGTGGGGGCGGGGGCACCGGCGGGGGAACCGGTGGACGCCGCCGCTCCCGCGCCGGCGGAAGCCGTCAGGAGCAGGAGCGAGGTCAGAGGGACGAGCAGTTTTCTCCAGAGCACGGGCGGACTCCCGATGTCGTCGCGGTGAACCGGATGTTCCATCCGGCTGACGCCTTGTCTGACCGCTGATCCTGACCCACGCGCCGGAGCCCGTCTCTCCGCCGTCGCGGCAAGCAATGACGCCGCGGTTTGTGCAACATGCCGAGGGAGGACGGGGCCCCGCGAGTCATCTTGTCAATGGAAAGTTACAGTGGGGGCATGACCGGACGGCCCTACCACCACGGCAACCTCAGGAGCACTCTGCTCGACGCGGCCTGCGCGGCCATCGAGGAGACCGGCCCCGCCGCGCTGAGCCTGCGGGACCTCGCCCGCCGCGCCGGCGTCTCGCACGCCGCCCCCGCGCACCACTTCGGCGACAAGGCGGGGCTCCTCACCGAGCTCGCGGCCCAGGGCTTCGACCTGCTCGCCGACGCCCTCCGGGCCGCCGGAGGGGACCTGACCGAGGCCGGCGTGGCGTACGTCCTCTTCGCCGTCCGGTACCGCGCCCACTTCGAGGTGATGTTCCAGCCGGGCCTCCACCACCCCGACGACCCCGTCCTCGACGCCGCCCGCCGCCGCGCCGACGAGGCTCTGACCTCCGCCCTGTCCTCCTCCGGCCCCGCCCGCCGGGCGAACTCCGAGGCCAAGCTCGCGGCCTGGTCGATCGTCCACGGCTTCGCGGCCCTGTGGACCAGCGGCGCGCTCCCGAGCCGCGGCGGCGAGGATCCGGCCGCGCTGGCGCGCACGGTCATCGGCAACCTCTTCAGCTGACCACCGCGTTCATGTCACCGAGGCGTTCATGTGACCGCCGCGTTCATGTGACCACCACGTTCTGGTGACCACCACGGGAACGGTCACCGGGTCCGGAACGCGCCGGATCCGCACGCTCCCCGGATCCGGAGGAACCGGGTTCCGGGGGCCGCCCGGCACCCCGGACTCGCGTGCTGCTACGGTCCGCCTCCATGTGGGCTCATGAGATCGTCGCCGGCCGCCCCGCCTGGCGGCACACCCCTTCCGGCGTGGTGTTCCGGACCGTCCCCGGCGGAACCTTCCGGATGGGCCTGTCCGACGCGGAACTCGACGCCGTGCGCGCCATCGACGCGACCGACGGCCCCGGCGGTGCCGACGACGACCTCGGAGCCTTCTTCGGCGACACCGAACGGGCCCGGCCGGTGCGGGAGGTACGGGTCGAGCCCTTCCTGATCGCCCGGCACCCGCTGACGGTGGCACAGGTGCGCCACTGGCTGCCGGAGTACGAGGACGACTTCGCCGAGTCCGACCACACGGCGGCACGTCTCCAGGACGAGGTGGACGATCTGCTCGCCGCGCTCCCGTTCCGGCTGCCCAGCGAGGCGGAGTGGGAGTACGCGGCCCGCGCGGGCACCACGGGCCTGACCTTCCGTGGCGACGGGAAGCCGGACGAGGAGGAGATCCTCGACGACTTCGCCGACGAGGCGCGCACGGCCGCGGCCGAGAACGCCTTCGGCCTGGCGGCCATGGGGTCCTCCAACGAGGTCTGCGCCGACGTGTGGATCCCGCACTTCACCGGCGCACCGGCGGACGCCCGCCCGCGCACCGGCGAGGGACCCCGCACGGTGCGCGGCGGCGCCGGCGACCTCTCCCCGTGGCAGGGCTGCGACGAATGGCTGCTCCTGCTCTCGGCGACGCGCGCGGAGTTCGACCTCTTCACCGCCGTCCGCCCGGTCGTCCCCGTCCCGGCCGCACCGGACGGCGCACTCCCCGGCGCCGGTACCTGACCCGCCGACGGCGCCCCGTTCAGGCGTCGTCGCGCGGGACCACCAGGCCGGATGCGTAGGCGAGAACCACCAGCCGGGCGCGGGCGTGGAGCGGCCGGGCGACGTACCGGTCGATGAGCCTGCGGGTGATCGACGGCGCGACCAGCCCGTCGCCGCGGACGCCCGCCCGCGCGGCTCCACGAACCCTCCCCGAGCCCTCTCCGGGACCGGGGTTCCGCCAAGCCGGCGGCTCGCCTCCCCTCCGGGGCGGGGGAGTTGTCGGTGGCGGGTGGCAGGCTGCGGGCATGACGGACGACGAGAGTGCCCGCATGACGCGGATCCTGGGCGGGCTGCCCATGGCGGCCCGGGACCTGCTGCTGGAGACGGACTGGGGTTCCCTCCGGCACGCCTACGGGTCCGCGGAGGACATGCCCGTCACCCTGGTCTCCCTCGTCGCCGAGGATCCCGAACTGCGGTCGCAGGCCCTGGGCGCCCTGGACATGGCCGTGCTCCACCAGGGCACGCTGTACCCGGTGACCGCGCCCGTGGCGCTGTTCGTCGCCGCGATCCTCGACCAGCCCGTGGGTCTCGCCGAGCACGAGGGGAACCTCCCGTGGGACGACGGACCGCCCCGCAGCCTGCGGGCGGCCCTGCTCACCTGGCTGGGGGAGCTGGCCGGGTGTGCAGCACACGGCGAGGATCCGGCGCGGGACCGCACCGACTGGATGTGGGAGCCCTGGCGCGGTGAGGAGCGCGACGAGCACCACCCGGACGAACGCGCCGCCCTGCACGCGTGCCGGGACATACGCCCCGCCCTCTACGACGCCGTCGAACCGCATCTCGCCTCGGCCGATCCCCGTGTCCGCGAGGCCGCAATCGGCGCCGCGGTACCGCTCCTCTCGGCCCCCGGGCTCGCCGACCGGGTGCCGCGGGCCGCCGCCCTGCTGCGGGCCCGGCTGGACGCCTCGCGGGAGCGACGGGAGCGAGCGGGTGCGGCGCGGGCACTCGCCGTCTGGGGGACGGACACCTCCGACCTGCTCGCCGATCCCGACCCGGCGGTACGGGTCTGCGCCGCGCTCGGCCCCGCCCCCACCGACCGGCCGCGCGCCCTCGCCGTCCTCCTCGACGCGCTGCGGGACCCGCGGTCGACGGACGGCTGGTTCCCCGAGCCGCTGACCGGGCTGGACGGGTGGTTCCGGTTCACCGTGCTGCGTTCCGCGCTCGCCCTGGCCGCGTCGTTCGAGGAGGTGGCGCCGGTGGCCGTCGGAATCGTGGCCTCCGGCGGTGGGGCGGTCGTCGACTTCGAACGCGGGCCGATCCTGTTCCGGGCGTTCCCCGGCGGCCACGACCCGGCACGCCCGCTCACCGCCGCCCAACGCGAGCTGCTGCGCGCCTTCGTGGACAGCGACGAGGCGAAGTGCAGCATCGGCGGCAACTGGTTGTGGTTCCGCGCGGCCGGGCTCCCCGAGGACCGGGACGGCATCGCGGCACTGCTGTGACGCCACCCGCCACGGCCGGCGCGCACCACCGGGCCGTCCGGACGCGCCACCGCCGGAGGCCCGTCCCGCGGCGGCCGGCCCGTCGCCGTCAGGTGCGCTGCTGAGCCCGCAGGAGCGCGGCTCCCAGGGCCGTGAGCGTGTGCAGGACGGTGTTGGCGCAACGGCGGCTGGAGATGAGCCCGGCGTCGCGCAGCGCCGTGGTGTGGTGGGTGGCGGTACCGGTCGAGACACCGGCCTGGCGAGCCGCCTCGCTCGTGGTCACCCCCGCCGCGGCGGCCCGCAGGACGGTGGCCCGGGTGCGGCCGAGCAGTGACTGCAGGGCCTGCTCCTCGCCGGGCGGGCTCGGCGCGGCGTGGTGCACCGGGTACGCCAGCACCGGGGGGAGGCCTGGGTCCGCCAGCGCCACGGGCAGGTTCCAGCAGAAGTAGGTCGGGATCAGGAGCAGACCGCGGCCGTTCAGGTGCACGTCGCTCTCCGTGGGGTAGCCCGGTACCTCCAGCACGGGGTGCCGCCAGCGGACCGCGGGCGTGAGATGGGACAGCAGGCCGGCGACACCGCCGGAGAGCAGATGGCGCGCGCTGCGGGCGCGTTCGGCCTGCAGAGCCTGCTGGACGTGTTCCTCGTGCGGCGCGAGGACCGTCCGGTGGTAGGCGCGCAGCACCTCCACCAGCTCTCTGCGCAGGGGCTGTTCACCGAGCCGGGTCGTCCAGGACGGCAGCCGGCTGGCCCGCCCCGCCAGAGCCATCTCTCGTCTCACCTGGGTGTCCGGGGTCGCGAGAATCGCCTCCAGCGCCGTGTCCAGTCCGTCCACGCCCTCGGCCGGAGTCAGGAAATCCGCGTAATAGCGGGCGCGCGGGAAGAGCGGCAGCAGCATCGCGCCGACCGGCCTTCCCAGGCCGGATTCCTGAAGGCTCGCGCAGGCATTCCGATACCAGTCCGCGTACATCCACCGGCCATTGCGGGTCTGGAAACGGTGCAGGCTGGAGGCTGTTTCCCACAAAGGGTGCGGGGAGGGCGCGAGACGGGTGTTCGCGAGATCTTCGGCGGTGAAATGGAAGCGGAGCATCCGTGTTCTCCATTCGGTTCACCTGCGACTCTTCAATGGATTCGAAGGAGCGTGACAGCGCTGCGGAGAGGCCGGGAGCATATGTCTGCGCGCCGATCGGAGTGAGTTCCGCAACGGGCGTTCACCGCGGTGCACACGGTGATCGGCAGAGCCATGACCAAGGAATCCGTTCCGCGCATCAGGCGGCGGAACGAGATGCCCGAATACCGCACCGGCCGCGCAAGGGTACGGCCGGCCCGACCGAACGGAAAGAGGTATTTCATGTTCCGATTGACCGCGGGAAAGCACCGCAGACGTGAGCTGGGACTTCTGGCGGCGAGCGCCCTGATGCTGACGTTCCTGGTCCCGGCCACCGCCTCGGCCGCCACCAGCCAGGTCGCCGTGACCTGCTACGGCGGCTCGGTGGGCATCAGCCTGCCGCCCAACGGCTACAGCGGCGACTACACGACGAGCTCGCGCTGCAGCGACATCAATCTGCGCATCGACTCCGGCGGCGGCCAGTGGGTCGCGGTGTGCTGGGCCCGCCACGGGACGTGCCAGGGCAGCTGGACCTGGGTCCCCGAGGACGTCGGCTACCGCGTGGTGGCCACCGACGTCCTCGACGGCACCACCTTCTACTTCACCACCACGGGCGGCGGTGGCACCCGCGGCGGCCGCACGGCGTACTAGGGTCCCCTTCGTCCGGGATCAGGGGACGCGAGCCCGTCCGGGACCGAACAGGGGGCACCGGGCCCCACAGGCCGGTTCCCGCTCCGTCCGTACGACGTCGTCGGGAACCGCCACACGAGCCACGGCTGCCGACGCTCCGCCCGGCACCGGGCGGCACGGGTCCTCCCCGTGCCGCCCGGTGCCGGTCCGGGGGGACCCGATCGCCCTTCCGGACGTGAGCATCCGGCCCGAGCTGCCCGGCTTCGCCTGCGCCGCGCCGTGGCGCTCACCAGCCCGCGCGAGGGAGCCGCCCTCCGTCCGTCCTCGCCGGGCTCCCGTCGAACCCGGGCTTCCCCTACGGCGCGGCCCACGGCTTCGAGATGCCGTACCTGTTCTCTGCCCTCCCCACGGAGCGACCGCTGTCCGACGCCCGGCGTGCGCTGTCGGACCGCATGGTCGACTACTGGACCGCCTTCGCCCGCACCGGCAGTCCGAACGCCCCGGGCCTGCCGAGGTGACCCGTCCTGAGTCCGTCGTCACCCCCCACACGATCGGTGCAGTCGCTGGCCCCCGGGCCGGGCGGTGTACGTCCCGTCGACGTGTACTCCACCCACCACTGCTCCCTCGGGGACGGAGTGCCCGGGTGAGCCTTGTCCGGGCACGGTGGGCCACCCCGCGCCGGGCCCCAGGGCGGACACGCCAGACACAGGGCACGCCCGCCCGCGCCCACCGGCCCCACGCGACCGACCGACCGGCCGACCGGCCGGCCTCAGTCGGGGACACCCGGCATGCCCCAATAGGCCTGCCGGTCCCGCACATGGGCCCGCGGGCACGCCGCCCGCCACGCCATGAGCGCCGGGGGCGGCCCCGGACGCCCGAACACGGTGCGCCGCCCGCTCAGGCGCAGTCGCAGGGTGGCCGAGCCGTCGACGTTGTCGCGTACGACGAGGACGCCGGAGACCCGGTGGGGATCGAACTCGCCGGCCCGGCCGCCGACATGCCGGAGCCGCAGCCTCGCACCGCCGCCGCCCGTGTCGTCGACGAGCCGCGCCTCGACCACCCGTCGCCGGTCCCACCCCAGGTGCGCGAGTTCGGCGGCCAGGTACGCCCCGGCCACCCACAGGACCCATCCGACGTCGTACTCCACCATGAACAGCAGCGCCACGAAGCCGAGGACGGCGGCCACCACCGCCATCCGCCGCAGTCGCGGAACAGCGCGCGGGCCCTTGTCCCGCGCCTCCCACAGCAGTTCATCACCGACAGCCACCCACCCATGATGAGCCCCGGCCACCGCTCTGCACAGCCCCGCCGGACCGGCCGAGGTCACGACCACCGCCCTCGGCGCGGCCGTCCCGTCGAACCGTCGGCCGCAGCGCGGCCTCCCGTCCAACCGCCGCTCTCGGCACAGCCGCCGCGCTGCCCGGCGGCTGAGCACGTCAGAAGCTGCGCGGTGGCCAGGGGTAGCCGAGCTGAGCGGCGTACTCCGACGATCCTCCGCTCACCTCGCCCGTCCGGCGCGGGTCGTGGGCCAGGACGTACTCGGCGAGGCGCTCCGCCTGCGCCGCGGGGGCGTCGCCGGAGACATCGAGCGTCAGCTGGAACTGCAGTCACGGGCGCCCGTCCATCAGCGCCGAGCGGCTCGGATGCCAGAACAGCACGCGGACCCGGTCGGGCTCCCACAACCAGGCGGACACCGCGTGGAGTTCACATTCCCACCGCGCCAGCGCGTCGGCTCGGTCCCGCAGGTTCCGCTCCAGCAGCCGGGCGACGGTGCGTGCCGGCCACTCCCAGGAGAGGTCACGGACCGCCCGATCGACCTCGGCCCGGTACTCCCGGGCGTCGAAGCGGAACTCCGGCAGCTCCACCTCGTCCTCGTCGGGATTGCGCCACCCGCCCCAGATCACGTGATTCCCCTCGTGCCGGATGGTCACGTAGAGGGCGCCGCAGCATCCCTCCGTGCACTCGGCCTCGGCCAGCCTGACCTCGTGCGACCCGGCGTCGGCCGTGAAGGGACCGTCCGGCAGCAGGAGGTGACGGGGGTCTTCGCCCGGGCCGTCCGTGAAAGCCTGCGCCAGGATGTCCTCGCCGTCCACGAACGGCCGGATCTCCACGCTCGCGCCCTTCCGCGGGGCGTCGGGGACGACGACCAGGAGGCTGAGGCGACTGGTCCCGCCGGTCAGGTCACGCATGGCGCGATTGTCGGATCCGCTGTACGGAGGTGTCGCCCGATTTTCCGCTCCCGATCTCCCCTCGCCGCAGATCGCCGCCTGCCGCCTGCCGGGTGTCAGGTGCCGGTGCCAGGTGCCGGGTGCCGGACCGAGCGTCACTCCATGGACTCGATCCGTCACCACCCGAGTGCCACGGCGTGCCTCTCGACTCAGGAAATCGAACAGGCGTAGTATTTCCGGCATGGCTGGAACCGACTTCCCCGACGACCTCGCTGCCGCACAGACCCGCCTCCACCAGGCCACCGCCGAGCTCCGCGCGCTCCTGCGGACCCTGCCCTGGTCGGTCGAGCCGCACGACGGCTGGGCCGGCACCGAACACCCCCACACCGGCGCGATCACCGGCGGCCGCGAACCCAGCCCCGGCTGGAGCGACGACCAGAAGTGCACCGTCGACCGGCTGCGCCAGGAGTGCCTCGACCTCTCCGCCACCGTGGGCACCCATCCGTACTGGGAGGCCCTCACCGGCGAGGACGTGGTGAAGGAGCGGATGCGCCTGAAGGCCGGGACCCGCCCCGCGGCCACCCCGGCTCTCGACGTCACCACCGCCGCCTGAACCACACCCCTGGACCCTGCCCGTGACCGACCTGCCACCGGACCTGCCGCGCCTTCGCACCCTGGAGACGTGGCTCCTCCTCGCCCTCCAGCGGGTCCGTGACCGCATCGCGGACCTCGAACGACAGGAGAAGGAGCGCGCCCGGGGCGAGGCCGCGCGCCCGCCGGTCCCGGACTGGACGATCGAACTCGGCATCGGGGACGACCGCGGCCCCCTCTACGTCCACACGGGCACCTGCCACATGGCCGGCCATCGCCGGCGCCCCGTCACCCGCGAAGCGGCGGCCCGCGCGATAGCCGACGGCGTCGAGGCCTGCACCCACTGCCGCGCCGACACCGGCCTCGGCTTCCACTGAGCCCGCACCGACCCGCACGGGACCGGGCCGCGCGCCCTCGTGGCGAGGCCGCCGCGACCGCCGGTCCCGGCGTCTCGTGTGCGGGCCGGGTCCCGCGTCAGACGGTGGGGCGGGCGCCGGGGGTGTGTCCGAAGGTGCGGCGGAAGACGTCGATGAACGTGCTGGCCGAGGACCAGCCGCAGCGGTGGGCGACGGCGGTGACGGGCATGTCGTCGGCGAGGAGGATCAGGGCGTGGTGGAGCCTGATCTGCGTCCGCCACTGGGGATAGGTGAGGCCGAGATCGTCGCGGAGGCGGCGGGAGAGGGTGCGCGAGCCGGCGCCGATCTGCCGCCCGAGCTCGCCGAGGGAACGGTTGTCCGCCGGGTCGGCGCGCAGGATGTCGTGCAGTTCCCGGAGCAGGGGATCGGCGGGGGCCGGCAGGTGCAGGGGCTGTCCGGCGGAGACGGCGAGCTGGTCGAGCATGACGGCGCACAGACGCAGACGGGCTGGGCTGTCGTCGTCGGGGTCGCGGGTGTAGGCGACGACGAGTTCGCGCAGCAGAGGGCTGACGGCGATGACGGCCGGTCTGTCCAGGCCGAGGGGGTTCTCGGTGGCGGGCAGGCCGACGAGGTGGAGTTCGAGTTCGCCGTGGGCCTGGTGCCGGTGGACGGTGCCGGCCGGGATCCACAGCGCGCGGGTGGCAGGGGCGATCCAGGTGCCGGCGTCGGTGGTCACGGCGATGGCGCCCTTGCCGGCGTAGGCGATCTGGTGGTCGTCGTGGCGGTGTGCGTCGATCTCGCCGCCGGACGCCAGGCGCTGGGTCCGGGTCGGCGCGATGGGAGTATGGCGGATTTCCTGCATGATCTGTCAATCTATCGAAAGCGCGACACCGGGTGGTTCTCCCAGCATGGGGGAGATGCGAAGGAACACATCGATCGCCCTGCTGGCCGTGGGGCACGCCTGCGTCGACATCTACCAGGGCGCCGTCGCGGCGCTGATCCCGTACTTCACGGCCGAACGGGACTACACCTACGCCGTGGCCTCCGGCATCGTGCTGGCCGCTTCCCTGCTGTCGTCGGTGGCCCAGCCCGTGTTCGGGGCGCTCACCGACCGGTGGGCCATGCCGTGGCTGCTGCCGGTCAGCACCCTGCTCGCCGGGGTGGGCATCGCGCTCAGCGGCCTGAGCGGCTCCTACGGACTCACCCTGTGCTTCGTCGCCGTCTCCGGCGTCGGCGTGGCCGCCTACCACCCCGAGTCCGCCCGCGTGGCCCGGCTGGCCGGTGAAGGCAGCCACCGGGCGATGAGCTGGTTCTCCCTCGGCGGCAACATCGGCTTCGCGCTCGCCCCGCTCATGGTGTCGGCCGCGATCGGGCACGGCTCCCTGCACTGGACGCCCGTCCTCGTCCTCCCGGCGCTCGCCGGTACCGCCCTGTGCGTCCCCGTGCTCCGGATGCTCGCCCGGCCCCGGACGGGCACAGCCGGGGCAGAGGCCCCGCGAAGCGCGGACGACGTGGCCTCTTTCGTGAAGCTGTCCCTGGCGGTCGTCTTCCGCTCCGTGGTCTTCACCGGCCTGAGCACCTTCATCGCACTCCACGCCCAGCAGCGCATGCAGGGCAGTACCACGGCGGGGACCGTCGCCCTGTTCCTGCTGTTCCTCGGCGGCGCGGTCGGCTCGCTCCTGGGCGGGGCCCTGGCCCACCGCTACGGCCGCGTCCGCGTCTGCCGCTGGTCGTGTCTGCTCTCCGTCCCCGCCGTCACCGGGGTGATGTACGCACCCGGCCCGGCCGTGTTCCTCTTCGTGGCCCTCACCTCAGCAGGGCTGTACGTCCCCTTCTCTCTCCAGGTCACCCTCGGCCAGGACTACCTGCCCTCCCGCATCGGCACCGCCAGTGGCATCGTCCTCGGACTCACCGTCAGCATCGGCGGCCTCGTCACCCCCCTGCTGGGACACCTCGCCGACACCACCGACCTACGGACCGCCCTCACCCTGCTGATCGCCATGCCGGCCCTGAGCTGGCTCCTCTTCCGCGCCCTGCCCGAACCCACCGCCCCCGAGCTCCGGGCCGACCCACCCGCCCAGGCCGGGACGGCCCGCAGCGTGCCGAGCTGAGCCCGACGCCGATCGGCGGTGACCGACCACGGAACACCCCGAAGTCCAGCCGCAGTCGAGGTCCTCCTCAGGGGCCGGGCAATCGTCACCGCCGGACACGGCGCGGTCTGGTGGCCGGGCGCCCGTGCCCCGATACTGCGTGCTGTGCGCGAACGCCGCCCGGCAGCGGCGGCGACCACGGGGTGGGGGCGTGTTCGACGGCATCAGGAACAACCACAGGTTCAGGGAGATCACCCGGAGGTCCTTCTGGGAGCCCGCACTCGAGACACTGGTCGACGTCGTGGTGTCCCGCTGGGTGTGGGTGGCCGTGGGCAACGCGGGGACCGTCGCCTGCGCCGTCGTCGGGCTGGTGCGGCACTGGTCGGGCCCGCTCTCGTTCGCGGACTACGGGTACCTGCAACTCGCCTGCCTGGCCTGCCAGGCCGTCGCCCTGTATCCCGTCGTGTCGCCGGGACGGACGGCGACGCCGCAGGACGTCACCGACTACGCCGGCATCCACGAGAGCCTGACGCTGACCACTGCCCTCGGCACTCTGCTCCTCGCCATGTTCCCCGGCCTGATGCTGCTCGTCCTTCTCAGCCGTGACGGGGACGATCCGGTGTGGGGCGCCGTGCTCTTCTCGGGGACGGCCGTCCTGCTGGCCTGCATCGCGGGTCTGTTCGCCGGAGCGCTCGTCTCCGACCGGGTGCGCGCACGGCGCCGCGCGGCGGGCGGGCACGGCTGGGACGACGAGGGCGACACCGCCGGCGGCGACGGGGACGCGGGCGGCGTCGACGGCGACTGAGACCGGCCACCGGCCACGGACCGGCCCGGCCGACGGATCACCCGACCATCGATCCGGTCACTGACGGCCCGTCACCGTCCGTTTTCTGATAGGTGTTTCAGCGGGGCACGGGCGCAGGCCCGTGGCGGTGCCTCCGGCACCGCAGGGAGGAACGCACATGAGCACCACCACTGGGGACGAGATCCTCGCCGGCGAACAGCGGGCCGTGGACCACGCCTACGACTGCTACACCACGAAACTGGCCGAACTGAGCGGCTCTTCGGCAGCCACCGCGTCCGCGAGCGGCAAGGACGGGATCGCCAACAGGGTCGAGGCGGAGGCGCGCGCCGAGGCCTACGGAGGGCTGGGTGACGAAGCCCTGGTCTTCTCCCGCGTCGACGCGCCGGACGACCCGGGCGACGAGCCCCGGCCGTGGTACATCGGCCGCCGGGGTGTGAAGGACAGCGCGAACGACCCGGTGGTCCTGCTGTGGACCAGCCCCATGGCCAGGAAGTGGATCGAGGCCCGGCCCGAGAACCCGGGCGAGGTGGTCCTGCGTCGGCAGCTCCGCTGCGCCCAGCGGATCGTCGAGAGCTACTTCGACGAGATCTCCTCGCCGGCGGCCACTCCCGGATCCGTGCCCCTGCCCGGATCCGTGCCCGTGCCTGTGCCCGTCTTGACCGGGCCCGCCGTCCTGCCGGAGCCCAGTCGGGCCCCCGGCGACGACGCGGCCGAGGAGGCGGAGGCGGCGGAGGCGGCGGAGGCGGCGGAGGCGGTGCCCGCACCGGAGCGGACGCCGGCCCCCACCCCGGGGGATGTCGTGCGGCGGCAGCGGCGGAAGCCGCTCCGGCCGGACGACTTTCTTCTGCGGGAGCTCCAGCGGTCACGCGGCGGCCGGATGCGGGACATCGTCGAAACCATCCGCCGCGACCAGATGGAGTTGGTCACCGGTTCGCCCTCGGACATCCTGGTCGTACAGGGCGGCCCCGGGACCGGCAAGTCGGCGGTCGGCCTCCACCGGGTGACCTGGCTCGTCAACAACGAGCACTTCACGGCCCAGGACATCCTCGTCATCGGCCCCCACCAGCGGTTCCTCGACTACGTCGGACAGGTCCTCCCCACCCTCGGCACGCGGGACGTCAACGCGGTCCAGCTGGACCGCCTGTGGGAGGGCGAGGTCCTCGGCGCCGACTCCCCGAAGGCGCGTCCGGTGAAGTCGGACGAGCGCATGGCTGCCGTCCTGCGGCGGCGCGTCGAGAGCGACTTCCGCCCCGAGGCCCTCGATCCCCTCACGGCCGCCCCCTCGTTCGAGGGCGACGAACCCGGGATCGTCGTCAACGCCGGCAGTACGACGCTTCGGGTGCCGAAGTCCGAGGTCCTCGCGCTCCTCGAACGAGCCCGCACCGGCGACGGGCCCTTCCGGGAGCGCCGCGACCGGTTCCGCGGCCTCCTCGTCGACCGGCTCCTCCAGGAACTCGCCGACATCGCACCGCGCCGCGGGCAGGGCGGCACGATCCGCCGCGACCTCGAACGCAACCGCCGGGTCGAGCGCCTCCTCGAACGCGTCTGGCCCACCCCCGGCCCCCGGGAAGCCCTGCGCAGCCTCTACGACTCCGCCGACCTGCTCCGCGCATGCGCCGACGGCATCCTCGACGAGGACGAACAGGCGGCCCTGCTGCGAGCCCGCGCCGCCAGCGCCGACGCCGAGGCGTGGACCCTCGACGACCACGTCTGCCTCGAAGAACTCGGAGTCCTGATCAGCGGCGACACCCCGCCGCGCTACGGCCACATCGTCGTCGACGAGGCCCAGGACCTCACCCCCATGCAGGCCCGCTCCCTGCGGCGGCGCTGCGCCGCCGGCGGTTCCATGACCGTCCTGGGCGACCTCGCGCAGGCGACCGGCGCCCACATCCCGCCGGACTGGGACCTGCTCGGCGCCCTCCTCTCCGACCACGGCGACTGGAGCCTGGCTCAGCTCACCACCAGCTACCGGGTCCCCGCCGAGATCATGGAGTTCGTGGCTCCGCTCGCACGGACGGTCGCTCCGGCCCTGCCGTATCCGCAGGCCGTCCGGGAGGCGGGTGCGGACGCCGTGCGGACGGTGGCCACCGAGCCGTGGAAGCTGCTCGACGACACCGTCGCCCAGGTGGCGCGCCTCGGTCGCACCAGCGACGGGAGCACCCCCCGCTCCGTGGCCGTCATCGTGCCCGACGACTCGGACTGGCTGGAGGCGATCAGCCGCCGGATCGGCGAGGACGCCGGGACGGGCGGCCCGAACGGCGAGACCGTCTCCGTCCTGTCCGCCGCGCAGGCCAAGGGCATGGAGTACGACCACGTCCTGGTCGTCGAGCCCGCCGCGATCGCCGACCGCGGGCCCGCCGGACTGCGCCGGCTGTACGTGGCCCTCACCCGCAGCACCCAGAGCCTGACGGTCCTGCACACCGCCCCGCTGCCCGCGGCACTCACCGGCGCCCAAGACGCCCAGGCACCTGCTGTGCCCGACCCGGGGCCGGACGACGGCGGGGCCGGAGGGCTTCCCCGGGTCGGCACCGATGTCCGGGTCGAAGTCGTGGACCGGGCCCCCGGCGGCCGCTACAAGGTCAAGCCGCTGTCGCCGGTGATCGACCGGCCGCTCGTCCTCACCGTCCGCCACGGATCGGTGCCGCCAGGGCGTGGTGAGGAACTGGACTGCTGGGTGTTCGCCAACGAGACCACCCAGACGGTGCTCACCGCGGACCAGCGCGGCCGGTCGCCCGTTTCGGAGCGGATGGCGGGGCGCTACGCCGCGGCACTCGACGTCCTGACGGATCTGACCGAGAGCGACGGCGACGTTCCCGACGCCCGCATCCGCCTCTCCGAACTCCAGGGGATGGCCAACCGCGTCCTCCGGCGGGACCAGGCCGACTGGGTCGCCGTGCTCCACCTGCTCGGCGATCCGGACCGGGAACGGCTCGGCGCACTTCGCGACCTCGCCGCGACGGTCAACCGCGCGCTCAAGGAGGGCACCTTCGACGCGGGCCGGCTCGCCGAGGCGCTGGCGGCCTCCGGCTGGGCCGAGCCCCTCGCCGAAGCCAGGGGAGTGCTCCACGAGCGCTTCGGCACGGCGACGCCGCCCGGCTCCGACACCGCGGTCCCCAGCACGCCGGCGCAACCCGATCAGAAGGAAGAAGAGCAGATGACCGCCGCGGACACGACCGCCACCGCCACCGCACCACCGGAGCCGACCACCATGGACGGGTTCCTCCGCGCGCTGGAGACGGCCGCCGACACCGACCGTGCGTGCAAGAAGCACGAAGCGGTCCGTCACGCGCTGAAGTCCTCGCTTCTCTGGGCGGACCTCCAGCCGGCCGACTCGGCGGTCGTCGACGTCAGCTGCGTCACCCGGCACGGTCTCTTCCTGTACGAGGCTCTGGGCGCGGGCCGCTCCGCCTACGCGGACCTGCGCTCGGGCGCGACCCGGCTGCTGGAGATCAACCACACGCTGCCCGCCCCGGCCGACGGTCTCTACCTCGTGCTCTCCGAACCGCCTGCCGACGACTGGTCCGCTGACACGATCCGCGACGTGTTCCGCGTCAACGTCATCTGGCGCACCCCCGCCGGCTGGGACGGCGAGCACGCGGCCGTCGCGTTCGGCTCCTCCGGGGGCGCCTGACCGGAGTCGCGGCGGCCACCCGCCCCTGCCCGACCGACCGACCGACCGCGATCGGGACGACCCCCTGGCGTCGTCGTCCCGTCGCCGCGTCCTCGCCGTCTCAGGCTGAGCCCCCGTCACCTCCGCCTCCGCCCCCGAGCCCTCCCATCTGCCCGGACGCGCCCCCTCCGTGATCGGCGGGATCGACCGGCTGCCTCCAGTGGTGGCCGCTCCCGTGCTGCCGCTCGCGCCGCACGTCGATGCGCCACTGCACGCCTCCGTACAGGGCGACGACCGCCGCGATTCCCCCGATGACCAACCACAGTTCCATCGCTGCCCCCGTCGGTCGAGACGGCCGCGGACGACCGCGGCCCCGTTCTCTCGTTCGAAGCAACTCTCCCCACCCTTCCCCCGCGTCACCGCCCGCTTGAGCAAGGCCAGAGGTTGGGATGTCGCACGACCGGCTTCCGCGGTCCCACCGGCGCGGGACGCCGGGGACCCCGCCGTCGAGAGAGCCCCGCTCGCCGACCGGACACCGACCTGCCCTGCGCCGGTGGCACGGCGGACGGGACCATGGGGGTGTGATCACGAGAGAGCGGGCCGTCGCGCTGGCCGAGGAAGCGCTGCTGCACGAGCACCGGAGCAGTGCGTACGCGGAAGGGCCCCTGCCTGCCGAGGTGGTGACGGGAGTGAAGGCCCACGAGTTCGGCTGGCTGGTCACCGTGCGGTCCCGGGCATGGGTGGAGACGGGCGACTCCCGGCACGCGATCGTCGGCGGCGGTCCCATCCTGGTGGACGGCGAGGGCGGCGGCGTCTTCATGATCCCTGCCGTGGTTCTCCGGCTCGACACCTGGCGGGACGAGTACCGACGGCGCGTCAGAGGACAGGTGCCGGACGATCCTCACGCTGCGCTCAGGGCGCAGGTCGCCGGTGTGCTGGCCTCGCACGGCCGCCTGGCCGCGATACGTGCGCTGCGCCGGGAGCTTCCTGCGCTGGATCTGCGGCAGGCGGTCGCGTTCGTCTCGGCGCTGCAACGCGGTGAAGAGTCCGGCCAGGACCTCGCATTGCCGCCGCCTCCGGAACCGGCCTCCGTGGAGCAGTTCATCCGCCTCCTGTGAGGGCCCGGGTGAGGAGGCGTGCCGCGAGGCGGCCCGTCCTGACGGAACTCGCCCATGCGCCGCGCTTGCACCCCTGTCGGTCGTACGCGGGCGCTCCTGGGCCGCGTGGCAGTGGTGGAGGCGGTCCGGGAGAGCAGTCGGCAGTCGGCAAGGGCGCCTCCACCCCTCCCCGACTCCGGAACGGCCCCGTCCGGCCCCGGGCCCCGGTGTCGGAGGTCGGCTCTATCGTGTCGGCCATGGCATCGACCCACGCTCCTCAAGTGAGCCTCGAACCCTGGTCCGAGGGTGATCTGGACCTGCTCCGCCGGTGCAACACCCCCGGGATGACCGCACATCTCGGGGGCCCGGAGCCCGAGGAGCGGCTCGTCGGGCGGCACCGGCGTTACCTCGATCCGGAGGCGAACGGGACCATGTTCCGGATCGTGCTGGTGCCGGAGGGCCGGGCCGTGGGGTCGACGGGCTTCTGGGATCACGCGTGGGGCGGCGGGCCGGCGTACGAGACGGGCTACGCGATCCTGCCGGAGTTCCAGGGGCGCGGCCTGGCGGTGGCGGCGACCTCGGCGGTCGTCGGCCGGGCCAGGGCCGACGGCAGGCACCGGTTCCTGTACGCGTTCCCCTCCGTTCAGCACGCCGCGTCGAACGCGGTCTGCCGGAAGGCGGGGTTCGAACTCGTCGAGGAGTGCGAGTTCGAGTACCCCGAGGGGCACTTCATCCGCTCCAACGCGTGGCGGACGGACCTTTCGGAGGCCGGCGGCCGGTAGCCGCCCGCCCCCGGGAGAGAGCGGCCCCGGTCCGCGCGCCAGGCGCGGCTACTGCGGGGCGTGCGCCTCGTCCGGGCCGTCCGCCGCCTCCGCGAGGTCGTCCTCGTAGGCCTCGCCGTAGACCGGTTCGAGGAAGACGTGCCGGAAGTCCGGCAGGGGCGTGGCGGGAGGCTGCCGGCGTGACGGGGCGGCCTGGTGGGGCGGCGTGGACGGGCGCACGGGCATGCCGGTCTCCTGGGGTGGTGAACGGGAAGGGAGCCCGTCATCGGGAGCCTGGTGAACGGCGCCCCCGATGGCGGGTGAACTCCATTCTGCCGCACATGAGTTCGATTTCAAGCGCCCTCGCCGACGGCCCGCTCGCCAGCATGCTCATGTTCATCACCGACCCGAGAGGAGACGCCCGGTGGCCGTGCGCCCCAGCGTCCTGTTCGTGACCGATCTCGCCTATCAGGCCCGGGGGCGCCGCTACTGCGACGAGGACATCTTCCTGACCTCGCGGCTGCGCGGCGCCTTCGACATCGCCCTGTGCCATCCCCTGGACGCGGCGGCCCTGATGGCCTCCTTCGACGCGGTCGTGGTCCGCAACAGCGGGCCGGTCCTGCACTACCGGCAGCAGTACGACGCCTTCCGGGCGACGGCCGCCGCGCAGGGCACGCGCGTCTACAACCCGCTGAACGGGCGGGGAGACATGGCCGGCAAGCAGTACCTGCTGGATCTGACGGCAGAGGGGTACCCCGTGATCCCGACCGTCGACGCCCTCGCGGACCTTCCCGCGCTGCCCCGCGCGGAGAGCTACGCGGTCAAGCCGAAGGCCGGGGCCGACTCCATCGGCCTGAGCTTCGTGCCCCGGGACCGGCTCGACGGCCTCGCCTACGGCGACATCCTGGTCCAGCCCCGCATCGACTTCCGCTACGAGGTCTCCTTCACGTACGTCGACGGCGCGTTCCAGTACGCACTCCACGCCCCGGACACCGGCCGGCGCTGGGTCCTCGAACCGTACGAACCGACCGAGGCGGACCTCGCCTTCGCGGACCGCTTCATCGACTGGAACACCCTCGACCGCGGCATCCAGCGAGTGGACGCCTGCCGCACCGGGGAAGGCGAACTGCTCCTGGTCGAACTGGAGGACCTCAATCCCTACCTGTCCCTCGACCGGGTACCCGAGCGGACCCGCGACGACTTCGTGACCGCCATGACGGCCTCCCTGCACCGGTTCCTGGACACGCCGCCCCGCACCACCTGACGGAGTCGACCCGACGGGGCGTGCGGGACCGCGGCCGCCATCCGCGCCGCGGCGCGGATGGCGGCCGTGCCCGGGCCGAGCGCCGGCGCTCGGCCCGGGCACGGCGCCTCAGCTCACGTGGTTGCCCGGGCGCCGCCGTCTCAGCTCACGTGGTTGTACGGGGAGGTCGGCCACAGCGCGGTGCCGGCGGTACGGCCCCGGAAGGGCGCACGCGCGTTGCCGGTGCCCTGGTAGAAGTACGACCCGCCGTCAGGTGAGGACGCCCACAGGTCGGCTCGCCCGTCACGGTTCCCGTCGCCGATGCCGACGAGATGGGTGTAGGCGCCCCATCCGCCGCCCACCTTGACCCGGGTGGTGAACGTGCCGTCGCCGCGGCCCTGGTACAGCCACAGCACTCCGGCCGTGTCCCGGGCGACGAGGTCGCCGGCCGGTCCGCCCGCGACATTGCCCACGGCGGTGATCTGGTTGAACGCCTGCCAGCCGCCGAGACCGACCTTCCGGCGTGCGGCGAACGGGGCGCTCGTGCTTCCGGTGCCCTGGTGGAGCCACAGGGCGCCCGCCTTGTCCGTGGCCACCAGGTCGGCCCTGCCGTCGCCCGTGAGGTCGCTGCCCCCGGCCAGACGGGTGTAGGCGCCCCATCCGCCGCCCACTCTGACCCGGCCGGCGAAGGTGCCGTTGCCACGGCCCTGGTACAGCCACAGCACTCCGGCCGCGTCCCGGGCGACGAGGTCGCCCACGGAGGAGCCGCCGAGGTTGCCGGCCGCCTCGATCTGGTTGTAGATCTGCCAGCCGCCCCCGACGAGGGCGGGTTCCCCGGCCCCCGAGAGCCAGGGGTTGATCGGGTCGAAGGAGGTGTCGGCGCGCCAGAGCCGCCCGGCCGTGTCGCGTGCCAGCAGGTCGGGGGAGCCGTTGTCGTTGAAGTCGTGGGGCGCGGGCTTCCGGGTCACCGTGAACGAGCCCGTGGCGACGACGGCGGGGCCCACCCCGTTGAGCGGGACGGCCTTCATCTCCCATGTCCAGGCCCCGTTGGGGGCGGCGGCGCGGTTCGGCCCGATCATGCCGTCCCAGCTGTAGTTGGCTCGCTGCGGGCCGTGCGAGTCCCCGTTGTCGGGGTGGAGCCAGGCCGTGTCGGTCGCGCCGGTGGCGGTGTGGCGCAGGGTCACCGTCATCTCGACGTTGAGACGCGACAGACGCCACTCCAGCCACAGCCGGCCGCCGTTGCGGTCGAGGTCGGCCACCGCGGGCACGTTGTGGCCGAGCAGCTTCACCGCGGTCGGCTCACCTGTGGTGGCGACGAGCACGGCGGAGAGCGGGGCGCCGGCTCCGGCCTCGATCCGGTGGACGCCCTCACCGCCGGCGAGCGTCCCGCCCATGGCGAGAAGCGACCCGTCCGGCGCGGGCGCGAGAGAGGTGAAGTGGTCCAGCAGCCTGCGGGGCGTCCCGCCCGACGCCGGCACGGTGTGGAGCGCCATCGTGGCGGCGTCCGAGCCGTGGATCAGCCGCGTCGGGTTGCCGTAGACGACCTGGTCGCCGGCCAGACCGACCCGCGGGGAGTAGACACCGCTCACCGCGGTGCGCGTGGCCTGCTGCCCCCGGCGGGCAACCGAGAGCGCGCCCTTGCCGGTCGTTCCGTCGCCGTGGATCCAGGCAAGGTGCGTCGCGGACAGGGCGACGGAATCGGGGGAACCGTCCGCGCCCAGCGGGTGGGTCTCCACGACCGAGGCGGTCGCCAGGTCCACCACGGCCAGGAAGGCGGGGGCCTCGTAGGCCGTACCGGTGCGGTAGCGCAGCACGACGCTGTTCCGGTCCGCCGCCGTGGCGGCGACGGCGTAGGCGGCGGGGTCCAGCCCGGTCACCCGGCGGTCGGACGGCACGCCGTCCGTCCTGGACAGCAGGTGCACGGCCCGGCCGGTGTCCGACGCGGCCGTCGTCGCGACCACGGTCGAACCGACGGCGCCGAGGTAGGTGTACGCGAACGGCCCGGTGCGCGGGAGGTCGATCCAGTACGGAGCGGCACCGCCCGGGGACGTGTCGGTGAGCGTGACCCGGGTGTACCCGGCCGGCATGCTGCTGTTGCCGGTGACCACGACGTCGGAGAGCGACCCGTGTCCCAGCGTGTCGGTGAACTGGCCGTAGTCCCGGCCGAACTCGGTGGTCGAACCGTCCGCGTACCGTGTCCAGCGCACGTCGGCGTCGGCGTCCGTGGTCAGGAACCCGGTGGCTCCCGCGCTCACGATCTCCGAGCCGGGCTCGACGGGGAGCACGTCCCCCGCCGCCGCGTCCCGCACCGCCGCCGCGTCCCGCACCGCCGCCGTCATCGCGAGACCGACGGCGACGGCGGTCGTCAGCCGTCTCCCGGAGATGCCGGACGCGCCTTTCCCGGACAGGCCGGACGTACTCTTCGTGAACATGCCGGACGTACCGGGCATGGGCGACTTGCTCATGCTGACGAGATCCCTCCCCTGGCGGCACACCGCGCACGCGGGCAGGTGCCGTGAACACGCGAGACGCCCGTCAGGGCTCCCCAGCCGCTGTGCGACGGGCGTCCGCAGAGAGGCGGAGTCTAGCAATCGCGATCATCGTCCCCGGGCGGGAGCGGGCCCTCGGCGTCCGGCGGCGGTGCGCCTGCCGTGCCCCGCGCCGAGGCACGCCGGTACCGGGCGCGCAATGCGCGTCACGGACGACAGCGGAAGGAAATGCGGAAAGGCTTTCGGACGTCATGGGCGCGGTCACGGGGCCACGGCTCGACAAGCAAGTCAAGACTTACCTTCGGGGGGCTCCGATCGTAGGGTGTGGCGCGAATCGAAGGAGCCCTTGTTGCCGAATGCGAAGGAACCCCCGTTGTCCGACACGAACGGTTCCGCTGCACGTCAGGTTGCGTTGGAGCGGCATTGTGTGTCCGCGTTGCACGACCTCCTCGCCGAGCGGATTTCCGCGGCGCGGGCACACCGGGCGAATGTGCTGGAATCCCCGGCGGAAAGCGCCGGAGAGGCGTACGAGAGAGAAAACGCAGCCGAGCGGCTGTCCCGGGAAATCAGCCGGCTGGAGGGCGCGGAAAAAGGCCTGGTCTTCGGGCGCATCGACCGGACGGACGGCACGGCCCTGCGCATCGGGCGGATCGGCCTGCACACGGAGGAGGACGATCTGCCGCTGCTCGTGGACTGGCGCGCGCACGCGGCGCGGCCCTTCTACGAGGCGACACCGGTCCACCCGATGGACCTGCGGCGGCGCCGGCACCTGCGGGTCGAGGAGCGCACGGTGGTCTCGGTGAGCGACGAACTGCTGGACGGGACGGCCCCGACCGGCGAGGACGTCGTCGGCGACGGCCCGTTGGCCGAGGCGCTGTCGGCACGGCGTACGGGCAGGATGCACGCGGCCGTCGCGACGCTGCAGGCCGAACAGGACGCCATCGTCCGCTCCGCCCACCGCGGTGTGACGGTCGTGCAGGGCGGACCCGGCACCGGGAAGACGGTGGTCGCCCTGCACCGGGCGGCCTACGTCCTCTACGCGTTCCCGCGCGCCGCGCAGGAGGGCGTCCTGGTGGTGGGCCCGAACGCCCGCTTCCTCGACTACATCTCCCAGGTCCTTCCCTCCCTCGGGGAGAACGAGGTCGACCTGACGACCTGCCGGGAACTGGCCGGAGTACCCACGGACACGGCGGACCCGTACGGGACGGCGCGGCTCAAGGGCGGCGCCGGCCTCGCCGACGCCCTGGCCGCGCTGCTGCGCCGCCACCAGGCCCCCGCCGGTGACTTCGCCGTGCGCGTCGGACGGCAACTGGTCCGCCTGTCCGACGTGGAGGTCGCCGCGGCACGCGACGCCGCCGTGGCGGCCGTACCGGGACACAACCCCGCCCGCCAGGTGTTCACGGAGCTCCTGGTCGACGCCGTCACCGCCGCGATGCGACGGGACATGGGCGACGTCCTGGAGCAGATCGACGCCGACGCCGCCAGGATGACGGGCCTGGACCTCGACCGGTTCACGGGAGCCGACCGGCGCCGCGCCGAAGGAGCGGCCGACCCGGGCCCGGCCCACGAGCTGGACGTGGACGCCGTCCGGGCCGATCTGCTCGACGACGCCGGCGTCGACCGGGCGGTCGAGGCGTTGTGGCCGCGGCTGGCACCCGGTGACCTCGTGAAGGCGCTCCTGACGGACGCCGACGCTCTCGCCGTGTGCCTGCCCCTCCTCACCGCGCAGGAGCGGTCCCTGCTGCTGCGCGGTGCGGACGCCCCGTGGACCGATGCCGACGTGCCGTTGCTGGACGAGGCGGCGAGCCTGGTCGACGGCCCTCCCCGGCGGACGTACGGGCACGTCGTCGTCGACGAGGCGCAGGAGCTGACGGCCATGCAGTGGCGGATGATCGTCCGCCGCTGTCCGGCCAGGGGGATGACACTGGTGGGTGACTTCGCCCAGTCGGGCCCGGCCGCCACGGCACGCGACTGGAAGGAGGCACTGGGCCCCCACGTCGGCCCGCGGTTCGACCTGCACGACCTCACCGTCAGCTACCGCACCACGCAGCAGATCCTGGAGGGCGTCCGGGACCTGCTCGCACGGATCGCTCCGGACCAGAAGCCCACCCGGTCCCTGCGCAGCGGTGACCGCCCTCGCACCCTGACCGCATCCCCGGACGGGCTGGTCGCCGCCGTCGTCCGGGAACTCCGCGCCCAGAGCGCCGCGCACCCGGGCGAGCTTCTGGGAGTGATCTGCGCGGACACCGCGGTGGGCGAACTGACGGCCCGGGGCGTCGCCCGGCACGCACGCGTCGTGCCGGCGTCCGAAGCGCGCGGCCTCGAATTCGACGGTGTCGTCGTCGTGGACCCGGAGGAGATCCGCACCGCCCGCCCGTGCGGGGAGAGGGACTTGTACGTCGCCCTGACCCGGGCGACCAAACGCCTGTGCACCGTCACCGTCGAGCCGGCCTGACCCGGCCCGGCCCGGCCGCTCGCCGGCGTCACGGCCGGATCAGCGGGACGGCGCGGCTCAGGAGGCGGACCGCCGGTAGTGGACCCGGATCTCGGGGTAGAGCAGCGACTTGTCCTTGATGAGGAACTCGTTGGTACCGGTCGCGCCGAGCCGTGCCGGGTTCTTCTTGAGGCCCGGGCTCACCACGGAGGTGCTGCCGTCCTTCAGCGTCTTGTGGTCCTCGCCGCGCCGGTTCTGCCCGAGGTGCGCGAAGTTGGGCGAGCCGATGAGTCCTCGCATCAGCATCATCTGCCGCGGCGGGTGCGTCGCGTCCGTGCACTCGGGGTCCTCGCACTGGGGGCAGGCGAAGTACGTCTGTGCCTTGGAGGCGTTGTCGGCGACATAGGTGCCCTGGCCCAGCACCCCGTACTGCGGCTTGTCCGCGGTGCCCTTGTTGCGGCCCAGATCGGGCCTCGGGCCGTTCTCGTCGATCAGGTCCATGACCTGGGGGCTGGTGCCGTGCCAGAAGAACGCCTCGCCGGCGTCCTGCGCCACGCTGGGCGGCAGCTGGTCGGGGCGGGGGTAGCCCGGCTGGATCGACGTTGACGCCGCTCCGCCGAGGTTGGGCCTGCCGCCGGTGGACCAGGGGATCCGCTCACTGCGGTCCTTGCCGGACGCCTCCAGGCCCTGCTTCTTGTGCGAGATCAGCGACTGGTGGTACATCTGCCGGTTCGTCGTGTACTTCTCCCACAGTGTGGGGTTGGCGCAGACGACGATCTCCACGATGTCCATCAGGGCGCTGCTGGGCGGCGGCGGTCCGCCCGCCTTGCCCTCCTGGAGGCGGCGGGTGTGGGACGCGCGCTGCTCATCGGTGATGTTCGGGTCGTTGAGCCGCTTCTGGGACTCGGCCATCCGGGTCGCCTCGGCCTTCGGCGCCGTCACGGGCGCGCGCTCCTGGGAGAGGCGGGCGTAGTTCTCGATGGCTGTCCACACCGGGTGCCCGGGGTGCAGCGATGCCGTGTGGTAGCCCCGGCCGCTGTCCGTCCACTGCAGGGTGTTCCAGTAGTCCGGGATCTCCCTGCCGAGCGCCGCGTTGAGGTCCGGCGGCAGACCGGTCTGCGGCGCGGGTGCGGGAGCGGTGGCCGTGTTGCCCGGCGCTCGCTGGACGTGTGCGGAGGGCGCCGCGACCGCGCGCTGCACACCGCCCGCGGCGGCGGAAGCGCCGGGGAGCGTCAGATCGGGGGCCTGCCCCAGCTTCATCCGCCGGCCGTTCTCGGCCGCCTGGACCTCGAAGGGGTCGCGAGGACTGGAGACCTTCGTCCCCGTCCCGTCGTCGGTGCCGGCCACCTGCGTGTTGGCCTGCTGCCAGACGTGCCCGCCCTCGTGGAACATGGTCTCGTCGTCGAGACTCGACCGGCTGCTGACGATGTGCGAGCCGGTGGTGTACACCTCGGCACCGTGGTCGGCCGCCGAACGCTGCGCGACGGCGTTGTCGTGAAAACGGACATGGCCGAACTTCATCGGGTATTCCTGCTCCAGGCGCTCGACGATGCGCGAGGGGAGCGGCCTGCCCGGAGTGGAGATCGCTTCGCCGGGGGACACCCGGCGCTGCACGGGCGTCTCCTCGTGTCCGCATCCGGCACCGTGCTGATGCCGGTCGGTGTCCGCGCTGCGCTGCACCGCGGGCTGCGTGTGCCCGCACCCGGGACCGTGCCGGTGCCGGTCGGTATCCGCGCTGCGCTGCACCGCGGGCTGCCCGTGTCCGCAGCCGGGCCCGTGCCGGTGCCGGGAGGCGGCGACCGCGCGCGAGAGGGCCTCGTTCCCGGCGAGCCGCTGGAGCGTCAGGATCTGGGAGGCCCACCCGGGTACCTGGGCCGGCCGGCGTCCCGCCGGTCCGGTCCCGCCGTCCTGCTCCTTGCCGGTGCCCTGCGCACGCATGAGTGCTCCCTCGACGGTGGTACGGCCTCGAAGAGACCCTGGTCCGGCGCGCCCGCGCAGGGGAAGGGCCTGGAGGGCAACACCAGGGGCAGGAGAACCGGCCTCGCGCCTGCGGGAGGCCGGTCCGTGCCCCGGGTGCACGCGGCCCGCGCGCCGGGACTCACCTCGTCCGCTGCGCCGCCGGCCGGACCGGACCGTTCAGCTGGTGCGGTTGTAGATCGCCGTGCCGGGGCAGGCGGTGACGCCGAGACGGGTGCCGCACCCGGAGTACTGGCTGGACCCGTTCCACCACGTCCAGCCGCCGATGGTGCGGCCGTTCAGCCAGGTGTACTGGCCGTTGTAGTTGGCGTCGTAGGTGCGCAGGCTCCAGTGCACATGGGCGCCGGTCGCGGAGCCGCCGGCGCAGGTGTCGGTGCCGATGGTGCCGAGCAGGGCGCTGCGCCCGATCGACGTCCCGTTGTAGTAGGTCGTGTTCCGCATGTGGTAGTAGTCCGTGGAGAAGCCGCCGGGGTGGATCACCCTGGTCCAGCCGCCGCCGGCACCGCACATCGAGGTGGCCGTGCCCTCACGGGACGAGCGCACCAGACCGCTGGCGTTGCCGCCGGCGAAGTCGAGGGCGCTCCAGTAGCCGGTCGCGCCGTCGTGGGAGTGGGGGCCGCCGGTCACGGTCATGTAGTAGTCGGGCATCCAGGGCAGCAGCAGCCCGTTGGTGTTGGCCAGGATCCCGACCTGCGCTTCGGGGGTCGCCTTGCGTTCGGCGTACGCCGTCATGGTCCGCCGCTCCGCCGTGCCGACCAGCGGGGAACGGGCCACGTGCTCGGCGAACTCGCGGTCGCCCTCGAGGCCCGGGACCCAACGCCCGTCCTCGCGATGGGCGATGTAGAGCCAGCCCTCCGGCTCGCCGTGCCGTGCGCGTGACGCCTCGACGTAGGCGACGCCGCGGGCCCAGTCGCCCGACACCTCGCGGACGTCGACGACCACCTTGCGGCCCTCCGCGGCGAGTCTGCCGACGGCGGCCTTCGGGGCGAGACCCCGGGCGTCGTGGGACCGCGCGAGGACGTCCGCGGAGACGGCGTCCAGCAGCGCCCCGCGGTCGGTGCCGAGGCGGTCGGCGACGGCGGCCGGCATCTTCACGGCCACCCCGGCGGACGGGGACCCGGTGACGGCCTCGGCGGACGGCGACCCGGTGACGGCCGCGGCGGCCCGGGGCGGGGAGTCCGTCGCCGTCGGGGGTGCGGCGGCGAGCAGTCCGGTGACGGCGAAGGCGGTGGCGGCGAGTTTCACGTACGTGAGGACGGACGGTCTGGACGACACGGGCGGTGCCCCTCTCGCGAGTCGTTTGTCATGTACCTGCGCGAGTGTGGTGCCGCTTGTCAACGCGCGTCAACCAGGCCTGGGTTCCGCCATTTGTCGACCCAATGACGGGGGAGCGGGGCACTCCCGCACGCCGCCGGAGAACCGTGCGCCGCCGGGCACCCGGACCGTGCGCGACCCGGGAGCGGACATGCCCGAGGCCCCGCGGGACGACTCTCCGCGGGGCCTCGGCGATCACCGGCTCAGATCACCAGCGGTGCCTCCGACCAGCGGCGCACCCGGTACGGCGCCCACCACAGGTGGTCGCCGAAGCGCAGGACGAGGGTCTCCGCCATGAGGTCGTCCAGGATCGGACGCCCGATCGCGTCGACGGTCGCGCCGTCGGTGAGGGCCGCGACGGCCTCGTGGCACTCCGGTTCGTCGATGGTGAAGCGGCGCAGCTCCCCGTAGCGCCGGTCGCGGACCTGGATGAACCCGGGGCCGTACCGGAAGATGCACTTGCAGATGTAGTACGTGGTGCGCCAGGCGAGCGCCGTCGCCACCGGGTCCGCGGTGCCGAGGACGGCGGTCGGGGGGTGGAGGTGCCCGAAGTGGCGCCAGGCGTCCGGGTCGGAGCCGGTGTGGATCTGCCAGTCGACCGAGACGGCCAGGCTGGAGAGGTCGCCCACGAAGCTCAGCGCCCTGACCGTCCAGGCCGCGTCGGCGGTGTCCGTCAGGTCCACGGGGCGGGGCAGGGTGACGTGCCGGGCCCCGGCGGCGAACAGCCGCCGGGCGGCCTCGCCGCCGGACATGTCGATCTCGAAGCGGCCCAGGGACATGGCGGGCAGGGTGCCCACCTCGGGGTCGTAGTCCCGTGAGGCGGTCACGGTGAAGGGGGCGGTGCCGGTGAGAACAGGAGTCATCGTCGTCCCTCGGTCGGGCGGTCGCGCGGTCGTCAGACGGTCGTCGGGGCGAGTTCGGCCTCGCGGGCGGCGGTGTGCCGCATGAAGTCGATCCGCAGGAACTCCTCGTTCAGGGCCGGCGGCGCGATCTGCACGAACTGCCCGCTGTCCTCGAAGACGATGCCGAGCTCCCGCCACCGCTTCAGGACCCCGAGCAGGGCGGCCTCGCCGAAGTGGTGGTCCGCCTCCAGCTTGCGCGCGGCCGCCTTCACCGTGTGCGGCTGGTCGAGCAGCCGGAACAGGGCCAGTTCGCCCGGGTCGGTCAGCTCCAGGCGCGTCCAGTCGAAGGCCCGTCGCCTGCTGACCAGGACGATCCGGTCCTCCAGGTCGCAGTGGGTGAGGCGGCTGCCGGCGTAGTTCCGCTTCCAGTGCCCGATGCCCTCGTCGAGCCGGGCGACGACGTCCTCGCCGATTCCCCGGGGCGGTACGTCGAAGACGTACGCCAGGTCGAACATCTCGGCGTCGGGGAGGTCGTAGGTGAGCCGGTACGGCTCGGCGGGGCGCAGCTCGGAGAAGCCGAGGCCGGGGTCGTTGAAGTACGGGCTGAACCGCTCGATCGCGATCCGGGAGGAGGGGCCCACGGGCGGGTTCAGGTGCTCCAGCGCGGCGAGCTGGTCCACCACGTCGTCGTAGTCCTCGGTGTCCTCGCCCGGGAAGCCGTGCAGGTAGTTCCAGGCGACCGAGAGGCCGACGGTGGCCGCGTCGCGGAGCATCCGCACGTTCTGGCCGCCGGTCACACCCTTGTCCATCAGGGTCAGCACCCGGCTGTTGAGACTCTCGATGCCCGGCTGGACGAAGATCAGCCCCGCGTCCGCCAGCGTCTGGAGCTGTCCCCGCCGCATGTTGGACTTGATCTCGATGTGCATCCGCAGGTCGTACCCGCTGTCGATGATGCGGGGCAGCACCGACTTCACGTACCCCATGTCCAGAATGTTGTCCACGACGTACATGTCCAGGACCCGGTGCCTGCGCGCCAGTTCCATGATCTCGTCGTAGAACACGTCGGGGCTCTTGCTGCGGAACTCCATGAACGAGCCGTTCAGCCCGCAGAAGGTGCAGTGGTGCTTCTCGCCCCACCAGCAGCCCCGCGCGCCCTCGACGACCAGCTTCGGCTCGACCCAGTTCCGGGCGTGGGAGGAGGCGAGCCGCTCGAAGTACCCGGCGTAGTCCGGCGGCAGGATGGCGGCGGGCGGCAGCGGCTTGGTGTTCATGGCGTTCACCACGGAGGTGCCGTCCGTGTCGCGCCAGCACAGCCCGGGGATCTCCGACAGCGGCTCACCGGCGTCCAGTGCCCTGACCAGCGCGGGGAACGAGACCTCGCCCTCGCCGCGCAGCACATGGTCGACGAAGGGGAAGTTGCGGTGTACGGCCTCGCCCTGCTTGCCGTCGCAGTTGGCGCCGCCCATGGCCGTCACGATGTGCGGCGCGAGCCGCTTGACGTACTTGGCGGCCGCCAGGGCCGCGGTGTTCTGCTGGAACGTCGAGGTGAACCCGACGACGTCCGGGGCGAGTTCCACGATGCGTTCCGCGATGTGCCGGACGAAGTCGGGCGCGGTGACGTGCAGTGCCTGTGTCATCTCCATGCGGGCCCCGCGCACCCGGTTGGCCATCGCCTCGGTGAACTCGGGCACACGCCATGCGGGATCGTCGTAGAGCGCGGAGGAGAAGACCCAGTCGCCGCATCCCAGAAAATAGGAGCCGAGCGCGTAGTAGGAGTAGTCCTCCAAAGTGAATTCCGTGTTCCTGGTGATCCAGTCCACGTATTCAATATTCGCGTGCAGAACGTCCGCCGTGGCGTTCGGCACGCGCTCGTCGACACTGCGCTTGAGAATTCCGAGAGCCAGCGACGGGAGATCGATCGGGGCCCAGGGCATGTTCACCAGGAGTACGCGCACGGCTCGCCTCTTCTCATGTGATCAGTGCACGGAATGACGTGTCGGTCGGGCATCGGCCGGGAAGTCGCCGGGCGCCGGGCAGGGCGCCCGACGACCCCCGTGACCGGACGCCGGCCGGGAGTCCGGCCGGGATTCCGTCCGGATGGGGGCCGGCCGCGCACGGATGCGGACCGGCCCCTGGGGCCTCGCGTGCGGATCCCGGCGGGCTCGCGTGCCCTGATCCGGACGAAAGGCCCTGGCCGCTACTTGTCCTCGTCCTCCATCTCCTCCGCGGAGCGGAGGTAGACGACGACGCCGACGCCGGGCTTGCGGCTCTCCTCGTCGCCGTCGAGCGGGTCGCCGTGGATGATGTCCTTCTGCATGATGTTCACCTCCTCTCCGGGGGTGGGGGCGGCTCGGCCTGATCGGGCGCGGAAGGCAGCCCGCCGCCGAGAAACTGGAGGGACCGCCGTATGACGGCCAGGTGGTCGGCTCCGTCGTAGCCGTCGTGGCCCGAGTCCAGCCACATCACCTCGTGGGGGACACCGCCCGCGCGCAGCACGGCCAGGTACGCCTCGATCTGCTCCGGCGGGCACTTGGCGTCCCGCCGCGCGGCGACGACCAGCAGCGGGGAGCGGATCGCGGCGGCGTACGAGGACGGGGAGGCGTGCGCGTAGGCGTCGGGCACCTCGTCCGGAGTGCCGCCGAACAGCGAGGTGTCCAGCGCCTGGAGGGCGGGCGTGGAGTGCCGGAAGGCGGTGGCGCAGTCGGCGAGCGGCTTGACGGCCACCCCGACGTCCCACAGGCCGGGACGGGTGCCCATGGCCAGCAGCGTCAGATAACCGCCCCACGAGGTGCCGCACAGGCCCACGGCGCCCGCTCGGCCGATGCCCCGGTCCAGCAGGTCGGCGCGGGCCCGCACCAGGTCGGCGACCTGCGTGTGGCCGACGCCCTCGGACCAGGCGGAGCGCCAGCGCGGCCCGTAGCCGGTCGAGCCCCGGTAGTTGACGCGGGCCACGGCGTACCCCGAGCCGACGAGGGCCTGCACCATCGGGTCGTAGGCGTCGCGGTCGTGGTCGGCCGGGCCGCCGTGCACGAGCAGCACCAGCGGGTGCGGCGCGGGGCGGTCCGAGGGCGTGGTGACGAAGGTGTGCACGGGCCCGTCGGGCCCCGGGGTCCACAGGTCCCGGCGGTGGCCGAACCGGGGGAGGCGCCACTCGCTCTGCCCCGGCAGCGACGCACCCGACAGGGACATCGCGCGGGGCACGTTCACCGCGTCGGTCCAGATGAGGTGCACGTCGCCGCCGGCGGCGGGCGACGCGGCCAGGATGCTGCCCTCGGGGGTGGGCACCCGGGTCAGCTCGCCGCGGTCCAGGTCGGCGGTGAACAGCCTGCTGCGGCCGTGCCGGTCCTGCCGCAGCAGGACCCGCGCACTCCCCGGGCCGGGGTACCAGCGGGCGGTCGTCTCGGTGTCGAACGAGCACCAGGGCAGCAGCTCCAGTCCGCCGCCCGGGGTCCAGACCCCCAGGTGGTAGCGCCCGGCCCGCTCGCGCATGACCAGCAGCAGCGTGCGGCCGGACGTACCGCCGAGGCCGGAGGCCGACGCGGCAGCGGGTGCGAAACCGAGCGCCCAGGTGCGTTCCGCGGTGCCGGAGAGCACCGCGGCGGTGGCACCGTCCGGGGTCAGCAGCGTCACGGCTCGGGCGGAGTGCGCGGGCCCGGACACCGCCAGCAGTCCGCCGTCCGGCGCCAGATCGCACAGGGTGGCGGAGTCCGTCGTGCGCAGGACGGGGGTGCCCCTGCCGCCGCGCCGCCCCAGGTGCACGCTGAATCCCCCGGCACCGCGGATCCCGACGGCCACCGTGCCGCGTTCCGTCAGCGCCAGCCCGGCGGGCCGCCCGGCCGGCACCCCGGCCAGCGCCGTACGGTCCGGGCCGCCGTCGAAGTCCTGGGTGCGCCAGACGCCGCTGCCGCCGCGGTCCTCGTCGAACCACCACACGGCCTCGTCGCCGTCGATGTCGCACAGCAGCGTGCCGTGCGGACGGTCCGTCAACTGCCGTCCGCTGCCGCTGGACCGGTCCCAGGTGAAGATCTCGCACCGGCCGTCGGCGTCCCCCGTGTACACCATCCGTTCCGGGTTGCGGGGGCTGGTCACCGGCAGCACCGGGCGGTAGACGCCGTAGGTGCGGGTCGCCGTTCTCGGCGCCGGCGGTGTCACGGCGCCTCCCGGACGACGAGTGCGGACCTGGCCGTCGCGTACAGGGCCAGCCCGGCGAACGCGCCGGCGCAGCCCAGCGCCACCGAGCGGCCCCCGTACGCAGCCACCAGCACCCCGGCCAGCACCGGGGCGAGCACGGCGACGCCCTGGCCTGCGGTGCCCAGCACCGTGCCCATCCGGGCCAGCAGACGGTCGGGGGTCACCAGCACCGCCCGGGTCTGGAGCACGACCGCCACCGACGGCACGATCAGCGACACCCCGCTCAGCAGCAGCCCGTAGGCCCAGGTCTGGGAGGCGAAGGCGAGCCCGGCCGCCGTCGGCACCATGGCCCACGAGGCGCCCGTGACGATCCGGGTGGCCGGCAGCCGCCGCACCAGCCAGGGCGCGGCGAGCGCGCCCAGCAGCCCGCCGACGCCCGCGAGGGTGAGGATGAGACCGATCGAGGAAGGGCTCGCGCCCTCGGCGTGCGAGGCGAAGACCGCGTGGAAGTACAGCGCTCCCAGCAGGGCGTTGATCCCGGCCGTCCACACGACCACGAAGCGCAGGAACGGCTCCGCCCACACGAAGCGCAGGCCCTCGGCGAGCTCACGGGTGAAGGACGCCGCGGGCCCCTCCCGTTCGGGCGTCAGGTCCGCGCGGATCGCCCGGCTCAGCACGGCCACCAGCAGGAACGACACCGCGTCCGCGAGCAGCGGCACCCACCGCGCCATCTGGTAGAGCACGCCGCCCAGCGTCGGCCCGACGATCTGCACCGCCTGGTCCCGCGCCTGGAGGTACCCGATCGCCCGGGGGTACTCCCCGGGAGGCACGAGCCGCCGGATCGTCCCGGAGGCGGCCGCCCCGTAGGTGGCGCTCGCCGCCTGCTCGACGACGGCCGCGACGAGGACGTGGACGAGGACGACATGGCCGAGTGCCACCGTCACGAACACCGTGCCCGTGGCGCCCGCGGCGACCAGGGCCGCCGTGTACATCATCGGCTTGCGCGGCAACCGGTCGGCGAACACGCCCGCGATCGGCGAGACGACGAGCCCGCTGACCAGGGCCACCGAGGCGACGAGGCCGGCGAGCCCGGACGAGTATCCGGCGCCCAGGAGGATCAGCGGAAGGAAGAGCGACGACGCACAGGTCCCGAGACCGTCGATGGCGCCCGCCGCCCAGAAGAGCGAGAAATCCCGTCTTCGGAAAGGAGAAGAAGGCGAGTCTTTCGATAATCGCTCGTCTTCTGCTAATTCAGGGCCGGAAGACGCGGATTTCCCCTCGGCCTCGCCCATCAAGAATCCCGCTCGGGGAGTAATTCTGACGCTGACGCACCCACATCGCCCCCTGCAATGAGCGGACTTACGGCCGGTGAGGGTTGCGATCGTAGCGAAGGGATTCTCGGGGCACAATACCGTCCCTGGAATGGCGTTCTCGATCAAGAAAAGGCCCCGCCAATGCCCGGTGACAGGTGCCTGGCGCTGCCGTGCCGCATCGCCCGGCCGGAAATTCCGGAACGGGCGCGAGCGTGCGAACGGCGGGCCGCGCCGCGGTCGCCCGCCGGCACGTCCCGGCGGGCACCGGCCGCTGCTCCCGCGGGTGATCGTGCCTGGCCGGATGCCCCCGGCCGCCGCCGCGCGGGGGTCCGTACCCGCCCGCGGCGGCCACCGCGGGCGGGTACGCCCGCGCCTCACGGAGTAACAGAGTCCCCTTCCGTTTGCGCGGTGGGGCCGCGGCCGGCATCGCGACGGAGGCCGCATGTGCTGCTGCGGCAGGTCTCGTCAGGATCTTCTGATCATGGACCGAGCCGGGTGGCGAAGGCCCCGACCCGCGGGGGCTGACCAGGTCGACGGCGTGGGATTCCTCGTCGCGCGTTCCGTCGTGAGCCGATAGACGCGCTGTGCGGCCCCGCCCGGCGCCGGCCGGGGCCCTGCGGCGGACCCGGGCGGCCGGGTCCGCCGCTCAGACCTCGACCCGCCGGACCAGGTTGTAGTAGAGGGTGACGTCCTCCGGAGCGTGCAGCCGTATGTCCTGCCCGTCCGCGCTCACCATGTGGACCCAGTCCGGCGGGGCGGAGTCGGGCCTCGTGAGCGTGAAGGGACCCGTGCCGTTGATCGCCCACACCGTGCTTCCGAAGCGGACGGTGTGGCCGTCCTTCGTGCGGTAGGTGAATGCCATACCTGCTTGGTAGCACTGCCCTCGGCGGCCCGACGGCGGTTTTCACGAATCCTCGACAGGGGTGGTGATCGCGTACACCTTGCGCAGCGTCTCGTGGACCGTCCACGTCGTGCGGTCGCCCGCCCGCAGGACGGCCATGTCCCCGGGGCCGACGGTGAACGCCGTTCCGCCCTCCACCTCGATGGTCGCCGATCCGCTGAGGACGACGAAGAGTTCGTCGGCCTCGGTGTCGGTGACGACCCCCGGGGTGATCTGCCAGACGCCCCTGATCCGGCGACCGTCCTCGGAGCCGGCCGCTCCGGCCGTACGGGGCCCGGCCGTCCGCCCGCTGCTCCGAGGACTCTCGCGAGGGGAGCGGACCGTCATGGGAGCCGGCGAACAGGGGCCGCACCACGGGGACCCGCTGGACGAGCTGTACGCGACGGCACCGCCGTTCTTCGTCGAGCGCCGCACGCAGCTCGCGGCGCACGCCGTGGTGGCGGGGCGGGCCGGCGACGCCCGCGTGATCCGCGCCGCCCGGCGCCCCACGCTCGCCGCGGGGAAAACCGCTGGTGAATCTGCGGGCCCCGGTACAGGATGCGGCCCATGCGCCACGCCCACGAGGACCCTGAGCTGCACGCCGTCGTCCGCCGCTTCGTCACGCCCGGCAGGCGCTACCTCAAACTGGGCGGCCCGCTGGCCCGCATGACCGAGCCCGAACGGGCCACGTTCGTCAGGGAGCTCGGCGAGGACGCCGCCGCCATCACGCCCCGCGAACTCACGCTCCTGCTCGAAGGCGGCTGGCGCGAACGCAAGACCGCGGCCTGGTTCATCGCCGTCGCCCGGAGAACGGAGTTCCGCGGACTCCTCGGCGAGATGCTGCTCGCCAGCGAAGTCGGCCACGCGGGCACGGCGTACTGCGTCACCCTCGCCACCTTCGCGACCACCGCCGACGCGGACCTGCTGGCGGCCTACCTCGATCACTACCTGCGGCGCCCCGACCTCTACTACGACCAGCCGGCCGCGCTGGGCGCGCTCCTCCACATCGACGAGCGACTCGGCACCGAGCAGGCGGCACGGTTCACGGCCCCCGGCGGCCTCTGGCCGCAGTGGATCGACGGCCCGCCCCGCAAGGAGCACCACACCACGCCGGACAACTACCGCGGGGCCGTCGGGGAGCTCTGCGCCTTCGTGGACGAGAGCGCCCGGCACCTCCCGGGCGAGGAACGATGACACCGGCCCCGCAGACGCCCGTGGTGCCGCCTGTCACCCGGCCGGGACCGGGCGCTCACCGCCGGTCGGTCCGGCTCCGGAGAAGCCGGCCGGCGGCCAGGCCCGTCACGAAGGCGGCCGCCGGCAGGACGACATCCGCCCAGGGATGCCTCACGGGCGTGTAGGCAGCGGCTCCGTCCGCGATGACGATGAAGCCGCGGGGCCGGGCCCCCGCGCCGCCCCCGCCTCCGCCGCCGGTCCTTGCCGCCTTGGCGTCGCGGCCCGTGCCGGAGCCGCCGCCGAACCCGAAGGCCGCCTCGGCGACGGGGATGACGGTGACACCGCCCGCGGTGACCGGTTCACCGAACACGGCCCGCGCGCCGGCCCGCGCGCCGAGCTTGTCGGCCAGGTGCTCCAACAGGTCAGCGGAGGTCCGGGTGGCGTCGGCCCCTGCCGCCGGGGCAGGCCGGATCTCGTCGTCCTCGCTCATACGTCCCTCCGTGGTCGGTGGCATGGCCCACGGGAATCACTGTGAAGGACGGGAAGGCCGTGCACCACGCGACCACACCGGTCGGCGCGACCTCACGCGTGGTACTTCGCGCCGTACGGCAGCCGGAGCCCTCGCACCGGACCCCCGGAAGCGCGGGGGTGGCGCGGCCCTCCCGCGAGTGCGCTCACGTCTCCGTGCCGGCGAGAGCGGCGAGGTAGGCGTCCAGTGGCTGCACATACCCCGGAAGGGGCTCGCGGAGGTCCCACCAGCGCACGGCCGCGATCTCTTCGGTGGGCTCGAAGGCGCGGGGCGCGGTGCAGGACCCCGCGTACAGGGCGAGATGTTCCACCCGCCGGTCGGGCGCCAGCACGAACCGCGCCCAGCCGACGAACCTCAGCCGCCCGCCGGGCCGCTGCCCGCTCTCCTCCATCAGTTCGCGTTCGGCAGCCCGGCGAGGGGATTCGCCCTCCTCCAGGCTTCCCCCGGGAAGCTCCCAGGACTGGCGGTACCGGTCGAAGACCATGAGGACGCGGCCTGCTCGCCACAACGCGACCAACGCCGCCGACACGGGGGCGTCTTGCGGTGGCGTCGCCTCGCCGTCCCGTGCGAACGAGATCAGTGCGTTGCCACGGCCGTCGGCCGCGAGCGGTTCGTCCGAGGAGGTGGTCACGGTCGGATGCTTCCCCTTCGGGCAGCCCCGAAGCGGCAGTTCCGTGGGCAGCCACCTGCTCGGCACAAGCCGGCCCTGCCGCGGGCGGGGTGACCGGTGGGCCGTCGGCCGGGGGTGCCCGGCCGACGGGAGCGGATGGAGCGGGTCAGACGGTCGCGGCGAGCCAGCCGATGGTCTCGGTGGTGTGCTTCCCGTCGCTCTTGGTCGCGCCTGCGTACACCTCGTTCAAGCGGATGAGGAAGCCGCTGGTGGTGACGTCATGGATGCGGATACCGGGCGTCTCGGGCCCGTTGAAGGTCTGGGTCAGGGGCAGCACGACGACACTGGAGCCGGGCGGGAACGGGGTGGGGAACGTGACGCGGGTGAAGGTCGACGTGTTGCCGCCTGCCGTCTCGATCGCGTTGTCGGACTTCAGGTCGATCCTGCCGGTCTGAATGAAGCTCATCGCTGACTTCCTGATCTGAGGGATGACTCGGCCGACGACGTCGGCGACACGAGGCTTGACCGGCGGCCGGCGATCCATGCCGATGTCCTACGGATGAGTGATCACGTTCCAGCCACAGCTCACGCGTGCCGCACAACCGGGCCGGACGACACCACCTGCGTGGGGCCCGCGCTGCCGCGCCCGCCCTCGCGCCGCCGGCTCGCCTGCCTCCGGCCTGACTCCGCGGCAGAGGACTCCCGCGGTGCCGCGACGGTTGCCGCGCAGGGGTGTGGCCGCCTCCCGTGGACTCGTGCCGGGAGGCGGCCTCGGTGTGCCGGGTCAGTCCTCGCAGAGAGCCGTGTCCATGAGGGCGATCATCTGGGAGCTGGGGGCGCCGAACTGGAACAGCGTGTTGGTGACGGCGGAGGCGTGCCGGCCGTCCTCCGTGACCAGGGTGTACGACAGGTAGCCCGGCATCCCGCCGCTGTGGCCCCATGCGGTGACACCGCAGGACAACTGACGCGAGGAGAGCCCCAGGCCGACGCGGGAGGCCGGGACGTCCTTCATCTCGGCCAGGGACTGGGGGGAGACGAGCTCACCGCCGAGCAGCGACCGGTAGAAGGCCGTCACGTCCTCCAGGGTGGACACCATCGCTCCGGCGGTGCCGTAGAGGGACGGGTCGAGGACCTTGGCGGGCGTCCAGATGTAGAAGCCGCCGAGCCGGGCTCCGTGGTAGCCGGTGACGGCCGGAGCCGGCAGCGCGCGGTCCCCGGGGGCGGGGAAGGAGGTGCTGCTGAGGCCCAGGGGCTCGATGACGCGGCTCCGGATCGCCTCGCGCGCGGGTGCTCCGGTGACCGCTTCGACGAGCAGCCCGAGGATCACGTAGTTGGTGTTGGAGTACGTGAAGCTCGCCCCCGGCGCCGAGACGGGCGCGAAGCTCAGCCCCGTCCGCACGACTTCACGCGGGTCGTAGGTGCCGTCGGCGTTGCGCGGGGGCTGAACCGTCACCACCCACGGGACGCCCGGGCTGTACGCCGCGATGCCGCTGGTGTGCTGGAGGAGGTGCCGCACGGTGATCCGGGTGCCGTCGTGGCCGTTGCCGGTGACGAGGCCGGGCAGGTACGTCTCGACGGGTGCGTCCAGGGCGATCCTGCCCTCGTCGACGAGTTGCAGCAGCACGGTGGCGGTGAAGGTCTTCGTCTGGCTGCCGACGAGGAAGTGCTCGTCCTCCTGGATCGGCCGGTCGGCGCCGTACGTGCCGGTGCCGACGGACAGGGTCCAGTCGGCGCCGTCCGCACCGGCGTGCACGGCGGCTCCCGGGCCGGCGGAGGCCTGGAGCGTCCGGAGTGCCGCGAGCGTCGCGGCGTGGTCCTCGGTCCGGGCGTGCGCCGTGCCGCCGTGCGCCGTCAGCGTCATCGTCATCGCGCACACCGCGCCGACGAGGGCGGAGAGCCTGGTTCTGTTGCGGCGGGTGGTCATGTGGGTTTTCTCCTCGATGAGTTCGTGGTCGGAGACGAGCAGGCGGCCGGGGACGGGGCCGTCAGGACCCGGGCCGCCGGGAGGCGGCTTCGAAGGCCGCCGTCACGCGGGGCACCCAGTCCGCGAAGGCGGGCGCCCAGCAGGCGTAGGTGTGGCCTCCGTTGCAGGTGGGCGCGAGGGAGGCGCCGTCGCCGTAGTCGACGAGGCGGCTCTCGATGCCGAGCTGGTCCAGACGCGACGCGACGGTGTGCGAGGCCCTGGCGGTGTATCCCTCGATGAGGTCGTTGTCGCCGGTGTAGAGGGTGATGCCGGTGTCGGCGAGGCGGGACAGGTTCCCGGGAGCGGCGGGGTCGTACGCCTTCCAGACCCGGTCGGCGCCGAAGACCGGGTAGGGCGAGCCGAAGATCGCGTCGCTGTCGACGTACGGGCCGTAGTCCGCGCAGGTGCCGGGGGCGGCGGAACTGACGGCGCACCAGACCCCCGGCAGGTTCAGCTCCGTGGCCAGGACCGCGGCGCGGACCTCCGCCATGCCGAAGTCCAGTCCGCCGGACAGGGCGGCCACGTGACCGAACAGGTCGGGCCGCGCCTGTGCGTAGTGCAGCGCGCCGCTGCCGCCCATGGACAGCCCGGCGACGGCGCGGTGGGTGCGTTCCGGCACGGTGCGCAGGTTGGCGTCGATGAACGGGACGACCTGCTGGAGGTGGAAGGTCTCCCAGTTGGCGGCGCCCAGGGCGGTGTTCTGCATGACCCAGTCGGCGTACCAGCCCTTGCGTCCGCCGTCGGGCACCACGGTGATCATGTCGTCGGAGCGCAGGGCGGGCACCGCCGCCGCGTCGTCGACGGTGCCGGGACCGCCGTGCAGGAAGTAGGTGACGGGCCAGCGCCGTTCGGGGTCCGCGGCGTATCCGGAGGGCAGGAACACCCGGATCCGGTGGGGGCCGGCGACCTCCGCGGAGGTGACGGTGAGGGTGAAGTCGGTGTCTCTGCGGACCAGGGATCCGCCGGCGACCTGGGTGAGACCGGACGCGTCGTGGAAGACGGGGACCTGCGGCGCGGCGGCGTGGGCCGGCTGCACCGCCGGCGCACCGAGCACGGCGACGGCCGCGGCGAGCGTGGCCACGGCTCGGCGGACTCGCGGCCGGACGTGATGCCGGGCCCGGTGCCGGGCGTGATGCCGGTCCTGCTGCCGGGCGGGGGAGGTCGGTGGACTCATGGTGAACTCCTGCTCATCGGTCGGCGTTGCGGCTCCGGGGACCTGCCCGCGGGCGGGAATCAGCGCTGGCACGCGGCCGGAAGAACCAGCACGAGGGAGAGAAGGACCAGGACGAGCAAGCATCCCGATCCCCCCTCGGGGTCCTTCTCGTCGATCTCGATCCGCCCTCCCGGCGCGATGCGCGGATGCTCGGCCACGTAGTGGTCGAGGTGCTTCCGCTCGGCCTCGGACTGACGAAGCCACGAGGTCCGGTGACGGCATTCACCGCACCAGTAGCGATAGGCCATGTCGACTCCCGCCCTTCTGTCAGGCGCCGCCCGCACGAGGGACCGGCCGCGCTGCCCGCGCCGGGGACCGGCGGCAGCCGGCTTCCCCCGGGCCGCGGGCGGTTCAGGTGGCTCCGAGCCTGGCAGCGGGCCGGTGAGGCGGCCATGACATGGCCCTCGACATATATGTCAAGGCCGTCCCGCTAGACTGCGGCGCCCCGTTCACCAGGCAGAAGGGCGTCGACGTGACGGATGAGCTCGGTCCCTTACTGAGGGAGCTCCGGGAGAAGGCGGGACTGAGCCAGCTGAAGCTGGAGGAGCGCTCCGGCATCAGCGCGACCCACATCAGCCGGATCGAGACGGGGAAGTCCCGCAACGTCCGCAGGGACACGGTGACCCGGCTGCTCGATGCCATGGAGCCGGACGCCGAGGACCGCCGGCGCATGGCCGCCGTGCTGACCGCACTTCAGGCCGAGGTCCCGGCCGAACCCGTCACGACGGCACCCCCGCCGCCGGACGCCCGGCAGGAAACCCTCGCGGAGGAATCCCCCCGACGGGGACCCCTCCGGCCGGAGTCCCCCCGGCCGGCCGGCACCGGCCTGTCCGAAGCCGTCGCCGCGCTCGCCACGGAGACACGGCGCCGGCTGCGGCGCGAGGAGGAACAGCGCCTGGTCCTCGACCCGTACCCGCTCCCGGTGCGCTGGCGTTCCGTGTCCACCACAATCACCGACCTCGAAGCGAACATCCGGCGCCTGCCGCCGGGTGCCTCGGCCGAGCCGCTGGACCTGAACGGCGATCAGCACGGAATCGGCGACCTGTACCGGAGCATCGAATCGCGGCGCCTGATCGTCCTCGGACAGGCGGGCTCGGGCAAGTCGGTCCTCGCCGTCCGGCTCGTCCTCGACCTCCTCCGGGGCGGCGCCGGCCCCGACAGCGGCCCCGTTCCGGTGATCTTCGGCATCGGTTCCTGGGATCCGACGGTCCACACGCTGCGCGGCTGGCTGACCGACCGGCTGCTGCGCGACCACCCGTACCTGGCCCGCGGTGCGTCCCCCGACGGGACGCTGGCCGCCGCACTGGTCGACGACGGCCACGTACTGCCGGTGCTGGACGGCTTCGACGAGATGGCCGAGGGCCTGCGGCGCAGCGCGCTCGAGGAACTCAACCGGACGTCGCTGCCGCTCGTCCTGACCAGCCGCCCCGACGAGTACGCGATGGCCGTACAGCCCGCGCCGGACAGCAGAACGCCCCTGAAGTGGGCTGCCGCGGTGGAACTGACCGCGATCACGCCGGCCGACCTGCTGGAGTACATGCCCCGCGCCACTCGCTCCGGGCCGCCGGGCGACGGCCCGTGGAGCCGGGCCCTGGCGGGGCGGACCGACCCGCAGGCGCAGCTCCGCCGGGTCCTCGACACCCCGCTGATGGTGTTCCTGGCCCGCACGGTGTACGGCGAGGGGCAGACCGGGGACCCGGGGGAGCTGACGGACGCCTCGCGCTTCCCGACGGAGGACTCCCTGCGGCGGCACCTGCTCTCCGCCTTCGTCCCGACGGTCTACCGGCCGCGCGCGTCCGAGCGCCGCGCCCGGGAGGCGCGCGGACGGGAATGGACCCCGGAGCGCGCCGTGCGCTGGTTCGGCCACCTCGCCCGCCACCTGGTGCACGCCGGCCGGGAGCGGCAGGACATCGCGTGGTGGCAGATCGGAGGGTCGCTGCGCGTCTCGACCCGCGCGCTCGCCGTGGCGGCGGTGTCCGCGCTGTCCGTCGCCGGGCTGGTCTGGCTGACCAACGCGCTGATCGCCCTGTTCTACCAGCAGGTCCCCTTCGTCGCGGTGATGACCCAGGGCGCCGCCCTCGGGCTCGGCGCGGGGATCACCTGCGGCGCCCTGTACGCGGGGATGACCACGTTCGGCGGCAGCGCCTTCGCGCCCTCGCGCACGCGCCTGAGCCTGCGCGGCGGACTCGGCACCGGGCGCTCACCGGCCCGTGCGTTCGCCGCCCGATTCGGGGTGATGCTGCTGGCGGGGCTCGCCGTGGGCATCGGCGTCTCCTGCACCACGACGCTGCAGCGGGTGCTCTACCTCGACTGGACGCTCAAGTCGTCCGAGGTGCTGCGGATCCTGGCGACCGACGCGTTGCTCCTCGGGCTGATCTTCGGCATCGCCTTCGGCACGGTCTTCGGACTGACCGCCGTGCTGGAAGCGCCCCTGGACGTGTCCTCCGCGGCCACCCCCGACAGTCTCCTCGACGCCAACCGCAGAGCGGTACGGAGCCAGTTCTGCGTCATCGCGCCCGCCCTCGCCCTGGCGATCGCCTTCGGCGGAGGGCTGGTCACCGACCTGCTGGACCCGGTCCTGGGCCCGCTGATCTGGCTGCCGCAGGACGCGATCGTCATCGGCACGGTGGGCGGCATCGGCGGCGCCCTGTCGTACGCACTGTGCTTCACCGCGTGGGGGCAGTGGCTGATCTTCGTCCGCCTCCTGCTGCCGCTGCGGGGCCGCCTGCCCTGGAACGCCGACGCCTTCCTCCGGGACGCGTACCACCGGGGCGTCCTGCGGCGGACGGGCGCCGTCTACCAGTTCCGCCACATCCACCTCCAGCGGCACCTCGGTCACGCCACGCTCACCGTGGCACCACCGGGATCCGCGCCGGCCGGTCCGGCGGGGGAGTGACGGCGACCGGGCCGCCCGCCCGCCGGGCGGATCCCTCCGCCGCCGGAGCCGGCCGCAGCGAGAACGACGGCGGCAGCCTGCGGCGGCGAGTACATCGGCGCGCCGAGGGCGTGGACGGCCACGTCGGAGAAGAAGGGCAGCTGCTGGTCCGTGCGGCCCTCCGAGGGGGCCTGGGGAGAGCGTGGCGCGGCACGGGCGGCCTGCTTCGTGATGGTTCGCTGACCGTCGCCGTGTGCCGGCCGCGGGGGCCGGCTCCCGCGGCCGGCCGGCCACCGCGGTGGCTCCGCCCCGGCCGACGCCGGGATGCGGTGCGCGGTGCGCGTTCGGGAGCGGGCAGGGGCCGAGTGCGCCCCTGCCCGCGGCGGATCAGGAGACGTGGTTGTAGCTGCCCTCTGCCGGCAGGACGGGGGCGGCGGCCCGGGCGCCGAAGGGAGCCTTCCAGTAGCCGGTTCCGGCGTAGTACCAGCCCTTGTTGCCGGGGCCGTAGGCGTACAGGTCGGGGTGGCCGTCGTGGTCGGCGTCGCCGATGCCGATGGTGTCGGTGTACGCCTGCCAGCCGCCGCCGATCCGCGTGCGGGCGGCGAAGGTGCCGTCGCCCTTGCCGAGGTAGAGCCACAGCACGCCGTCCCGGTCACGGGCGACCAGGTCACCGGCGGAGGCACCGCCGATGTCGCCGGTGGCCGTGAGCTGGTTGTAGATGCCCCAGCCGCCGTTGCCGATCTTCTGCCGCTTGGCGAAGGGGGCGGCGGTGTCTCCGGTGCCGCGGTACATCCACAGGACACCGGCCTTGTCGGCCGCGATCAGGTCGGGGCGGCCGTCGCCGTTCAGGTCGCTGCCGCCGGTGATGTGGGTGTAGGTGTTCCAGCCGCCGCCCAGGGATCTGCGGGCCGCGAACGCGGCCCGGTAGCCGGTGCCGGTCACGTCGTACAGCCACAGGACGCCGCTCCGGTCGCGGGCGACGAAGTCGGCGGCGCCGGAACCGATGCCGCCGACCGTCTCGATCCGGTCGTAGACCTGCCAGCCGCCGCCGACCTTCTCGGGCCCGTACGGCCGCGGCAGGAGGGTCCTGCCCGCCGTGTCGTACGTGGTGCCGACCGTCCACAGCACGCCCTGGGCATCACGGGCCAGCAGGTCGGGGGTGCCGTTCCAGTCGAGGTCGTGCGCGGTGGAGAGGCCCTCGACGGCCTCGATGTTGCCGGTGGCGTCCGTGGAGGGGCCGACGCCGTTCTGCGGGTGGGCGACGAACGTCCACTCGTATTCACCGGCCGGGGCTTCTCTGCCCGTCTCGGCCGAGATCTGCGCCCAGGTGACGCCGAAGGAACCGTCGCTGTACAGGTACTCGCTGCCCGAGGACTCGCTGTACAGGCGCAGCGTCTTGTCGAAGACCACGCCGGTGGCGCGGTGCCGGATCGTCAGGTGGACGTCGGCGTTCTCCCGGGACAGCTTCCACTTCAGCGGTATCGGGGAGGTGACGTCGACCGTGAGCGGGAACTGCTGCCCGAGGTAGAGGAGTTTCGTCGGCTCCCCGGTGGAGGCGACCAGTTCGGCGGCCGGTGTGCCGTCCGCGCCGAGGGCGATCCGGTAGAGACCCTCGCCCTTGTCCACGGTGCCGCCGCGGGCCAGCAGGGTGTTGTCGGGGCCGGGCTTCACCGCCTCCACGTAGTCGAGGAGCTCGACCGTCTCGCCCGAGGCCAGCGACTTCGCCGTGAAGGGGACCAGCTTCCTCGTGTCGCCCGTGCCGTCGCCCTCCAGCAACGCCGGGGTTCCGTACATCGCCCACGAGCCCAGCAGGCCGACGGCGCTGCGCTCGCCCTGGTAGAAGTCGAAGTCCAGGTCGATCCGGGACTCGGTGCCGGTGGCACGGTCCACGGTGTAGTACGTCCCGCCTTCCGCGGACCAGGCCAGGTGGGTGGCGGAGAGCGCGCTGAATGCCCCGAGCCCGCTGCCGTAGGCCTCGGTCTCGTGTGTGGAGACGACCTTGGCGGCGGCGAGGTCCACCACGGCGAACTGGCTCCGCCACTGCGTGGGAGTGCCGCTCCCCAGGTAGTAGTCGACGAGCACCGAGCCGTCGCGCGCGGGGGTGGCGGCGATGGACGAGGCCCCGGCCGGGATGCCCTCGACCTTCCGCTGCGTCACGGTGCCGCCGGTGCGGGTGACGAGGCGCAGCTCGACGGAGCCGTCCGCCGTGGTCACTTCCGCCAGGACCGTGTCCTTGGAGACGGCGCGCACGTAGACGCCGTTCAGCGGGCCGCGGTCGATGGTGACGGTGCTGCCGCCGGCGGCCATGTCGTGGAGCTTGACGACCAGCGAGCGGCGGAGGGACCGCCCCAGCCCGGTCATGATCACGTCGGTGCCGGTGGAGTCGGCCACGGAGGCGTCGATCGCGGTGGCCGACCCGTCGGCATACCTGGTCCACCGGAACTTCCGGGACGGCTCGCTGGTGAGGAATCCGGTCTTCCCCGCGGCTTCGAGGTTTCCGCGCACCGGGTAGCTCACGGCGGCCTGCCGCGTGCCGGTCTCGTCCGCCGCGGCGGCCGGCACGGGTGCGGCGGTGGCCGGCACGGACAGGGCGCCGGCGCCGAGCGTGACGGCGAGCACGGTGGCGATCGCGGCCGAGACGCGGGTCGTACGTGCGGAGATCAAAGGTTCCTCCCGGGGAACGTCGCATGAACACGAGGTGGTTCGGCGCCGCAGGCTGAGACCCGCGTCCTTGCCAAAAGGTTGTAGGGGAGGGCCGGTTGGGCGTGGGCGGTCACACGGCAGCCCATTGGCGCGCCCACCCGGGAGGGCGCCCGCCCCGCCCAATAAGACATCGTGTCAGTAGGCTTTGAGCCAAACCTGATCGCTTTCCGGTGGAGAGCACCGTGGAACGACCGACTCCGTACAGATCATGCCTAGGCTCACCGGCGCTCGGGACATCCGGTCCCGACATCCGGCCCCGCCATGGAAGGCTGCCATGCGATTACCCCTCGGACGCGCTCTCCGCCTGATCGCGGCGCCGCTCGTCGCCCTGCTCCTGCTCGCCACCGGGACCGTCGCCACGGCCCGGGCGGCCGAGGCGCCGCGGCAGGCGAACGCCGTCGAGGCGGCCGACGACGACGCCTGGACGTTCACCACGGGCAACGGCCGCCGGCTCGACGTGCAGAACGGCAACACGGGCGACGGTGTGTTCGTCGTGGCGAACAACACCCCCGGGCACCACCAGAACTGGCGGCTGGTCCCGCTCGGCCACGGCGAGTTCCAGATCGCCAACACCGTCACCGGCAAGTGCCTGACCGAGGCCTTCCCGCTCAGCCAGCAGACGTGCGGCAAGGCCGGCCAGGAGTGGCACTTCCGCCCCGTCGCCGGCAAGGCGAACACCTTCACGCTGGTACGCCGCACCAACACCCGCTGCCTGGACATCGTGCAGGGAGCCCAGCACTCCGACGCCTGGACCCAGGTGTACGGGTGCAACGGCACACCGGCGCAGGAGTGGACCGTGCCGGCGGCACAGCAGCCGGAGGCACGCAGGCTCGCCACCGAGTACTACACCCGCCTGTGCTCCACCAACAGCTCCACCTGCTCCTGGCGGCAGACCGCGGAAGGCGCGCCCGGGCCCCTCCCGAGGGAGAAGGCGTCCTCGGTCTGGTTCAACGACACCTCCGAGAAGGTGAGCCAGATCTTCACGACCATCTACCACAGCGGCTGGTCGCAGAGCTTCACCTCCGGTGTCTCCACCTCGGTGGGCGTCTCGGTACCGATGCAGGCGATGGTCTCCGCCCAGCTGAGCGGGACGGTCACCTACCAGTCCAACGAGTCCGAGATCAACGGGGTGGTCGTCGTCGTGCCGCCCCAGCAGTACGGCTGGGTCGACTTCGCGGCGGTGGCCAAACAGGTCACCGGCATCTGGACCTTCGACAAGGGCGGCTTCCCCTGGACGACGGAGGGGGAGGTGACGGTCCCGGTCGTCGACTCCCCGGTCGGGTCGACGATGTACATCGCGCACACCGGCTCGACGCCGCCCGGCGCGACCCCTCCGCCAGCCGGCGAGCCCGTGATCCAGACCCTCGCCACCAGTGCCACCAGCACCATCGACCTGCCTCCCGGCACCCGGCTCGCCGCCCACGGCGAGGGGGCACGGATCACCGACGCCGACGGCCGCGCCATCCTCACCGTGCGGCCGGGCGCAGTCGTCGGCACGGACGGCACCCGGCACGCGTACAGGATCTCCGTCAACGGCAACAAGGTCACCCAGACGATCGAGGGCGCCTCCGGCGACACGGTCGAGGGGACGGAGACCCTGCCCGTCGTGACCCTCGGCCCCGCCTCCTTCCCCTCCGCGCAGCCGCTGCGCCTCGCCGCCGCTCCCTTCGCCGCACTGAGGGACTACCCCGTCGAGGTCTGCGACAAGAATGACGACGGCCGGTGCGACGAGGAGGAGAAGCGGCAGTACGAGGAGGAGGTCCAGAAGCGGGACGCCGCCTGGAACAAGTGCGTGGCCCAGTGGACGGTCGGCACGGCCATCACCGGCACCGTCGCGGGCGCCGTCCTCGGCCCGGGCGCGGTGGTGGGCGGCCTCGCGGGCTTCCTCGGCGGCGCCGGCGCCGGCGCCGTCGTGTGCGCCTTCTAGCAGCTCGTCGGACACACCGTCAGACGGCCCGCCCCCGGGGGCGACTCCCGGGGCGGGCGGGCTGACACCCGAGGGCCTGAACTGCCGCTTCCCGCGCGCGGACGCGGTCGACGGCCGCCGCGAGGAGGGCATGCCGCAGGCGGCCCTCGGTGTGCGGCAGCGGTCTTCCGTCCCATGGGGCGATGGAGGCGGGTCCGCTGAACCAGGAGTCGACGACGGCGGGTTCACCGCGCGCACCCGGTGCGGGCGTCGCCGCAGCCCTCCCTCGCAGGCATGCAGCCTCGTGCGTGCCGGGACCGCCGTCGAGCCGGCGGACGAGTGCTCCCCCGCGAGGTGCGCCTCCGCGTCGGCCGGGGACATCGGGCGGAGCCCCCGGGCCACACCGGGTGCCGCCTACGCGAGTTCCTTCCGCATCGGCGTACACATCGTCTCGTGGCGGCGCAGCGACCCGTCAGGGGCCTGCTCGTCCCCATGAGTCCGGCTGACGGTCGTAGGCGACATGGCCCAGCCTCTCGTACAGCGCGCGGGCCCGGGGGCTGCTTTCCTCCCCACCGAGTTCGGCCTGCCGCAGACCGCGGCTCCTGATGCACGTTCCAACTGCTCGGCCACGCCGGCCAGGTGGTGGTCGGATCCCGCCCATCCGCACGCCGCCAGATCCGCATGCACCACGTCACGGACTGAGAGCGTCAGCACGACGTCGGTCATCTGCGACACCTCCGGCAAGCCGGCATCCACGCCGATCGCACCGGGCGCAAAGCCGTTCCCGCCGCGCGCTCCTTGCCCACGGGGCACCGCTCCCACCCGTGCGGCCCGGCGGTCGCCGCGGCCGCGCCGGTGAGGCCCGGGCCTCCTTCCCGGCGCGCCGCCGGGAAGGAGGCCCCGCCGTCACGGTGCCAGCAGGTGCGCGAGGTCGTCCGCGTACTTCTCGATGAAGGCGGACGAGAGCCGCGGGATCTCGCCTTCCGGGCCGAGTCGCGCCTCCTCGACGGCGGCGCGGAAGCGGGCGGAGGGGATCGCGGAGCCGTGGACGACGGTCTCCGGTGTGCGGTGCGCGTCCAGGAGCGGGAGGATCGAGTGCGTCCGCTGCGTTTCGGGAGCGGCGCGCAGCGCGGCCTCGAACCGGGCGAGCCAGTCGTCGTAGTCGTCGACGCGGTCGATGCGGTGCCCGGCGGCGTTCAGCCAGTCGACGAAGGTGTCGAGCGAGATGCCGTCGTCGTGGGGGTTGACCAGGCTGAAGGTGCGGTATCCCGAGCGCGGCTCGCCGCCCAGGGCGACCACGGCCTCGGCGGTGAAGTCGACCGGGAGTCCGTCGTAGTGGGCGCGCGGCCGGTCGCCCGTGCCGTCGGCCGCGTAGAAGGAGCGCGGCGCGATGCCGGTGACGACGAGGCTCAGGAGCAGCCGCGTGAACATGTCCGGGATGTTGAGCTGCCCGGTGTAGCGGGTGTGCGCCAGGATCATGTTCGACCGGAACGTGGTGACCGGCAGCCCGTACTGGTCGTGCGCCTCCCGCAGCAGCACCTCGCCGGCCCACTTGCTGGTCGCGTAGCCGCTGGCGTAGCCGTCGTCGACCGGCTGGTCGGGAAGGGCCAGCCGGACGTCCGCGTCCTCGTCCAGGGCGCCGTCGCCGGCCAGGGCGGCGGCGACCGCCACGCTGGAGATGTACGTGAACGGCTTGAGCCGCTCCGTGAGCGCCAGGCGGACGAGTTCGGCGGTGCCCACCACGTTGGCGTCGAACAGGTGGTTGTAGGGCAGCACATGGTTCACCAGGGCGCCGGCGTGGACGATCCGGTCCGTCTCCGCGGCCAGCCGCCGCCACACCTGGTCGTCCAGGCCCAGCCGGGGCTCGGCCATGTCGCCGGCCAGCACCTCCAGACGGCCGTCGGCCAGCTCGCGGAAGGCACGCGACGCCTCGCCGTCCTCGCTGCCGAAGGCGTCGGCGAGCCGTGCGAAGGCCGCGGCGTCGTCCGCTCCGCGCACCACGCAGATCAGCCTTCCGCCCACCGGGGCCAGCCGCTTCAGCCACTCCAGGCAGAGGAAGCGGCCGAGGTAGCCGCTCGCGCCGGTGAGCAGCACGGTGCGTGCTTCCCCGGCGGCGGGGGGCAGGGCCCGGGCGGATTCGAGGGTCCGCTCGTCGATGAACGCGCCGAGGACGAGGTCCTTGGCGTGGACCCGGCTGCTGCCCGCGCCGTGGACCGACGCGAACGTCGGCCCCCGCTGCCCGGTCGTGAGCTTCTCCTCGACGTAGTTCGCGAGGTGCTGGAGCTCGACCCCGCGGCTGATGACCAGGTCGACCGGGACGCGGATGTCGAAGATGTCGTACAGGAGGTCGGAGTAGGTCACCGCCGACATGGAGTCCCCGCCCAGCTCCCGGAAGCGGGTGGTGGGGCCGATCCCGGCCGTCGAGGTCGAGACCAGCGCCCGGGCGGCTCGCAGCACCGTCTCCAGGGCGGGGCGGTCCTTGCCGCCGCGGCGTACGTCGCGCAGCTCGTCGGTCTCCCGGGCGGTGATGGCTGCGTAGGTGTCCTCGAGTACCCGGCGGTACTTCTCCAGGAGCTGGGGGCGCAGGAGTTTGCGGTGGTCCGAGAGCAGGCCGTTGCCCTGGCTGAACGGCTCGGTCTCGATCAGGACGTCCCGCGGGATCTCGTAGGAGTTGAGGCCGGCCTCCTTCGCGATCTCCTGGAACGACCCGGCGAGCAGTTCCTTGAGCACGGCCGTGTCGCCGCCGTGCTGCGTGAGGGCGTCCGCGGTCGGGACGACGACGGCGAGCAGGTAGGACCGCTCGCTGTTCCCGTACACGAACATCTGCCTGACCAGCGGGCTGACGGCGAAGACCGCTTCGAGGCGCGAGGTGGCGACGAATTCGCCCTGGGAGAGCTTGAGGACGTTCTTGCGCCGGTCCACGACGACATGGCGTCCCGGCTCGATCTCCGCGACGATGTCGCCCGTCCGGTAGTAGCCGTCCTCGTCGAAGATCTCGGCGTTCAGTTCGGGCCGGTTGTAGTAGCCGGGCACCATGGCCTCGGTCTTCAGGAGGAGTTCCCCGCGCGGATGCGGTGAGTCCGTCGCGTAGTAGCCGAGTTCGGGGACGTCGACGAGTCTGTGGTCGGTGACCGGGGGCTTCAGGAGCCTTCCGTCCACGGACACGGCGGCGGCCTCGGTGGAGCCGTAGATGATGTGCACGTCGATGCCGAGCAGGGACTCGGTGAATTCCTTCAGTTCGGCGGAGAGCGGGGCGGATCCGCAGCTCGCCCATGCCACCCGGCCGCCCAGGACGTTCTCGCGGATGTCCCTCTTCACCTCGGCCGCGACATGGTCCGGGACGCCGTCGTCCGAGCCGCCCGTCCGGCGGTCGAGTTCGCTCCGGTACTTCTGGAAGAGCATTTCGCACACCCGCGGGACCAGGGACATCTCCGTGGGCCGTGCGAGTGCCATGTCGTCCAGGAAGGAGGACAGGTCGCTGTTGGCGGTGAAGTACGTCGTGCCGCCGCGTGCCAGTGTGTTCTTCAGCGAGGAGTGCCCGGCGACGTGACTCATCGGCATGTAGTGGAGGTTGGCCGCGTGCTCGTCCGAGAACAGCTGCGACCAGGCGCCGCCCCACATGGCCCTGGTGAGGCGTTCGGTGTACATGGCCCCCTTCGGGGTGCCCGTGCTGCCCGACGTGTAGATGAGCATGGCGAGGGGGTCGTCGCCGTCCGCGGGCTCGAACAGCGGTGCCTCGGGCTGCCCGGCGCCGCGCTCGGCCAGGTCCCGCAGCAGGTCGATGCCCAGGCCGCGCCCGAGCCGGCCCAGGCGTTCGAGAGCGGCCGTGTACGCGGCGTACTGCTCGTCGGCCGCCGGTTCGTAGCCGAAGAGCACCAGGCGCCGCACCGACGGGCTGACCTCCGCCAGCTCGGCCGCGGCGTCCAGGCGCTCGATGCTGGTGGCGATGACGACCGGTGCCGTCTCCTCGACGATCGCGCCGAGCTGGGACACCGGGGAGCTGGTCTGGAGCGGGACGCTGACCGCGCCGAGATGGGCACACGCCAGGTCCACCGTCGTGTAGTCGGCGCTGGCGAACCCGAGGACCGCCACCCGGTCGCCGGCCCGGACGGGGTGTTCCTCGCCGTGGTGCCAGGCGCTCGCCACCGCACGGACACGCCGCCACAGTTCACCGTAGGTGATCAGGTCGTAGTCGGGCAGCAGACCGATACGGGTACGGCCCGTCTCCTCGTCCTTCACGAGTTCTCTCGCGCGTTCTCCGAGGGCGGGGAGATCGGAATGCCGCTCCATCGTGTCGGCCATCAGTCGCGCTAGTCGCATGATGATTCTCCGCATCGCGTCACTGGATTGCGCCGGCTCGTGAGGTCGAGGGCGCGCAGCGATGCTAGGCACGCCCGGGTCGAACGTCCGAGCGGATGAAGCGCAGTCCATCAGGTCCGTTCCGGGCGCCGGCGCGGGTGGTCGTCCCGCCGGAACACGCATCTGACGGACTGTGATTTCCCGGCTTGCCCACCCCTGTCGGGGAACCCGAACATGGCACTCGTCCGAGAACGTCCCGGCCGGCGGCGCGACGCGGCACCGCCTCATGCCGGGACGGCGGACGAGCAATTCGGGCGCCCCGGTGATCCACCGGATGCGTCCGCCATGAGCACCTCATGAGCACCCCCTGAACATCCCATGAGCACCCCACCGGTCGACCGGCGACCGGGGGCGCGTGACATCGCCCCGTGCGACCGCGCCCCGCCCTTTCCTTAACGCTCGGCGCGTCTATCAGGTATGCCGACATCCGGACACATGTGTCCGGCCCATTCGAGGGAACCCCATGAGCGACATAGTCTCTTATCTCCGTTCCATGCCAGCGCTCCAACAGCCCGACTGGGAGGGCGATCCGCGGCTCGAAGAGGTTCGCGCGGATCTGAGCCGCATGCCCGCTCTCGTGGACTCGGGGGACGTGGCGCGGCTGCGCTCCCTGCTCACGGAGGCGGCGACGGGATGCCTCCAGATCGTCCAGGCCGGCGACTGCGCGGAGGACCCCGCGGAGGCCAACCCGGAGGACGTCATCCGCAAGGGCGCGCTGCTCGACGTCCTCGCCGGGACGATGCGCCTGGTCTCCGGCCGGCCGGTGCTGCGGGTCGGCCGGATCGCGGGGCAGTTCGCCAAGCCCCGGTCCTCCCCGGTCGAGACCGTGGACGGACGCGAACTCCCCGTCTACCGGGGCCACATGGTCAACCGGCCCGAGCCCGACCCCGAGCTCAGGCGACCGGACCCGCGCAACCTGCTGTCCGGCTACCGGGCCGCCAGCGACATCATCCACTTCCTGGGCTGGCGCGGCACCGAACGGCAGCGGGGCCTCGACGCACCGGTCTGGACGAGCCACGAGACGCTGCTCCTCGACTACGAACTGCCCATGCTGCGGCGCGAGTCGGACGGCTCCCTGCTGCTCGCCTCGACCCACTGGCCGTGGGTGGGGGAGCGGACCAGACAGCTCGACGGCCCGCACATCGCCCTGCTCGCAGCCGTGTCCAACCCCGTCGCCGTCAAGGTCGGGCCCACCATGACACCCGACGAGATCCTCGCCCTGTGCGACCGCCTCGACGCCCAGCGCCGTCCCGGCCGCCTCACGCTCATCGCGCGGATGGGGGCGGACAACGCCGCCCGCGTGCTTCCCGGCCTGGTCGAGGTGGTGCGCGACGCGGGGCATCCGGTGCTGTGGCTCTCGGACCCCATGCACGGGAACACCGTCAGCGGCCCGGAAGGCGCCAAGACCCGGTACGTGACGACCGTCGTCCAGGAGGTCCTCGCCTTCCAGGAGGCCGTGACGGAGAACGGCGGCGTCGCCGCCGGACTCCACCTGGAGACCACCCCGGAGGTCGTGACCGAGTGCGTGCACGACGCCGGTGAGCTGGGGCGTCTCGGGGAGAAGTACCTGAGCTTCTGCGACCCGCGGCTCAATCCGCAGCAGGCGGTCGAGGTCGTCTCCGCCTGGCGCGGCTGAGCGTTTCCCCCGGTGCTGCCGCGGGCCGGGGCGCGTCCGCCGTCGTCGACCCCCCCGCTTTTGCGCGGCGACGGCGCCCGCCCCCCACCGCCCCGCCCGCGGCCCTTCGCGTCCCCTCCCGTCCCGTCCCCTCCCGTCCGGCACCTCCGCCGGCCCTGCAGCCCCCCACACCCCCGCATCCCCCACGCCCCCCCGGCATCCCCCCACACCCCCACACCCCCACGCCCCCACCCGTCCCTGACCACCGAGCACGGAAAGGACGTCACCGTCCATGCCCCACATACCGCCCGTCGAGCCGTACCCCATGCCCGGGGAAGCCGATCTTCCCGGCAACACGGTGAACTGGGTTCCCGATCCGCAGCGGGCCGTGCTGCTCCTGCACGACATGCAGGAGTTCTTCCTCGGACCGTTCCCCCGCACCGGCGAACCCGGCGGCGCCCTGGTCGCCAACGCCGTGCTGCTGCGGGAGCGCTGCGCCGCGCTCGGCGTCCCCGTGGCCTACACGGCCCAGCCCGGAGGCATGACCCCCGAACAGCGCGGCCTGCTGCGCGACTTCTGGGGGCCGGGCATGGACCCGACCCCGGAGCACCGCAGGATCGTCCCCGGGCTCGAACCCCGGCCCGGCGACTGGACGTTCACCAAGTGGCGGTACAGCGCCTTCCACCGGTCCGACCTGCTGGAGCGCATGCGCCGCCACGGGCGCGACCAGCTGATCGTCTGCGGCGTGTACGCGCACATCGGCGTCCTGATGACCGCGGTGGACGCCTACACGCACGACATCCAGCCCTTCCTGGTGGCCGACGCCGTGGCCGACTTCTCGGCCGAGGACCACCGCCTCGCCCTGAACTACGTCGCCCGGCGGGCCGGCCGGGTGCTCACGGCAGGGGCCGCGCTCGCCGCACTCGGGGGGCCCGCGGACGTGCCGGCGGATGCCGCCGGGGCCGGGGCAGCCCGGTGAACGCCGCCCGGCCCGCAGCACCCGCCCAGAGGGGGAACACCATGGCAGCACCGCATCCCGTGCCCGAACTCCTGCACCGGATCCTGGACGGCGGCACGGACGCCTTCGCCCTGCTGCACCGGCCCGAGCAGGCCGGCGCCGACACCCTGGAGATCCTGCTCGGCGACATCGCGGAGGTCGCCGCCCTCGGGGACCTGCCGCTCGACGAGGGCCCGGCGCCCGGCGCGGGACACGACCTGCTGGTCCTGATCCCCTACGGGCAGATCACCGAGCGGGGCTTCACGGCGCACGACGACGGCGAGCCGCTCCTCGCCATGACCGTACGGGAGCAGGCCGCCGTGCCGCTCGGCACCGCGCTGCCCCTGATCCCCGGCGGTCCCGTCACCTGGACCGACGGCACCTTCGACGTGCCGGACGCGGACTACGCGGACATCGTGCGCCGTGTGATCGACGACGAGATCGGCACCGGGGAAGGGGCCAACTTCGTCATCAAACGCTCCTTCACCGCCCAGCTCCCCGGCTTCTCCCGCAAGACCGCCCTCGCCGTCTTCCGGCGCCTCCTGGAGCGCGAGGCCGGCGCCTACTGGACCTTCCTCGTGCACACGGGCGGGCGCACGTTCGTCGGCGCCACACCGGAGCGCCACATCAGCGTGCACGGCGGCGTGGCCGTCATGAACCCCATCAGCGGCACCTACCGCTACCCCTCCGACGGCCCCAGCCTCGACGGGGTCCTCGCGTTCCTGGCGGACCGCAAGGAGGCCGACGAGCTCTACATGGTCGTCGACGAGGAACTGAAGATGATGGGCCGGGTCTGCCCGTCGGGCGCCCGCGTCGTCGGCCCGTACCTCAAGGAGATGGCGCGCCTGGCGCACACCGAGTACTTCATCGAGGGCCGGACCGCGCGCGACGTCCGCGACATCCTCCGCGAGACGCTCTTCGCCCCGACCGTGACCGGCTCCCCGCTGGAGAACGCGGCCAGGGTGATCCAGCGCTACGAGCCCGTCGGCCGCGGCTACTACAGCGGGGTCGCCGCCCTCATCGGCCGGGACGGCGCGGGCCTGCGCACCCTCGACTCGTCCATCCTCATCCGCACCGCGGACATCGACGCCTCGGGCCGGATGAGCATCGGCACGGGCGCGACCCTGGTGCGCCACTCGGACCCGATGTCCGAGGTGCGCGAGACCCGGGCCAAGGCGGCGGGGCTGCTCGCGGCGCTCGGCGGGCCCGAGCCCGTGCGCTTCGGCACGCACCCGCAGGTCCGCGCGGCGCTCGACCGGCGCAACGAGACGATCGCCGACTTCTGGCTGCGCGGCCCCGCCGCGGGGGAGCGGCCCGCCGCGGGACGGAAGGCGCCGACGGGCCAGAAGGTCCTCATCGTGGACGCGGAGGACACCTTCACCGAGATGATCGCCCATCAGGTGCGCGCCCTGGGCTACGAGGTGACGGTGCGGCGCTTCGACGAGCCGTACGACGCGGCCGGGCACGATCTGGTGATCCTGGGCCCCGGACCGGGCGACCCGCGGGAGCGGGACCACCCCAAGATCGCCCACCTGCGGGACGCGGCCACCGCCCTGCTCGCGCGGGGCCGGCCCTTCCTGGCGGTGTGCCTGAGCCATCAGGTGCTGAGCACCCTCCTGGGCCTGCCGCTGCACCGCAGGCCGGTGCCCAACCAGGGCGTGCAGCACGAGATCGACTGGTTCGGCGGGCGCGCGCGGGTGGGCTTCTACAACACCTTCGCCGCCCACGCCGACGCGGACGACTTCGACCACCCCGTGCACGGGCGCGTCCGGGTCAGCCGCGATCCCTCGACCGGCGAGGTGCACGGACTGCGGGCCGCCGGCTTCGCCTCCATGCAGTTCCACGCCGAGTCCGTGCTGACCCAGGACGGACCGGGTGTCATCGCCGCACTCCTCGACCACCTGGCCGGAGCGCGCGTCGGCTGACCGGCCCCCGGGCCCGGACACACCGCCGGCCCCCGGGCCCGGACACACCGCCGGCCCCCGGGCGCGGACACACCGCCGCCCCCCCTCGGGCCCGAACTCATCACCGGCCCAACCGCGGTGGCCACTCCCCGGGCCCGGACACACCACCGGGCCCGGGGCACCGCCGCCGTGCGGGCCCCGGCACCCGTGCCGCCGGGCCCCCCGCCCCCTCCCCGACCGACCTCTCTGATGCGGAGACCACCCATGCCACCCCTCGACCAGTCCCGCGCCGTGACGGAACCCGGCACCGCACCGGCCGCCGTGGTGGCCGCCGTCGTGAGCGAACTCGCCGGCGTGCTGAACCTGGATCCCGGGCGGATCGACCCCGCGCAGTCGTTCCGCGCGCTGGGCGTCGGATCGGTGCCGGCCGTGCGGTTCGTGTCCCTCGTCAACCGGCGCTTCGGGACCGCGCTCACGGCCACCGCGCTCGCCGGGCACCCGACCCCGCTGGCCTTCGCCGCTCTCGTGGCCCGCGAGGCAGGTGACAGCGGCGCGGAAGCCGGCGCCGTGGCCGACGAGGCCGCCGTGCGGGAGATCCTCGGCGTCCTGCGCGAGCGGCTGGCCGGCATGCTGGGCTGCGAGCCGGACGCCATCGACCCGGCCACCCCGTTCGAGCTGCTGGGGGTGGACTCCATCCGCGCCGCGAAGTTCGCCGCGGCCGTCAACGACGCGTACGGCATGGACGAGCGCGTGGTCAGCCCCTGCGAGCACCCCAACCTCGCCGCGATGGCCGCCCATGTGGCGAACTTCCCCACCGCCGGCCCGCCCCCGGCCGCCGGCCCGGAGGCCGCCGAGGAAGTGGGGGCACTCCTCGACGCGGTGCGCGAGGACCGGATCTCCGTGGACGAGGCGCTCACCCGCCTGCCGCACCGGCTGTGACGGGCGGGGACCATGGACGAACGAGAGATCATCACCCGGTTCAAGGCCGGAGCCCTGGAACGCGGGCAGGCCGTGTGGCTCCTCCTGGAGCGGCGCGAGGCGGGCGCCCGCGGGCCGGCACCCGGCGGCCTCCCCGCCGGGGAAGCGGCACCGCCGGAGGAGACCGGCCCCGTCACCCTCTGGTTCTGCTCCAACGACGAGCTCGACCCGGGGCTCGCCGACACACTGGCCCGGCGCTGGCTGGACGGGCAGGAGCAGGAGACCGCCGGCCGCTTCCTGTTCCCGCACGACCGGCGCCAGTACCTGGTCGCCCACGCGCTCGTACGGCGGGTCCTCGCCCTGGAGAGCGGTCTGCCCGAGGCGGAGGCCGTCATCCTGCGCTCCCCGCGGGGGCGGCCCTTCCTGCGCCCGCCGGTCCACGGGCTGCCCCGCGGCGGACCGGAGCTGGACTTCAACCTGTCGCACGCCGGCGGCTACAACCTGCTGGGCGTGGTGCGCCGGCACCGGATCGGCGTCGACGTGGAGCGGGTCGACCGCGGCGAGCAGGGGCTGGAGGCCATCATCGACACCTTCGCCCGCGAGGAGCGGGACTGGGTGACGCGGGCCGCGCCGGGCCGCCTCCGGGACTGCCGGACACTGCGGCTGTGGACGCTGAAGGAGGCGTACTCGAAGGCGCGCGGCCTCGGGCTCGCGCTTCCCTTCGACAGCTTCGCCTTCACGCTGCACGACGAGCGGGGGGTCCTGGACTTCCGTCCCCCCGAGGACGGGGAGGCGCTCGGGTGGCGGTTCCTGGAACTGGAGCCGGAGCCCGGGGTCCTGGCGGCCGTGGCGCTCCTCACCGAAGCCGCCGTGCCGTCCGCGCTCCAGCTGCACCGCGGCTTCCCCTGGAACCGGGAGGCGCCCGAGGTGCTGGAGCTGCCGGAGTCGCCTGCCGGCCGCTGACGCCGGACGGGGCGGCGTGCCGGGCCCGGTGAGCCGTGGGTCAGGACTCGCCGGGCCACGGCGCGAGGTCGATGCGGGGCAGCGTGCCGGGCGTGGCGATCCCCGGGAGCAGCAGCCGCCACATCTCGACGGTGCGCTCCGGCAGGTCCCTGCGCCCGTTCACCAGCTGCGCGTACAACTGCACGCCCGTACACGCGCTGACGATGAACTCGGCCACCCGCGCCGGGTCGGTCCGGGGGAGCAGCTCGCCGCTCTCGCGCGCGTCACGCAGACACTCCTCCATGGTGTCCCGCCACTGCAGGAAGGAGGTGATGTCCTGGACGCCGAAGCCGCCCTGCTCCACCGAGAGCCGCACGCCGGCGCGCAGCAGCGGATCGCGCAGGAGCTGCTGCGCCCACACCCGGGTGATGTCCACGAGGCGCTGCAGCCCCTCGCTGTCGAGATGCGGCTCGATGCTCTGCGGCTGCGCCCGCATCACCGCCTTGGCGAGGCCCTCCTTCGACTCGAAGTGGAAGTACAGGGCTCCCACCGTCAGACCGGCCCGCTTCGCGATCTTGCTGAGCCCCGTGCTGGCGTACCCGGCGGCGTCGAACTCCTCCGCCGCCGCACGAAGCAGCAATTCGCGCGTGTGGACTGCTCGTTCCTGCATCTGACGTTCCACCCCATGCCTCTCGCGTGAGCCGGTCGGTACGACCTAGACAAAAAAAAGAATAATCCTTATGTTATCTCCCAGGGCCAGCGCCGTCCAGGCTGACCGCGCCCACCTGGCCTTTCGTCTCCGCTCGCGCCGCACTGACCTCTCGGCGCGTGTGCACATGCGCTTCGTATCCGTACCTTCCGGGAGTACCTATGCCTAGCACCAGTGCCGCCACCCTCGCTCCGCGTCCCGTGTTCGTGTCCGGGGAGCTCGTCCACAAAGCCCGCCCCGCCGAAGTGCTCCTGACCGGCTTACGGCCCGCGGGGAGCGACGGCTTCGTCGTCTCGGCCCACTGGCCCGAGGCGCACGGATGCTACGCCACCGGGACGACCGCGCTCGACCCGCTGCTGCTCACCGAGACGGTGCGCCAGTCCCTGCCTCTGCTGTGCCACAGCGGGTACGCCATCCCCCTGGGGTACCGCCTGCTCTGGGACACCTTCAGATACGAGCTGACGCCGGCGGCGCTGACGGCCAGAGACCGTTCGGGAGGGCTCGAACTCCGCGTCACCTGCCTGGAGTCGGCGCGCCGGGGCCCGCGGGTGTCGGCGCTGACGCTGTCCATCTCCGTGGTGCAGGGCGGGAGTCCGCTGGCCGCGTGCACCACGCGCCTGACCGTGCAGTCCCCGGCCGTCTACGAGCGGCTGCGGGCGGGATACGCGACCCCCGACGCCGTCGCCGTCCTGCCGCCCGCCCCGGCCGCGCCGATCCCGCCGTCCGTCCTCGGGCGCACCCGGTGCCGCGACGTGGTCCTCAGCCCCGCGGACGGCCTCGACTGGCTGCTGCGGGTGGACACCGCGCATCCCCTCTTCTTCGACCACCCGCTCGACCACGCGCCGGGTCTGCTCCTCCTGGAGGCCGCCCGGCAGGCCGCGCTCATGCTGCCGGCCGGCCACCGCCTGTCGGTCGCCGGCATGGAGACCGCCTTCCATCGCTACGTCGAACTCGACGCGCCGTGCCGGGTGGAGGCGGTGCTGGCGGACCCGGCCCCGGACGGCCACCGCGACGCGGACGTCGCCCTGTGGCAGAACGGCGTCCGGTGCCTGTCGGCGGCGGTGCGGCTCGCCCGGCGGCCGGAGCGGCTCTCCGCCGTCCTCCCGGGCGCCCGGGAGGACGGCGCGCTGCTGGTGGCGTCCCCGGTGTAGGCGCCGGGCGGTGGCGGCCCCTCACCTCCCGCGTTCTCCCGGAAGCCACGAAGCGACGAAGCCACGAAGCCACGAAGCGACGAAGCCACGAGGCGACGAAGCCACGAAGCCGCGAAGCGGCGAAACGACGGAACCACGAAGCGGCCCGCACCCGCCCCGGTGGGGGAGTGCGGGCCGCCGGCCGTGCGGTGTCAGGCGGCGGTCCAGCCGCCGTCGACCGGCATCGCGGTGCCCGTGACGAAGGACGCCCGGTCGCTGCAGAGCCAGGCGGCGCTGTGCGCGATCTCCTCGGGCGCGGCCATCCGCTTCTGGACCGAGCGCCCGACGAACGCCTCCTCCAGGGCGGGGACGTCCTTGAGGACCTGGTCCATCATCTCGGTGCGGGTGCTGCCCACCACCAGGGCGTTCACGCGCACTCCGCGTACCCCGTACTCGGCGGCGGCCGCCCGGGTGAGGCCCAGGACCGCGTGCTTGGCCGCGACATAGGCGGATGACGCCCCGGCGGCCAGCACCCCTGCCACACTGGAGGTGTTCACGATCGCCGCCGGGCGGCCGGAGCCGAGCATCGCGGGGATCTGGTGGCGCATGCAGTTCCACACGCCTCTGACGTTCACGTCCATGACCTGCTCGAAGACCATGGGGTCCGTCTCGTGCAGCAGGCCCCCGGCCGCCGTGTGCCCGGCGTTGTTGAAGGCGCCGTCCAGCCGCCCGAACCGGGAGACCGCCCCGGCGACCGCCTGCGCCATGTCGGTCTCCCTGGTCACGTCCCCGGCCGTCACCATCGCGCGGCCTCCTGCCGCCGTTATCTCGGCGGCCAGTTCGTGCAGCTTCTCCGCGCGCCGCGCCACGAGGACCACGGTCGCGCCCTCGGCCGCGAACACCCGCCCGGCCGCCGCGCCGATCCCGCTGGACGCTCCCGTGATCATGACGACCTTGTCCCGCAGTAAGCCTGTGCCCCTGGTCATGTCGGTCATCGCTCCCCTGGACTGCTTCTTCCCACCCCCCGGGAGGATGGCGTCGAGCACCGCCCCCCGCTGACGAAGAAAAGAATAATGCTTCTTATGTGTTTTCGCCAGAAGCAGTCCGCGGCGATGCCGTACGGGGCGGGTCCGGGGCCGGACCGGGCGGCCGGAGGGCCGAGGCGCCGTAGAGGAGCAGGTCGCAGAGCGCGGCGAAGCGCGCCCCGCCGGCCCCGCCCCCGGCCCCCCCGTCGCCGTCACCAACGTCGGAGGCCGGGGCGCCGCCGTGTGCGCACATCTCCGTCCCCGCCACCAGGTGCAAGGTCATCTCCGCCACCGCGTCGGGCGTCACCCCCTCCCGCAACTGCCCCGCCTCGTCGGCCCTTCGCAGCATCTCCCGGCCCACCGGGAGCCAGGAGTCCGACCAGTCGCCGGTGCCCGGGAGCTCCCGTGAGAGCCGTACGGCCGCGCGGGCCACGACGTCGTCGTGCAGCAGCTCCAGCAGGGCGAGGACGAGCAGGGAGATCCTGCGCAGCGGTGCCACCGGAAGCCGTGCGACCTCGTCGGCCCGTTCCCTCATCCGGGTGAGACCGAGCTCGGCGACCTCCGCGAACAGGTCGCTCTTCGTGGGGAAGTGGAAGGTGAGCGCGCCGGTCGTGACATCGGCCGCCCGCGCGACGTGGCGCATGGCCACGGAGCCGTAGCCGTGCGCGTCGACCTCGCGTGCGGCGGCGTCCAGCAGGGCGCTTCGGGTCAGCACGGCCCTCTCCTGCTGCCGTGCAGCCCTCGGTCCTCCTGTGTCCGGTGCCACCGCGACCTCCTGTTCGTGTTCATCGGCCGTTCATGGGTCAGGTCCCAACGCTCCATGGCTCCTGTGCCGTCCACAACGGCGAGTTGACGAAGTTGTACCCGCAGGGCACTCTCGGACTTCCAAAGAAGAAGAATCATCATTATGTTTTAGGTCGGCGGCTCCGGCCGCTCCGCATCGACCAAGGAGACAGTCATGTCCGCACAGGCCACTGCCGTGCTGAGCGCACCGCGATGCGCTCGGGACGGCAGCCCGGAAGGCCTGGCCGCCTACGGGGAGCGGGTCTTCGGGTATCTGTCCCGCAGCGACCAGCGCCGCTGGGCGGCCGCGTATCTGCGGGGGCTGCTGAGCACATCGGGCCGCAAGACGGTGCGCCGGATGGCCCAGAACCTCGACCTGTCCGACACCGCTCCGCAGGCGCTGCAGCAGTTCATCACCTCCAGCCCCTGGGACTGGGGGCCCGCGCGGGTGGAGCTCGCCCGGATCGCCGCGGAGCTGATCCCCGACGCGGTGTGGACGGCGAAGCCCGTGCTGCTGCGCAAGCGGGGCAGCCACTCGGTGGGGCTGCGGCCGGGCGTCCTGCCCGGCACCGGCCGGCGGGTGAACTGCCAGGTCGGGATCGGTCTGTTCCTGTCCGGCCCGGGGAGCAGCATCCCGGTCGCCTGGCGGCTCCTCCTCGACGACACCTGGTGCGGCGACCCCGAACGCCGCCGGCGCGCGCGGATCCCGGACGGAGTGCGGCCCCGGCCCGCCTGGGCGCTCGTCCTGGAGATGACCGAGGAGCTCGCCGCCGCCGGCGTGGCCGAGTCCGTCCCCCTGGTGCTGGGCCGCGACTTCGCCCCGTACGCGCACCAGGTGGCAGCCCATCTCACCCGCAGGGGCAGGGACTTCGTCGTCGAGGTGCCGCCGGGGCAGCCGCTCGCCGGGACGACGCCCCACGGCTCCCGCCCGTCCTCGTCCTTCGCCCCCGCCGGCGACGCGGAGAGCCTGGTGGCGGCCCGCCGCCGCAGGACGCCCACCGCGCTGCCCGGCCGCCCGGAGACGGTGTCGGCCGTGGTGCGCCTGCTGCCGCCGGGCCGGACCGCGCCCGCCGTGCACCAGACCCACCGGCTCGTGGCGGAGGTCTCCGCCTCACCGGGACGGCCCTCCTGGTACTGGGTCACCTCGCTCCGTGACGAACCGGCCGGTGTCCGGGCCCTCGCGCGGCGCACCTCGGTGACCGAGGCCGCCGTCCGGGACGTCCAGAACGAGCTCGGGCTCCTCGACTTCGAGGGCCGTTCCTTCCCCGGCTGGCATCACCACATGACGCTGGCCTCCGCCGCCTACCTCTACCGCCGCCTGGAGACCGAACGGTCCGCCCTCGGGCAACAGTGAGGACGCCATGATCGATTTACATCCGTACGACGTACGCGCCGGCCGCCCGAGACCGGCTCCGCCCGTCTCGGCATCCCGTGACACGGTGCTCGCCGAGCTGACCTCCGAGGTGTTCGCCTCGCTCCCGCGCAGCGACCAGCGCCGCAAGGGCATCCAGTACCTGAACGGCCTGTTGTCCATCCGGGGACGCAAGTCGATACGCAACATCGCCAACCTGCTCGGGGACGACGTGTCCGAGCAGAACCTGCACCACTTCATCTGCGACTCCACCTGGGACTGGATGCCCATCCGCCGGGCACTCGCCGAGGCCGTGGAGACCGCCCTGCCGACCCGGGCGTGGGTGGTGGCTCCCATGACCATCCCCAAGGCCGGGCGCAACTCCGTCGGTGTGGAGCGGCACTACTCGCCGGCCCTCGGGCAGACCCTGAACGCGCAGCGCGCCATCGGGGTCTGGGCGGCCTCGGAGTCCGCGAGCGTCCCCGTCAACTGGCGCCTGCAGCTGTCCTCCTCCTGGCTCAGGGACGCCCCGCGGCGCTCGCAGGCGGCCATCCCGGAGGGAGCGAGCGCGGAGGGCCTGGCCGAATGCGCGGTCGAGGCCGCCCGTCAGACGGCGGCGGGCTGGGGCCTGCGGGCCCGGCCCACCGTCCTCGACCTGGGCGAGGCTCCCGAACCGCTGCTCGAACTGACCGCCGCCGGACACCTCCCGCTCCTGGTGCGCGTCGGACCCGACACCCCGCTCGTCGCGACGGATCTCGCCCCGGCCGGAAGGGAGCAGACCACGCTCACCGCGCACCGGATCATGGGCCTGGCCCGCACCCTGCGGCGGCCGGTACCGGGGGCGCCCCCGACGCCGGGCGCGGGGGAGGACACCCCCCTCGCGGCCCACGTACGCGTGGCCCTGCCCCGGCTCCCGGGGCAGGGCAAGCACCCGGCCCCACGGCCCCTGGTGCTCCTCGGCATGGGCACGTACGGCGCCCCGTGGCCGGGCGAGCTGTGGCTCTCCAACCTCACCGCACTCCCGCTGGAGCACCTGACCCGCCTGAGACAGCTCACCCACCGGGTGGGCGAGGACTGCGCCGGCGTCGCGGAGCGGGTGGGCATCCGGGACTTCACGGGGCGCTCCTTCCAGGGCTGGCACCGGCACGTCACCCTCGCCTCCGTCGCCCACGCCGTCGCCGTCCTGGACGGCCGGACCCGGCAGCTCCCCCGTGCCGCGGGCTGACGACCGCCCTGACCGGGCGGGCACCGCGCGGGAGGCGAGAGCCCCCGCCACGTGTCGTCCGGACGGCCGCGGTCACCGGATCCCCGCCCGCCGCGCCGTGCGGGCCCCCGTTATCGAAGTCCGCCTTGGGCCACGCCCGCCGGGCCCCTAGCGTTGAGGGGCGGCCGGGGAACGGCCCGGCACCGCCGCCGGCCTCCTCGCGAACCGGCCCCGACCGCCCGGCGCTCCGCCGCCGCCCCGGCCCCGAGGCCGGCCCCCGGAGAGGGACCTCCCCCCGGACCCGCTTCCCGCAGCAGCTCCGCACCGTGCTGTTCCGCACCGCCTCCCGACCACTCCCGCGGTTCTCCCGGACCGCCGAACTCCGTAGGGACGACACCCATGCAGTCACCACCGCAGACCGCACCGGAGCAGCCGACGCGGCGTGCCGAGGACACCTTCCGGCGCTCCGCACAGTGGACCGCCCTCGACCAGCGGGCCGTCGACGTCGCCCGCGCCCTGGCGATGGACGCGGTGCAGCACGCCGGGCACGGCCACCCCGGCACCGCGATGAGCCTCGCACCGGTCGCCCACGTCCTGTTCCAGAAGGTCATGCGCCACGACCCCGCCGACCCGGGCTGGGCCGGCCGGGACCGTTTCGTCCTCTCGGCGGGCCACGCCAGCGCGCTCCTGTACGTCCAGCTGATGCTGGCGGGCTATCCGCTGAGCCTGGACGACCTGAAGGAGTTCCGCCGCCGGGGCAGCCGCACCCCCGGACACCCGGAGCACGGCCACACCCCCGGGGTGGAGACCACCACCGGGCCGCTCGGACAGGGCGTCGCCAACGCGGTGGGCATGGCCATGGCCGCCCGCTACGAGCGCGGCCTGTTCGACCCCGGCGCCCCGGACGGCGCGTCCGTCTTCGACCACACGGTCTGGGTCGTCGCGGGCGACGGCGACCTCCAGGAGGGCGTCTGCGCCGAGGCGTCGTCCCTCGCCGGTCACCAGAAGCTGGGCAACCTCGTCGTGCTCTGGGACGACAACCACATCTCCATCGAGGGCGACACCGCCACCGCGATCTCGGAGGACGTCGAGCAGCGGTACGCCTCCTACGGCTGGCACGTGCAGCGGGTCGAGCCCGGGCCCGACGGGGACCTGGACCCCGTCGCCCTGCACGACGCCTTCCTCGCGGCGCAGCGGGAGCGGGGCAGACCCTCCCTGATCGCCGCGCGCTCCGTCATCGCCTGGCCCGCACCCCGCGCCCGCGGCACCGCCGCCGCCCACGGCGCCCCGCTCGGCGACGGGGAGGTGGCGGCCACCAAGACGCTGCTCGGCCTCGACGCGGGCCTCACCTTCCACGTCCCGGACGAGGTGCTCGCCCACACCCGCACCGCCCTCGACCGCGGCCGCGCCGAACGCACCGCCTGGAACGCGCGGTTCGCGCACTGGCAGCACAGCCACCCCGCCCGCGCCGCGGAGTACGAGCGCATCACCCGGGCGCAGTTACCGGCGGGCTGGGAGAACAAGCTCCCCTCGTTCGAAGCCGGCACCACCGTGGCGACCCGCGCGGCGTCCGGCGCGGTGCTCGCGGCCCTGGGGCCGCTGCTGCCGGAGCTGTGGGGCGGCTCCGCCGACCTCGCCGGATCCAACAACACCACGATCGACCCCGCCTCCTCGTTCCTGCCCGCCGGCAACCCCCTGCCGCAGGCCGACCCGTACGGCCGCACGGTGCACTTCGGGATCCGGGAGCACGCCATGGCCTCCGTGATGAACGGCGTGGTGCTGCACGGCTCCACCCACGTCTACGGCGGCACCTTCCTGGTCTTCTCCGACTACATGCGCCCCGCCGTGCGGCTCGCCGCGCTGATGCGGCTGCCGGTCACCTACGTGTGGACCCACGACTCGATCGGGCTCGGCGAGGACGGCCCCACCCACCAGCCGGTCGAACACCTCGCCTCCCTGCGCGCGATCCCCGGCCTGAACGTCGTCCGCCCCGCCGACGCCAACGAGACCGCGACGGCCTGGGCGGAGATCCTGCGCCGCCGCCGCACCGACCCGGCCCCGCACGGACTCGTGCTCTCCCGCCAGGGCCTGCCCGTCCTCGCCCCCGACGCGCGGGCCGCGCGCGGCGGCTACGTCCTGCGCGAGGCCGAGGGCGGCGCGCCGCGGGCCCTGCTCGTGGCCACCGGCTCCGAGGTCGCGCTCGCCATCGCCGCGCGCGAGCTGCTCCAGGAGCGGGGCATCCCCACCCGCGTGGTGTCGCTGCCCTGCCTGGAGTGGTTCATGGAACAGGACCGCGCCTACCGCGACGAGGTGCTGCCCCCCGGCGTGCGCGCCCGGGTGACCGTCGAGGCCGGCATCGGCCTCGGCTGGGAGCGCATCGCGGGCGAGGCGGGCGGCGTGATCTCGCTGGAGCGGTTCGGGGCCTCGGCGGACGGCGCCCTGCTCTTCCGCGAGTTCGGCTTCACCCCGGAAGCGATCGCCGCCGAAGCGGAGAACGCCGTGGCACGGGCGGCCCGCCGATGACGCGGCAGCCGTCCCGGCCGCGTCCGCTGACCGCGCGCGTCCCGGGCTCCAAGAGCATCACCACCAGGGCCCTGCTGCTGGCCGCCGCCGCCCCCGGCACCAGCAGGCTCTGGGCCCCGCTGATCAGCGAGGACACCCTCGCGTTCCGGGAGGCCGTCACCGGCCTCGGAGCACGGGTCGCCCCCAGCCCCGGCGACCAGTACTGGGACGTGACCGGCACCGGCCGCGGCCCCGTCGGCACGGCACGGGTGTGGTGCGCGGACGCGGGCACGGCGGCCCGGTTCCTGCCCCCGTACAGCGCGACGGGCGTGGGCACCTTCACCTTCGACGGCTCCGCACAGCTGCGCGCCCGCCCGCTGGGCCCCCTGATGCGGGCCATGGCCGGGCTCGGCGCCGGCCTGGACGCCCCCGTCCCGGGACGCCTCCCGCTCACCGTCCGCGCCGGCGGGCTGGAGGGCGGCGAACTGACGGTCGACTCCTCCATGAGCAGCCAGTTCCTCAGCGGGCTGCTGATGGCCGCCCCGCTGATGCGACAGCCGGTCCGGGCCGACCTGAGCGACTCGGTCAGCCGGCCCTACCTCGACATGACGCTGTCCCTGATGCGGCGCTTCGGCGCCGACGTCAAGGAGACCGCCGGCGGTGTGATCGAGGTACGGCCCGGCGGCTACCGGGCCACCGCCCTCGTCGTCGAACCCGACGCCTCCACCGCCTCGTACGTCTTCGCCGCGGCCGCGGTGACGGGCCACCGCGTGACGGTGCCCGGGCTGTGCGGGCGCAGCGTCCAGGGCGATCTGCGGTTCACGGAGGCGCTCCGCGCCCTGGGCGCCGAGGTGGAGATCACGGACAGCGCCGTCTCCGTGACGGGCACAGGCACCGTGCGCGGCGGCTTCGACCTCGACATGGGCGACATCTCGGACACCTTCATGACCCTCGCCGCCGTCGCCCCGCTCGCCGACGCCCCCGTGACCATCCGGGGCGTGCGGCACGCCCGGTTCAAGGAATCGGACCGCATCGCCGCGGTGGCGCAGAACCTGCGCGCCTGCGGCATCCGGGTGGACGAGACGCAGGACTCGGTCGTCGTGCACCCCGGCACCCCGCGCCCCGCCCGGATCGCCTGCCACCGCGACCACCGGATCGCCATGGCCTTCTCCGTCCTGGGCCTCGCCGCGCGCGTCCCGCTGACCCTCGACGACCCCTACTGCGTGACGAAGACCTTCCCCGGCTTCCACGGCGAAATGGCCCGGCTCTTCCCCGACTACACCGTCCCGGAGCGCCCCTGATGGCCACGGAACCGGTCACGGCGCCCGCGCGGCGCAGGGCGGCGGTCCTCGGCTCGCCCATCGCGCACTCCCTCTCGCCCCGCCTGCACCGCGCGGCCCACACGGCGCTCGGCCTCACCGGCTGGACGTACGGCCGCTACGAGGTGACCGGGGACCGGCTCGGCGCGTTCCTGGACGGGCTGGGGCCCGACTGGGCCGGCCTGTCGCTCACCATGCCGCTGAAGCGCGCCGTGCTCCCGCTGCTCGACGAGGTGAGCGGCCTCGCCGCCGCGGTCGGGGCGGTGAACACCGTCCTGCTCCACCCGGACGGGCGGCGCACCGGTGACAACACCGACGTCCCCGGGATGACCGCCGTCCTGGCCGAACTGGGCGTGCCGAAGGGCGTGTCCGCGGCCCTGCTCGGCGCCGGCGCGACCGCCGCCTCGGCGCTCGCGGCGCTGCACGCACACGGCGCGGACGAGGTGACCGTCTACGGCCGCGACGCCGCCCGCACGGCGGAGCTGCGCGCCTGCGGCGAGCGCCTGGGTCTGGCGGTGCGCACCGCCCCCTGGGACCGGGCGGACCAAGGGCTGCGCGCGCCCCTGGTCGTCTCCACCACCCCCCGCGGCGCCACCGACCGACTGGCCGCGGCCGTCCCCTCGCCGCCGGGAGTGCTCCTGGACGTGCTGTACGACCCGTGGCCGACCGCCCTGGCAGGGGCCTGGCGGAGCGCCGGCGGCGTGGCCGCGGGCGGCCTCGGCCTGCTGGTCCGCCAGGCCGCACGCCAGGTCGAGCTCCTCACGGGCTGCCCCACGGCACCGCTCGACGCGATGCGGGCCGCCGCCGCACGGGCCCTCGCGGCCCCGGCGGACGCACGACCCACCGCCCACGGCGGTCGACCACACACCGGCCACGGCCCTGCGGGCACCGACGGCCACCAGCACTCGAGGAAAGCGGGCACACGATGAGCAGACTGCGCTGGCTCACGGCGGGGGAGTCCCACGGACCCGCCCTCGTCGCGACACTGGAGGGCCTGCCCGCCGGCGTGCCCGTCACCACGCAGGCGGTGGCGGGCGAACTGGCCCGGCGGCGCCTGGGCCACGGACGCGGCGCGCGCATGACGTTCGAGCGGGACGAGGTGACCTTCCTCGGCGGGGTGCGCCACGGACGCACCCTGGGCTCCCCGGTCGTCGTCATGGTGGGCAACACCGAGTGGCCGAAGTGGGAGCAGGTGATGGCGGCCGACCCGGTCGACCCCGCGGCCCTGCTCCGCACGGCCCGCAACGCCCCCCTGACCCGCCCGCGCCCGGGCCACGCCGACCTCGCGGGCATGCAGAAGTACGGCTTCGCCGAGGCGCGTCCCGTACTCGAACGGGCCAGCGCACGGGAGACGGCCGCCCGCGTGGCACTCGGCGCGGTCGCCCGTGCGTACCTGCGGGAGACGGTGGGCGCCGAGATCGTCAGCCATGTCGTGGAGCTGGGCGCCGCGCGGGCCCCGCACGGCACGGTGCCCGCGCCCGGCGACGTGGCGCGCCTCGACGCGGACCCGGTGCGCTGCCTGGACGCGGACGCCTCGAAGGCGATGGTCGCCGAGATCGACCAGGCCCACAAGGACGGCGACACCCTGGGCGGCGTCGTCGAGGTCGTCGCCCACGGGCTGCCCGTCGGGCTCGGCTCGCACGTGCACTGGGACCGCAGGCTGGACGCCCGCCTCGCCGGCGCCCTGATGAGCATCCAGGCCATCAAGGGCGTGGAGGTGGGCGACGGCTTCGGCCTGGCACGGGTGCCGGGCTCGCGGGCGCACGACGAGATCGTGCCCACCGCCGACGGCATCCGCCGCTCCTCCGGCCGCTCCGGCGGCACCGAGGGCGGCCTGAGCACCGGGGAACTCCTGCGCGTGCGGGCCGCGATGAAGCCGATCGCCACCGTGCCGCGCGCCCTGGCCACCGTGGACGTCACCACCGGTGAGGCCGCCGCCGCCCACCACCAGCGCTCCGACGTGTGCGCTGTGCCGGCCGCCGGGATCGTCGCCGAGGCGATGGTGGCGCTCGTGCTGGCCGACGCGGTGGCCGAGAAGTTCGGCGGCGACAGCACCACCGAGACCCGTCGCAACGTGACCGGCTTCCTCGACCACCTGGAGATCGCATGACCTCCCCCCTGGCCGTGCTGGTCGGGCCTCCCGGCGTGGGCAAGACCTCGGTCGCGAGGATCCTCGCGGACCGCACCGGGACGACGGCACGGGACACCGACGAGGACATCGTCCGCATCACCGGCCGCTCCGTCGTCCGGATCTTCGCCGAGCAGGGCGAGCCGCACTTCCGCTCCCTGGAGCACGAGGTGGCGGCCGCGGCACTGCGCGAGCACTCCGGTGTCGTCGCCCTCGGCGGCGGCGCCGTCGTGCACCCCGGCACCCGCGCGGCGCTGCGCGGACTCCCGGTGGTCTTCCTGGACGCCGCCCTCGGCGACGTGCGCGACCGGCTGCGGGGCAACGGCTCCCGGCCGCTGCTGCGGGAGAACTTCTCCGAGCAGTGGCTGGAACTGATGTCCGTCAGGCGCCCGCTGTACCTGTCCGTGGCCCGGAGCGTGGTGTCCACCCACGGCCGCACCCCCGGCCAGGTCGCCGACGCGGTCCTCGCCGCCCTCACGGGCCCGCCGGTCGGGACTGCGTCATGACCGCCGCCGCCGCGGTCCGCGTCCCCGTCGGCGCCGGTGCCGGGACGGACCCGTACGAGGTGCTGATCGGGCACCGGCTGCCGGCCGCACTGGGCCCGATGCTCGGAACGGCGCGCCGCGTCGCCGTCCTCCACCCCGGGGCGGTGGCCGGCACCGCGCGGGCGGTCCGCTCCGAACTGGCCGCGCAGGGCTACGAGGTGACACTCCTTCAGGTACCGGACGCGGAGCGGGCCAAGACCGCGGAAGCCGCCGCCCATTGCTGGCGGGCGCTGGGCCGGGCCGGGTTCACCCGCGGCGACGCGATCGTCGGCGTCGGCGGCGGCGCGACCACCGACCTCGCGGGGTTCGTGGCGGCGACCTGGCTGCGCGGCGTGCGCTGGATCGCCGTCCCGACCACCCTGCTGGCCATGGTGGACGCCGCGGTCGGCGGCAAGACCGGGATCAACACCGCCGAGGGCAAGAACCTCGTCGGCGCCTTCCACCCGCCGGCCGGGGTGATCTGCGACCTGGCGGCGCTCGACTCGCTGCCGGCCGACGACTACGCCGGCGGGCTCGCCGAGGTGATCAAGGCGGGCTTCATCGCGGACCCCGCGATCCTGGACCTCGTCGAGGCCGACCCGCAGGCGGCCCGCACCCCGGCCGGACCGCACACCGCGCAGCTGATCGAACGCGCGGTGCGGGTCAAGGCCGAGGTCGTCTCCGAGGACCTCCGGGAAGCCGGCCGCCGGGAGTTCCTCAACTACGGGCACACCCTCGGCCACGCCGTCGAACGCAACGAGCGCTACCGGTGGCGCCACGGCGAGGCGGTCAGCGTCGGCATGGTGTTCGCCGCCGAACTGGGCCGTCGCACCGGCCGGCTGGACGACGCCACCGCCGACCGCCACCGGACTGTCCTCCAGTCCGTGGGCCTGCCGGTCACCTACCGCGGCGACCAGTGGCCCCGGCTGCTGGACACCATGAGGATCGACAAGAAGACACGCGGCGACCTGCTGCGTTTCATCGTCCTCGACGGGCTCGCCGAGCCCGCCGTCCTCGCCGGCCCCGGCCCGGACCTGCTCCGCGCCGCCTACACGGAGGGCGTCGCCGCCGCACCCACCGGCGGCCCCGCCGGGGCGGTCAACGCCGCCGGGGCCGTCACGGCCTCCGGCCGGAAGGCGGCGACATGACGCCGCGCCCAGGACCGGAACGTCCGGGGATCCCGGCCGGTCGCCTCCCGCACACCGCCGCTCACCGCGCTCTTGCCGCCGAGGGCCTGGAGCTCCGTGCTCTCCAGGAGCGCCTGGGCGAGCTCGTCGGGAAAACGGGCACGCCAAGCGCGCAGGGCCTGCGCCCCGGTCAGCTCCTCGTGCCGCAGCGGCAGGCCCAGCACCTCCGACAGCTGCGCGGTCTGCTCGCGAGCGGAGAGGGCCTCGGGGCCGGTCAGCGCGTAACTCCGCCCGGCACACCGGGGAGAGGTCAGGGCCCGGGCGGCCGCCGCGGCGACGTCCCGGGGATCGACGCAGGCGTTCAGCGAGCCGCCGTGCCGCGTGCGCACCACGCCGGCGTCGCGCACGCCGTCCGCCCATCCCAGGCAGTTCGACATGTACGCGCGGGGGCGCAGCAGCGTCCAGGACATCCCCGAGGCCCGTACGCGCTCCTCGCACGCGCGCTGCCAGCGCGTGATCGCGTCCTGCGCCCGCGGGTCGGTCACCGCGAGGGCCGAGACCTTGACGACGTGCCGGACCCCGGCCCGTCGGGCGGCGGCGAGGAGGTGCGCGTCATGAGTGTCCCGTAAGGGGTCGAACGTCACCGCCAGCAGGGCGTCCGCCCCGGCCAGGGCCCGCGTCAGCGAGGCGGGATCGTCCAGATCCGCCTCCACGGCCAGTCCCGGCACCCCCCGGCGGACCGCCCGCTCGGGGGAGCGGGTCAGGCAGCGCAGGTCGTGGTGCGGGGCCAGCAGCTCGGCCACCCGGCCCCCCACCTTCCCCGTCGCGCCGGTCAGTGCGATCCGCAAGGTCTCTCGGCCCATCTCCCGCTCCCTGTTCCTGCTCCCCGCGTGGCGTGTCGTCGCCACGTCGTGTCCCCGGGTGTTCATTCACCCAAAAGAGAATAATCAATCCTATGTTTTTCGTCATGGAGGAACCACAGTGACTGCGCGCAGCTCGACACCACGCCGGGCCTGGCTCGGCTTCACCCTCGTCCTGAGCCTGGTCGGGCTCGTGGCCATGGACAACTCGGTGCTCTACCTCGCGATGCCGAGCATCACCGACGCCATCTCGCCGAGCGCCGGCCAGGCGCTGTGGATCGTCGACATCTACGGCTTCGTGGTGGCCTCACTCCTCATCGCGTTCGGCAACCTCGGCGACCGGCACGGCCGGCTGAGGTTCCTGCTGGGCGGGGCGACCCTGTTCGGCATCGGATCGGCCGGCGCCGCCTTCGCCGGCACCCCGGAGATCCTCATCGCCTCCCGGGCGCTGATGGGCCTCGGCGGCGCGACGCTGCTGCCCTCCGGGCTCGCCATCGTCAGCAGCCTCTTCCCCGACGCCCGCCAGCGCGCCCGCGCCATCGGCATCTTCGCGGCCACCTTCGCGGCGGGCTTCGCCGTCGGACCGGTCGTCGGCGGTCTGCTGCTCAGCCGCTTCTGGTGGGGCTCGGTCTTCCTGATCAACCTCCCGATCGTGGCGGTCTTCCTGGCGTTCGCCCCCAGGTTCCTCAAGGACGTCCGCGAGGCCCGGCCCGGCCGGGTGGACGCGCTGAGCGTCGCGCAGTCGGCGATCGGCATCCTGCTCGCCGTCTACGCCGTCAAGTCCGCCGCCGCCGAGGGCTTCTCGGTCGAGCAGCTCGCCATCGGCGCGCTCGGTGTCGCCGTCCTGGTCTGGTTCGTGCGCCGCCAGCTCACCCTGGAGGAGCCGCTGCTCGACCTGGGCCTCTTCCGTGACCGGGTCTTCACCGTCGCCGTGCTGACCGGACTCCTGTCCCTGGTCGCCTGGGCGGCGGCCGGCTACCTCAGCGGCGTGTACCTCCAGTCGGCGCTCGGGTACGGCGTGCTCGTCGCGGCGTTCCTCGCCCTGCCGGGCGCCGCCGTGCTCACCGTCGCCTGCGTGGGGACGGCCGGTGTGGTGGAGCGGATCGGCAAGCGCGCCGCGCTGATCGCCTCGCACTTCTTCATGGCCGCGGGGCTCGCGCTGCTGCTCTTCACCGGGACCGACGGCGGTGTGGTCTTCTACGTCGCCTCCACCGTCGTCGCGGGCGTCGGCTACGGGCTCTCCTTCAGCCTGGTGGCGGAGACCGCGGTCGCGGCGGTCCCCGCGGAGCGTGCCGGTTCGGCCGGCGCGATCGCGGAGATGAGCAACGAGCTGGGCAACGCGCTCGGCATCTCCCTGCTCGGCTCGCTCGCCGCCTTCGTCTTCCGGCTCCAGGGCCCCGACGTCTCGGGCACGCTGGACACCACGCTCAGCGCTCCCGGCCTGTCGGCCGCCGACGCGGATCAGGCCAAGGAGGCCTTCGTCACGGGTCTGCACGCGGCGATCGGCGTCGCCGCCGCCCTCACCTTCGCCCTCGGCCTGCTCGCCGTGCGGTGGCTGCCGCGTGAGGAGCGGGGTGCGCCGGCCGAGGAGCCCACCGGCGAGGGGCTCACGCGCGACGGGCTCACCGGCGAGGAGGAGAAGGTGGCGCCCTGAGACACGCGGTGCCGGGGGCGCTCCCCGGCACCGGCCCCTTTCGTGCGGCGCCCGCCCCGGTGCGGGCGCCGCTCGGCGTTGCTGCCGGCTCACTTCGGGCGGTGGGTGCCGGGGACGAGGAGGTGGAGGGCGTCGGCGGTGGCGGTGTCGTTGGGGGTGTAGATCTCGACCCGGTGGTCGGGGCTGTCGGGCTGGAGCCACACCTGGTAGTCGATGCTCAGGGCACCGGTCGTGGGGTGGCGGAGATACACGGCCCCCGTGGTGCAGTCGGAGACGTCGCCGGTGGCCCACATCGTCGCGAAGTCGTCGCTGTGCATGGTGAGTTCGCCGATCAGCGCGGCGAGCCGGGCGTCGGTTGGATAGCGGCCCGCGGTCAGGCGCAGATAGGCGACGTGCACCCGTGCGAGGTCGTGCCAGTTGCGGTACATCGCCCGTGTGTGGGGGTCGAGGAAGAACATCCGGGGGATCGAGGGACGCGTGTCCGCGGTGTGCGGCGCCTCGTGGGGGAGATGCTCCGCGACGAGTGCGTGCCCGGTGCGGTTCCAGGCCAGGACGTCCCCCCGCCTGCCGAGGACGATGGCGGGAGTGGCCTCGTCCAGCGACGCCAGGAGACTCAGGACGCGGGGATGGGGCTCCTCGGGGGGCGGTTCGCTCAGGCCGGGCTTGGCCGACTGCCGGGCCAGGTTGTGCAGGTGGAGGGTCTCCACCTGGTCCAGCCTGAGGACCCGGGCCAGCGCGTCGAGCACCTGATCGGACGCCGATTCGGCCAGCCCCTGTTCGAGACGGGTGTAGTAGCCCGCGCTCACACCGGCGAGCTGGGCGAGTTCTTCGCGCCTCAGGCCGGGGACCCGGCGGGAGGTGCCGTAGGTGCGCAGGCCGATCTGGTCCGGAGTGACCCGGTCCCGGCGGTTCTTGAGGAACGTTCCGAGGCTCTCCATGCACCGAGACTAGAACGCTCCCGCCGCGCGTGGGTGTACCTGTCGGGTGTACCCACGGCGTGGGGATGGCTGCCGGCCCGGGGGTGCCGGAGCGTGAAGGGCATGAACCGACACAGTGCGCACACGCCGCCGGGGCCGCGGGCCTGGCTCGGACTCGTGGTCATCCTCGGCCCGGTCCTGCTGGTCTCGATGGACGGCTCGATCCTCTTCCTGACGATGCCGAGCATCACCGACGCCCTCTCGCCCACCGCCGGCCAGGCCCTGTGGATCCTGGACATCTACGGCTTCGCCGTGGGCTCCCTCCTCGTCGCCTTCGGCAGCATCGGCGACCGCTACGGCCGCCTGAGGCTGCTGATGACCGGCGCGGCCGTCTTCGGCGCCGGATCCGCGGGTGCGGCCTTCGCCCCGAACGCGGAGACGCTCATCGCCTGCCGGGCGCTCATGGGCGTCGCCGGCGCGACCCTGCTGCCCTCGGCCCTCGCGGTGCTCAGCGAGCTGTTCCCGGACGCCCGCCAGCGCGGGCGCGCCGTCGGCATCTTCGCCGCCGCGTTCGCGGCCGGCTTCGCCATCGGCCCCGTCGTCGGCGGCGCACTGCTCGGGCCGTTCTGGTGGGGCTCGGTGTTCCTGGTCAACCTCCCCGTGATCGCGCTGTTCCTGGTCTTCGCGCCCATCCTGCTCCGCGAGGTGCGGGCCACCCGTACCGGCCGCGTCGATCCGCTCAGCGTCGTCGCCTCCGCGGCCGGCCTGCTGCTGACGATCTACGGCGTGAAGCACCTGGCCGCGGAGGGCTTCTCCGTCCCCGCCGTCCTCGCGGGCGCCGCCGGCGTCGCGCTCCTCGTGTACTTCGCACTCCGCCAGCGCCGCCTGGAACACCCGCTGATCGACTTCTCCCTCTTCCGCGACCGCACCTTCACCATCGCCATCATCACCGGACTGCTGCCGCTGGCGGCGTGGTCGGCGGCGGCCTACCTGTCCGGCATCTACCTCCAGTCGGTCCTCGGTCTCAGCGTCCTGCACGCGGCGCTGCTGGCACTTCCCGGCGCGGCGGTCCTCACCCTCACCTGCATCGTGACACCGGCCTTCGTCGAACGGATCGGCAAGAAGAAGGCCCTCGTCGCCTGCCACTTCACCGTCGCGGGCGGGCTTCTGCTGCTCCTGCCCACCACCGTCACCGGTGGCGTCGGCTGGTACGTCGCCTCCACCGTGATCGCGGGCGTGGGATACGGCATCTCCTTCAGCGTCGTCGCCGACACCGCCGTCGGCGCGGTGCCCGCCGAACGCGCCGGCTCCGCCGGAGCGATCGCCGAGACCAGCAACGAGATCGGCAACGCCCTGGGCATCGCCCTCCTCGGATCCCTCGCCGCCCTGCTCTTCCGCCTCCAGGGCCCCGACCTGGCCCCCACCCTCGACGAGACACTGCGACTGCCCGGCCTCCTCCCCGCGGCCCTCAGCGACGCGAAGGGCGCCTTCGTCACCGGCCTGCACGCCGCCGTCGTGGTCGCCAGCGTCCTGCACGCCGCACTCGGCGCCGCCGCCCTGCGCTGGCTCTCCCGCCGGCCCGCCGACGACCTCCCCGCGGACCCCGCCACCGACACCGCGCCCGAACCGCTGGCGGGCAAGATCTGACCGCCCGCCGCCGGGGCCCCTGTCCCGCCCACCGCCCGGCCCGGTCACGTGCCCCGCTTCCCCTGTACGGGGACGTGACCGGGCCGGACCGGCGGCCGGACTCCGCGCGCTCGCCGGGCCCTACCAGGAGGCGAGGGCCCCGGTCCTCCTTCCGGCATCGTCGACGGCACCCTCGTCGTCACCGCCGGTGCCAATGCCAATGCCGGTGCCGACGTCAGTCGCTCCCAGCACCCGGCGGACGCCGGCGCCCCCGGCCCGGTGGCTAGGCTGCCGTCATGCGCGTCACCAGGGAACTTCCGTCACACGCGGCCGGCGAGGTGGACGTCCCCTTCGTCATCAAGGGGTACGCGGAGGTCGTCGCCGACGACACCGAGTGGAACGAGCACTCGCACCCCTGGCACGAGCTGCTCTGGAACGAGCGCGGGGCGTCGACGGTGGTGGTCGGCAACCGGGTGTGGTGCATCACCCCCACCCTCGGGCTGTGGATGCCGGCCGGGCGGCTGCACACGGCCTCGGCGGTCGCCGGCACCGTCTACCGCGCGCACTTCTTCCGGCACGGCACCCGGTCGGCGCTGCCCGACGAGCCCGTTCCCGTCGACATCGATCCCTTGCTGCGGCTCCTCCTGGAGCGGCTCGACGAGGCGGACCTGCCGCAGGCGTCGCGCGGAGTGACCGAGGCCATGGTCCTCGACGTGCTCCGGCCCTCCGCACGGGCGTTGCTGGTGCAGCTTCCGACGTCGCCGCTGCTGCGGCCGGTTGTCGACGCGGTGCGCAGGACGCCCGCCCATCAGGGCACCCTCGCGAGCTGGGCGGCCGAACTCGGCTGCAGCGCCCGGACGCTGACCCGGGCCTTCCGGGCGGAGACGGGTACCGGTTTCGCCCGGTGGGTCGCGACGGTGCGCGCGCAGCACGCAGTGCAACTCCTGGCCCGGGGCGCCGACGCCGAGGAGGTGGCAGAGGAGGTCGGCTACAGCTCGGCGAGCGCGTTCGGTGCGGCCTTCCGCAGGACCACGGGCATCACGTCGGGCAGATTCCGCCCCGGCTGACCCACCGGAGCGCCGGGAGCGCCGGTCGAGGCGCTCGGTGTGTCCCGATCGCTACAAACGCTGTCGCAGATGCTTGATTGCGCCGCGCGCGACAACTTCATAGTCTGCTCAGGTAAGCCTTACCTAAGTGTGACGAGCGAAAGTGATGCCCCGTTCCCATGAGCACTCCGCGCCTACGAGTCTGCGCCGCCGCAGCCACCCTCCTGATCGGTCTGACCGCCTGCGGTGGCGAGAGCGGTGACAACGGCAAGGACGGCAGCGCGGCCGGCGGCGCCGCCTCGGGGCAGTTCCCGATGACGATCGAGCACGCGCTCGGCACCACGGAGATACCCGCCAAGCCTCAGCGCGTCGCCACCGTGAACTGGGCCAACGACGAGGTCCCGCTCGCACTCGGCGTGGTGCCGGTCGGCATGGCCAAGGCCACCTTCGGCGACGACGACAACGACGGCGTACTGCCCTGGACCGAGGGCCGCCTGAAGGAACTCGGAGCCAAGACCCCCGTCCTGTTCGACGAGACCGACGGAATCGACTTCGAGGCGGTGGCGGACACCGAGCCGGACGTCATCCTCGCCGCGTACTCAGGACTGACCGAGCAGGACTACGAGACCCTCAGCCAGATCGCTCCCGTCGTCGCCTATCCCGACGCGCCGTGGGCCACCCCGTGGCGCGACATCATCCGCCAGAACAGCAAGGCGATCGGCCTCGGAACCGAGGGCGACCGGCTCATCGGCCGCATCGAGGGACAGATCACCGAGACCGCCGCCAAGTACCCCCAGCTCAAGGGCAAGTCGGCGATGTTCATGACCCACGTCTCGTCCAAGGACGTGAGCGAGGTCGGCTTCTACACCACGCACGACACCCGGACCCAGTTCTTCACCGACCTCGGCATGAAGATCCCGGGCAGCATCACCGACGCCTCCAAGGACACCAAGAAGTTCGTCCTCAGCAAGAGCGCGGAGCACATCGACGACTTCAACGACGTCGACATCGTCACCGGCTACGGCGACAGCAGGAACGAGCTGCTCGACGCCCTGAAGAAGGACCCGCTGACCTCCAAGCTCAAGGCCGTCCAGCAGGGCTCCGTGTACCTGCTGCCCGACAGCACACCCCTGGCCACCGCGGCCAACCCGACGCCGCTGTCGATCTCGTACGTCCTCGACGACTACCTCAAGGAACTCGCCAAGGCCGCGGAAAAGGCGGAATGACCGTCATCGAGACCCTGAGCCCGCCGGACGCCGCCCCCGCACGGCGTCCGGCGCGCACGAGGGTGATCTGGCTGTTCGTGCTCGTCGGCGTCCTGGCGGTGTCCGCCGTCGCCTCGCTCGCCTTCGGCTCGCGCACCGTCGCCTGGTCCGACCTCTGGTCGGCCCTGGGCGGGGCGGAGGGGACCCTGGAGGAAGCCGCGGTCGCCAAGCGCATCCCCCGCACCCTGCTCGCCACCGTCGCCGGCGCCGCACTGGGCATCGCCGGGGCGGTCATGCAGGGGGTCACGCGCAACCCGCTGGCCGACCCCGGCATCCTCGGGGTCAACATGGGCGCCTCGCTCGCCGTGGTCACCGCCATCGCCTACTTCGGCCTGGCATCGGCATCCGGATACATCTGGGTGGCGATGGCCGGCGCAGCCGTGAGCGCGGTCTTCGTGTACGCCGTCGGTTCGCTGGGGCGCGGCGGCGCCACGCCACTGAAACTCGCCTTGGCCGGCGCGGCGATCTCCGCCGCGCTCGCCTCACTCGTGAGCGCCGTCGTCCTGCCGCGCACCGACATCGGCGACACCTTCCGGCTCTGGCAGGTCGGCACCGTGGGCGGCGCGTCGTACGAGCAGCTCCGCACGGTCGCGCCCTTCCTCCTCGCCGGCTTCGTCATCTGCCTCGCCTCGGCCCGCTCGCTCAACTCGCTGGCCCTGGGCGACGATCTGGCAGCGGGACTCGGAGAAAGGGTCGCGCTGGTGCGGGCCGGCGCCGCCCTCGGCGCCGTGATCCTCTGCGGCGCCACGACCGCCGCCGTCGGGCCGATCGGCTTCGTCGGCCTGCTCGTCCCGCACGCCTGCCGGCTCCTGATCGGCGTCGACCACCGCTGCCTGCTGCCGTTCTCCGCGCTCAGCGGCGCCGTCCTGCTGACCGTCGCGGATGTCATCGGACGGGTCGTGGCCAGACCGGCCGAGATCGACGTGGGCATCGTGACCGCCATCGTCGGCGCCCCCTTCTTCATCCACATCGTCCGCCGACAGAAAGTCACGTCCCTGTGAGCGCCCCCGCCGCCGGCACCTCCGCGACGCTGCGGGCGGTCCGCCGGGCCCGCATCCGCGGCAACAGCCGACGCCGGCTCCTCCTGCTCCTGCTCCTGCTGCTCATCCTGGCCGCCTTCGCCGTCACCCTGATGGCCGGGCACACCTTCTACCCGGCCCGCGACGTGCTCCGCGTGATCATGGGAGAGGACGTGCCCGGCGCGTCCTTCACCGTCGGCCGGCTCCGCCTGCCCAGAGCGGTGCTGGCCGTGACGGCGGGGTGCAGCTTCGGGGTCGCCGGCGTCACCTTCCAGACCATGCTCCGCAACCCCCTGGCCAGCCCCGACATCATCGGGATCAGCGCCGGTGCCGGCGCCGCGGCCGCCGTCGCCATCGTCGCCTTCTCCCTCGGCGGCACCCAGGTGTCGGTCGTCGCGATCGCCGCCGCACTCGGCGTCGCCCTCCTCGTCTACGTCCTGGCCTTCCGCGACGGAGTCGCCGGCACCCGGCTCATCCTCATCGGCATCGGGATGGCCGCCCTGCTCGACAGCGTCACCTCCTACGCGCTCTCCCAAGCGGGCGGCTGGGACCTGCAGGAGGCCATGCGCTGGCTCACCGGCAGCCTGAACGGCTCCACCTGGGACGAGACGGTGCCCACGGTCGTCGCCCTGCTCGTCCTCGGACCCGTCCTGCTCCACCAGGGCCGCAACCTGAACGCCCTGCGGCTCGGCGACGACACCGCCTCCGCGCTCGGCGTCCGCGTCGAACGCACCCGGCTCGTCGGCATCGTCGCCGCCGTGGGCCTGATCGCCTTCGCGACCGCCGCCGCGGGCCCCATCGCCTTCGTGGCGTTCCTGTCCGGGCCGATCGCCGCCCGGCTGGTGGGCGGCGGACACTCCCTCCTCCTCCCGGCCGGCCTCGTCGGCGCCTTGCTCGTGCTCGTGGCCGACTTCACGGGCCAGTACGCCTTCGGCACCCGCTACCCCGTCGGCATCATCACCGGCGTCCTCGGCGCCCCCTACCTCGTGTACCTCCTCGTACGCACCAACCGGGCCGGAGGCTCACTGTGACCGCGTCCCACTCGCTCACCACCGAGGACCTCACCCTCGGCTACGGCGACCGCGACATCATCCACGGTCTCGACCTCGCCCTGGAGCCGGGGAGGATCACGGTGATCGTCGGTGCCAACGCCTGCGGCAAGTCGACGCTGCTGCGCTCCATGACGCGTCTGCTCCACCCCCGGGCCGGCCGCGTCGTCCTGGACGGCAAGGAGGTGCACCGACTCCCGGCCAAGGAACTCGCCAGGACGATGGGGCTGCTGCCGCAGTCACCCGTCACCCCCGAGGGCATCACCGTGCTCGACCTCGTCGGCCGGGGCCGCCACCCGCACCAGCGGGCCTTCTCCCGGTGGTCGGCCGAGGACGACGCCGCCGTCACCCAGGCGCTGGAGGCCACGCACACGGCGGACCTCGTCGGCCGGGCCGTCGACGAACTCTCCGGCGGCCAGCGGCAGCGCGTCTGGATCGCCATGGCCCTCGCCCAGCGGACGGACGTGCTCCTCCTCGACGAGCCCACCACCTTCCTCGACATCAGCCACCAGGTCGAAGTCCTCGACCTGCTCACCGACCTCAACCGCACCCGCGGCACCACGATCGTGATGGTCCTGCACGACCTCAACCTGGCCGCACGGTACGCGGACCGCCTGATCGCCCTGGCCGGCGGCCGGCTGCACGCGGCCGGCACCACCGAGGAGGTCATGACCGAGGACACCGTACGGGCCGTGTACGGCATGGACAGCCGCGTCATCGAGGACCCCGTCTCGGGGAAGCCGCTCGTGCTCCCGATCGGCCGCCACCACTCCGCACCCGTCGCTGAGACATCGGGCACAACGGACCATACGATGGGAAAGGGCACCGGCGACAGGGTGAGTGAAGAGCGGCCATGAGCAGCGCAACCGGATACGGCACACAGCCCGCGCACGAGGGGAAGACCAAGAACTGGCTGTCGAAGGTGTTCCGGCTGAACCGCGCGGGCGTCAACTGGCCGCGCGCGGTGCTGTTCCTGGACGTCGCACTGGTGCCGATGATCGTCTTCTGGGCGATCGGCCACGAGCAGTACCTCCTCAGCGCGCTGTTCGGCCTGATGTTCGCGGCGCTGGCCGACCCGGGCGGCGGCTACGGGCACCGGGCGTCGCACATCGCCCTGTTCGCGCTGATGGGCGCGGGAGTGACCGCGCTGGGGTTCGCCATCGGGGGCGAGGCCTGGGGCTGGCTGACCCTCGCGGCCTTCGGAGTCACGCTGGCGGCCGGGCTGGCCGTCGCGTTCGGGGTGCGCCGGTTCGTCAACGCCCTGCTGCTCAACATCTGGTTCATCGTCACCGTCGGGCTGTCGTACGGTCTCCACCAGGACGCCCGCATCACCGACCACACCTGGGGCCAGGTCTTGGCCTGGTCCGGCGGGGCAGCCCTGTGGATCGTCCTGACGTTCGCCGAATGGCTGATCCGCGGGCGCCGGGACCTGCCCCAGCCGTTCACGGAGCTCCCCGGCGACACCTCACGCAAGAAACTGACCGGACCGGTGGCCGTGTTCGCGGTGATCCGCGCCCTGGTCATCGCCGGCGCCTTCGCCCTCGCGTTCGGGCTGGACCTGTCGCACGGCTACTGGATTCCGATCGCGGCCATCGTCGCGATGAAGCCGAGCCTGGAGCAGGCCACCCTGGTCTCCCTGCAGCGCCTCTCCGGCGCCCTGATCGGCGCCCTCGCGGCCGCGCTGCTGCTCCTGCTGCCGGCCGGTGAGACCGGAATCCGGCTGTTCGCGATGGAGCGGGGACTCGAAGTCGTCGCGCTCATCCTGCTGATGCACGGGATCGGGATCCGCTTCCTGAACTACGCCCTGTACTGCGCGGCCATCGCCGCGGGCGTGCTCATCCTGACCGATCTGCCGCAGCCGACCGACTACGCCGCCGAAGGGTACCGGGTGCTCTGGACGCTGTGCGGCGCGGGCATGGGAGTGCTCGTCATGCTGCTGGCGGGCCTGCTCTCCCAGCACACCGCCAGGACCGCGAACCCGCGTGCCTGACCGCGGTGATGCACCTGGTTCACCCACCTGCCGACGGGCACCCGCCGGGCGCGCAACCCGCGCCCGGCGGCTTCGTCGCCCCGGCGCGCCCGTGGTGCGCCGGGGACGACGGGCGCCGGTGCCGGCGCCAGGGTTCAGATCCGGGTCATGGTCGAGGTGTAGCCCCCTCCTCCCGGGTAGACCCAGTCGCCGGTCGCCGTGGTGCCGTCGGCGCTGAACCTGCCCTCGTAGTAGGCGGGGCTGCCCTTCGCGCCGGCCCAGATGGTCAGTGTGTCGCCGTTCAACTCGTAGACGTAGTCGAAGGTGTTGCCGTTCGAGTCGTAGTACCGCGACACCACGTCCGCCCCCGCCGGTTCGCCGAACGGGCGCAGGTTGCCGATCACTTCCATGCCCGTGACCGGGCTGCCGAACTGGGTGAGCTCGACGTTCTGGACCAGGAAGAACCCGCCGGGCATCCACTCGTACCGCACGGTTCCCTCGGCTCCGCCGGTGACCGCCCAGGTGCCGACCAGGCGGTCCAGGGCGCGCAGTCCCTCGGCGGGCAGGTCGGCCGGCGGTCCGGCGGGCAGGTCGGTCTCGGTCATCTCGTCCTCCTCGATGGGGTGTTGCCGCAACCTCGGAGCCGCCCGTCCGGCTTCGACACCCCTCCGGTGTGACGTGGGTCATAGCGCGGACGTGTCGGGAATCCGGCACCGGCAACGAGGTGGCCCCGACAACCCGATCCGGAGGAAGCCATGCCCGCGCACACCACCCGCACCCATACCACCGGCGTCCCCTGGACGACCGTCGCCGCGGCATCCCCGCGGCCCGCTCGCTGAACTGCCCTACGATCGCCCGGACCGGAACGGAGAGACCACTGCCATGAAGTTTCTGCTGCTCGGCTACACCTCGGCCGCCGCATGGGACGCCGCGACCGCCGACGCGCCGTCCCCGGAGGCGCTCGCCGCCTTCGCCGTCTACCAGCGCTTCGAGAAGGAACTGCTCGACACGGGCGAACTGGTCACCACCGAGGGCCTGGGCCACCCGGCCGTCAGCACCACGGTGCACCCGGCACCGGACGGCATGCTCGCGACCGACGGACCGTTCGCGGAACTGAAAGAAGTCCTGGCGAGCTTCGCCGTGATCGACGTGACCGGGCGGGAACGGGCCGTGCAGATCGCCTCGCGGATCGTCGAGGTGCTGGGCGAGCCGATCGAGATCCGGCCGATCATGGGCGAGGACTTCACCGCATGACCGGCGGCCACCGGCGACAGCGCGCTCGGGCGGCGCGCCCCGCGCGGCGGTGAGCCGCATGCCGGACATCCCGTCCGACGTCGAGCACCTGCTGCGCACCGAGGCGCCCCAGGTGCTCGGCGCGCTGGTACGGCGCTTCGGCCGCTTCGACACGGCCGAGGACGCCGTCCAGGAGGCGCTGCTCGCCGCGAGCCGGACATGGCCGGCCGAGGGCGTGCCGGAGGATCCGCGCGGCTGGCTCATCCGCATCGGCTACCGGCGCATGGTCGACCTGCTCCGTTCCGAGCAGGCGCGGCGCCGGCGCGAGCGGGAGGTGGGGCTGGCCGACCTGGCCATGCGGGAGGCGGACCGCCGGGCGGACCCCGTGCCCGGGACCGACGACGGCCTCACCCTGCTGCTCCTGTGCTGCCACCCCGCCCTGAGCCACGCCTCCCAGGTCGCCCTCACCCTGCGCGCGGTCGGCGGCCTGACCACCGCCGAGATCGCGCACGCCTACGGGACGCGCGAGGCCACCGTGGGGACGCGGATCAGCCGCGCCAAACAGCACCTCGTCCGCGCGGGCATCCGCTTCGCACCGCTGACCGACGCCGACCGGCGGGACCGGCTGAGTGCGGCGATGCGGGTGCTCTACCTGATCTTCAACGAGGGCTATACGGCGTCCACCGGCACCGAACTCGCCCGCGTCGACCTGACCGGGGAGGCGATCCGCCTGACCCGGATGCTGGCCCGCACCCTGCCGGACGACCCCGAGGTGACCGGCCTGCTGGCGCTGATGCTGCTCACCGAGTCGCGGCGCGCCGCCCGTACGGGCGGCGACGGCGAGCTGCTGCCCCTGGACGAGCAGGACCGCAGCCGGTGGGACGACGACCTCGTCCGCGAGGGGAGCGCGCTGATCGGCAGCGTGTGGAACCGGGGCGGGACGGGCCCCTACCGACTCCAGGCCGCCATCGCCGCTCTGCACAGCGTCCCGGATCCGGCGAGCACGGACTGGCCGCAGATCGCCGTGCTGTATCTCTGGCTCGAACGCCTCACCCCGACCGGGCCGGTGCGGCTCAGCCGTGTGGTCGCGGTGGCCCGCGCCTTCGGACCCGCACGGGGACTCGCGCTGCTCGACGACCTCGGCCGGCGCCACGGACTGGACCGGGACCCGCTCACCCGTCAGCGGGAACGCGCCGTGCGCGCGCACCTGGTGCGGATGACCGGCGACACCGCCGGTGCCGCGCGGCTGTACCGCGAGGCGGCCGAGCTGACCGGCAACCAGGTCGAGCGACGCTACCTGTGCGACGAGGCCGACCGCCTCACCTGACCGGCCGGGCACGCGACCGTCAGGGGGACCGAGTGGTCTCGACCGGGGTGCCCGCGTCGTAGGGTGCGGGGGCATGGGGACAGGAGAGCGCGAGACGCGCGGGACGACGGTGGCCGGCGTGCTGGCCGAGCTTGCCGGGCTGGAGGATCCGAGGATCCGTGCGGTCAACGAGAAGCACGGCGACGATCACGGCGTGAACCTGGGCGCGCTCCGGTCGCTCGCGAAGCGGCTCAGGACGGACCAGGACCTCGCCCGCGGGCTCTGGGAGTCGGGTGACACCGCGGCGCGGCTTCTGGCGCTCCTGATCTGCCGGCCCAAGGCGTTCACCCGCGACGAGCTGGATTCCATGATGCGCCGGGCGCGCACACCCAAGGTGCACGACTGGCTCGTGAACTACGTCGTCAAGAAGAGCCCGCACGCCGAAGAGCTGCGGCAGACGTGGCTCGCCGACCCGGATCCCGTCGTCGCGAGCGCCGGCTGGGCGCTCACCGGCGCGCGTGTGGTGAGCAGGCCCGACGGTCTCGACCTGGCGCAGCTCCTCGATGTGATCGAGGCGGAGATGAAGGACGCCCCCGACCGGCTGCAGTGGGCCATGAACACCTGCCTGGCCCACATCGGGATCGAACACCCCGCACACCGGGCCCGTGCCCTCGCCATCGGCGAGCGCCTCGGAGTGCTCGAGGACTACCCGACCTCGCCGGGCTGCACCTCCCCGTACGCGCCCGTCTGGATCACCGAGATGGTGCGCCGGCAAGGGACCTGAGCCTCCCCGGCCCGTCAGGTCGTCCTGAAGCGGCGGAAGAGGTTGCGGGCCGCGTACACCCCCGGGCCGCCGAAGCCGACGATGTCGACGCGTCCGTCGCCGGTGGTGTCGGCGAGGAAGCGGGGATGGCGGTCGACGCGCCAGGCGCCCGCGGCGTCGTGGTGGCCGAAGCCGCGGCACACCAGCTGGGCGTGCTCGAATCCGCCGTCGTCGCGGTGGCGGGACACCCAGACTCCCTCGTCGCCGAAGCCCACGATGTCGGGGCTGCCGTCACCGGTGACATCGGCGAGAAGGCGCAGGTGCCTGCCTCCGGTCCACCCCTGGGCGAGCCCGAAGTCGTTCAGCACCAGGCGCGCGGGCTCGAACGTGCCGTCGCCGCGGCCCCGTGCGACCACGACGCCCTGCGGTCCGAAGCCGACGAGGTCCGGCGTGCCGTCCGGTGTGGTCGCGACGAGGAACCGGGGATGTTCCCGTGCCGAGCTCCACCCCTGGTCGACACCGAAGTCGTCGAGGACGTACCAGGGATCGGTGAACGTGCCGTCCTCGTCCTGGAGCGACACCCAGACGCCGTCGTCGTGGCAGCCGACGATGTCGAGTCTGCCGTCGCCGGTGGTGTCGGCGAGGAACCGGGGGTGCCGGCCGACGAGCCATCCGCCGGCCTTCTCGCCGTGGCCGAACGCCCTGACGGCCGGTTCGTCACCCGGCGGTGCGAACGCTCCCTCCTCGTCCTGGAGCGAGATCCGGACACCGTCGTCGTGGCAGCCGACGATGTCGAGTCTGCCGTCGCCGGTGGTGTCGGCGAGGAAGCGGAGGTGCTTGCCGGCGAGCCACCCGCCGGCGCCCTGCCCGTGTCCGAACGCCGTGAGCACCAGCTTGCCGCCCGCGGGAGCGAACGCGCCGGACTCGTCGCGGGACGACACCCGGACACCGTCGGCCGCGAGCACGACCAGGTCGGGCATGCCGTCGCCCGTCGTGTCCGCGACGGTCCACAGGTCCGCCGGACCCGGGGAGGGTACGGGCCTGTGCAGGGTCCGTTCCTCGTCGTCGAACGTCCCGTCACCCCGGCCGGAGGACGTCACCAGGCCCTTCGCGGGGGTGAGGGCGACGATGTCCGTCCGCCCCGATCCCGTGACGTCGGCGAGCAGCCGCGCGCCGGGCCCGGCCCACCCGCCCGGCAGGCCGGCGGACGGGGCGACGGCCCCCTCGCCCTGCCATCCTCCGGCGTCCTGGTCGCTCCCGAACCTGTCGAGCACCCGCAGCAGGTCGCTGAAGGAGGGTGCCGCGCCGGGCACCGGCCGCAGCGCGGCCGAGCGGGTCAGCGGCCAGGACCTCCGGCCGTTCCAGTGGTCCAGCGCCGCCCAGCCCAGCACCGGCTCGCCGATCCGCTCGGGTCCGGCGGTGACGAAGCGCCACCGCTGGCTCTCCGCGTTCTCGTCGTAGGCGCGCAGGACGACCCGGGATTCCTCCTCGCCGGGGTCGGCGAGGTCGAGGACGGTGGCGTCGGCGCCCTCGATGAAGTAGAGGCCCGCTTCGCCGTGGACGGGGACGACGTGCCACTGCTGTGCCTTGCTGCCGGCGGCCGCGCCCCACTGGCGAAGACCCCGGTCCGCGGAGACCGGGACGTCCAGCACCTTGCCGCTCACGGCGTTGCGGATCACGTACGCCCCGCCGCCGGCCGGCAGCGGGCTGAGCTGCCACCGCTCCGGCAGCGGGCCGTCGTCGGGGACGTCGCGGGCGACGAGGGCCCCGTCCGCGCCCGGCGCGGACCTGGGGCCCAGGGTCTTCCCCGTGGCGGCGTTGACGATCTCCAGCTTCAGTTCTTCCGTGGGCACGGGCATCGGGCGGCCTCTTCCAGACGGTGCGGACGTGGGCTCGACAGGAGCGGGGCGAAGGGGTGGCGGCGGGTCAGGTGAACACGTGGTGGTACGGGACGTTCCACTCGCTGGGAAGCCGCGGGTAGAAGGTGTTGATGACCGTCCCGGTGAAGTCGCCGCCCCAGTTGTAGGTGACGCGCACCTCGCTGTCGGCCGTCACCGCGTGGTCCTTGAACCCGAGGATCGTGTCGGGATGGGTGATCGGGACGAAGGTGATGCCACCCCACGGTGTCACGGTCACCACCCAGAGCTGCGTGTCCTCCGGAGCCCCGTTCCTGCCGCGCCACTTGTCGCCGACCTTGCCCGGGAGCCCGACCTGGACGGTGTCGGCCGTGCTCTTCGGCGCCTCCTGGTGGACGGTGATGCGCCGTCGACGCGGCTTCGGCGCGCCGTCGTCGCCACGCCCGTTGTCGGCCGCGGCCGTGCCCGCGGGCGGCGGCGACACCTGGCCCGCGGCGCTCTCGAGGAGGTACAGCGGCCGCTGTCCGAAGAAGCCGGCGGGGGTGATGTACCAGAGGTGCCCCTGCGCCTCCTTGGTGGCCGGGTCGAGCGCGGTGGCCAGCTTGACGCCCTTGTCGTGGCTCTCCTCCTTCAGCTCGGCCGGCCGCAGGTAGCCGCCGTTGAAGGCATGGACGAGCATGACCGGACGGTTCTCGACCAGCGCCGCCACGATCGCGTTGTCGTAGCTGTTCACCGCGACCGGGCCGCCGACCACCAGATTCGCCATCGCCGTGCGTTCCTGGGTGTACATGAAGGAAATCCCCTGTCCGTCGAATGAAGATAACGGTGGTGCCGTGCACTCGATCGAATTCACGGAATGCGATACGGGTAATCGAGACCCCGACGGCCTCAACGTACCCGCCGGATTGTCCGGTGGGAATGGGTGACGGGTGCCGTCACTCGATTGAGCGCATGGTCCCGACGCGTCTTCCCGGTATGTGGTGTCCGTGCTAGCTTCGCTTTCCGGAACCCCCCAGCAATTCTTGTTCGTATTCATCGGCCGTCATTCGGCCGGCTCATTCGAGGACGGGAAATGCCTTCCAATGCGTACAGCCTGGTGCAGGCCAAGCGTCAGCCCCTGACCAAGAGGAATCTGCGGGAACTCGGCATCGAGCAGGCATGGCAGTCCATCCTGGACCATCCCGGCCTGGTGTACGTCGACGCCTACGGGACGAGGCACAAACCCGTCGGATTCTCGGTGAACAAATCGAGCTTCGGTGATTTCCCCGGAACAGCGCTCCAGCGTGGCTGGCTCGCCTACATGAATCTCGGGGAGCCACTTATCGAGGTGCGGGGAAACATCGGCCAGCCTCCGCCGGACACATTCTCCTCACGTACGTATGTCAACCGCAGTGGGTCCGAGATGACGTTCACCGACTCGGTCGATTTCACCGTGTCCAACGGGGTGACCTGGTCGCTCCACGGCGATGCCAAGCTCACCTTCGGTGGCAGCGTCGGCGCATCGCTGCAACTGCAGTTGCAGAACCAGCTCCGCCTGGACCTCCAGTCGCAGCTGCAGTCCCAGTGCCAGAACGAGATGGCGAACAGGAACACCGACACCGTCACCAACAAGAACAGCAAGGACAGCGTCGGGACGGACAACGCCCACGCCACCGAGACGTCCACGAGGAACTCCGCGTCCAACACCTCGTCCAACGCCGTGACGAACTCGGTGGGTTTCACGGCCACGGGCAGCGCCACCGGCAACGCGTCGCTCAACGCCCAGCTCGCCCTGGGTATCGCGGCGACCGTCGGCGGCTCCCTGACGACCAGTTGGGCGTCGAAGTCGCAGATCTCCGGAAAGGTCCCGGCCAACTCGCGCGTGCAGACCATCGTCACGCAGCGGCGCACCCGCCGGCAGTACACCTACGAGATCCCGGTCGCCTTCTCCGGCCTCATCGCGGTGAACTATGCCGCGCCGGTCGCGGTGCTGTCCCCGCCGCAGCCCGGGGCCTACCCCGGCGTCGACCACCTGGTCGCCCGCGACATCGGCGACATCGACCTGGCCCCCGGCGGCTTCCGCATGAAGGGCCTGGCGGAGGTCGTCTCCGCCCTCGACGTGCACCACACGCTGCTCGGTGGCGAGGACCTGACCGTCCAGCAGCAGACGCTGTACAAGCAGCCCTGACCCCGCGGCGCCGCCGCACCGACGACAGAGGTGACGACCATGGTGTTCCACAACATCTTCGACTCCGCCGGCAAGGGCGCCGGCCTGTTCTCCGTGACCACCGGCGGCACGAAGCCGCAGCCGGGGGAGGGCGTCGACTTCGAGGACTCCGACGACGGCACCTACGACGACACGACCACGAGCCTGTTCGACAACGCGATCCACGGAGCTTCCTCCCACGCCAAGATCGTGCAGGAACAGTCGCCCGAAGCGCGTGCGGTCCTGGGCTTTCTCGGCTCCTTCATCCAGGCCACGCAGGCGAGCGCCGGCGCACAGGCCCGGTACGCCCAGGACCCCGGAGCGGTGTCCGGGGCGGCCTCCGCGGGCATGCGGGAGGCGAGCGCGACGGTGAAGGAGCACGCCGACCTCCAGAAGGACGAGGACCTGGAGACCAGGCCGAAGAAGAGCGACTACGGCAAACCCCCCAAGCCCCCGGAGACGCCCACGGCGCCGGCGCCCCCGGCGGAGGGCAGGCCGGCCTCCTAGGTGTATTGATCACGAGCGTTGTTGACGCCGGTCTGGCCTTGATCATGGCGAAGACCTCCGGTGTGGTGGGAGCTGTCTAGTGCCGGATCAGGCAACGTTTGCCTTGTTGACGACGGCGTGTAGGCGCCGGTCGTCGGCGTGGCGGTTTCGCCAGATGATGTAGCGGCGGATCATGCTGCCCTGCTCCTTGTGGTCGGCATGATCGGTGCCGTCGAGGGTGAAGTAGCGCAGGGCCGTGAACTGGGCTTCGATCCGGTTCAGCCAGGAGGAGTTCGTCGGCGTGTAGGCCATCTCGACGTTGTTCGCCGCCGCCCAGGTGCCGACCCGTTGGCATCTTTTCGTGGTCAGGTGCGGGGAGAAGTTGTCGCAGACGATCGCGATCCGCACCGTAGGCGGGTAAAGCGTGCGCAGGTAGCGGCAGAACTCCAGGAACTGGGTGCGCCGTTTGATGGGCTTGATGTGGCCGTAGAGCTTGTCCTTGGCCAGGTCCAGGGCGGCGAACAGGTGTCGCACTCCGCCGTAGCGGTTGTAGGTCGCCCGGCGCCGTCGGCGGGGTTCGCGGTCCGGGTCCTTGTGCTTGCCACCGCGTTCGGCCCACTGCCGTCCAGGGTGTGGCATCAGGTTGAGGGGGCCGAACTCGTCCATGCAGAAGACGACTTCGGGCTCGCGGTCCTCGGGTATGACCTCGCCGTCGGCGATCGCGTAGAGGTGCTCGACCCGGGCCTTCTTGGCCGCGTAGTTCGGATCGCGGGAGGTCTTCCAGGTCTTCAGGCGTTGAAAGGAGACGCCTTCCTCGCGGAGCAGGATGCGCAGTCCCTCGTGGCTGATGTCGTCGACCACCCCCTCGGCGACCAGGAAGTCCGCCAGCTTGGTCAGGCTCCAGGTCGAGAACGGCAGGTCGTGCTCGGTCGGCTTGGACTTGGCGATCTTCTTGATCTCGCGCCGCTCGGGCAGAGTGAAGGTCTTCGGCCGGCCGCCCTTGTACTTCGGATACAGCGAGTCGAAGCCGTCAGTGTTGAAGTTGTGGATCACGTCCCGGACCCGGTCATCGCTGGTGAACGACACCTCGGCGATCTTCGCCACCGGCATGCCCTGCGCGGACAGCAGCACCATCTGGGCCCTCCGCCAGGTCACCACCGACCCCGTGCCCCTGCGGATGATCCTCAGCAGCCGTCTGCCCTCGTCATCGTCGATCTCGCGTACCCGTACTCGCTCTGCCACTCGGACAGAGTGACGGCCACGCGCCGCCCAGCACAGCACCAGGACGGCGCGTCACATCACAACAGGGCAAACGTTGCCTGCTACGGCACTAGGAACTCACCGCACGGAGGTCTTCGTGTCCCACCGTAATGCCCGGCTGACCGTCTTCGGTAGGAGACTGCTGGTCGAACGTGTCTGCTCAGGCCGTCCGGTCGCTCATGTGGCCGCCGAGATGGGTATCTCCCGGGCTACCGCCCACAAATGGACCCGCCGGTGGCGGACGGAGGGCGAGGCGGGTCTTCACGACCGGTCGAGCCGACCTCACACGACGCCCCACCGGACCGCGTCCGCGGTGGAAGACCGCGTCTGCGACCTGCGGCAGAGCCGCAAGCTCGGCCCGGCCCGGATCGGCCCGATCCTGGGCCTTCCCGCCTCGACCGTGCACCGGATCCTGGTCCGTCACGGCCTGAACCGGCTGGCCTGGCTCGACCGGCCCACCGGAGAGCCGATCCGACGCTACGAACGGGCCAGGCCCGGCGAGCTGGTCCACGTCGACATCAAGAAACTCGGCAACATCCCCGACGGCGGCGGATGGCGAACCGTCGGCAGGACCACCGGCGACCGCAACCGCCAGGCCACCACCACCGAGCGCAAGAGCTGCAGCCCGGTGATCGGCTACAGCTACATCCACTCCGCCGTCGACGACCACTCCCGCCTGGCCTACAGCGAGGTCCTGCCCGACGAACGCCAGCACACCGCCATCGCCTTCTGGCAACGCGCGAACGCGTTCTTCGCTGACCACGGCATCAGTGTCGAACGAGTCCTGACGGACAACGGCTCCTGCTACAAGTCGAAGCTGTTCACCCAGAGCCTGACCGCGGCCGGCATCACCCACAAGAAGATCCGGCCCTACCGGCCGCAGACCAACGGCAAGGTCGAACGCTTCAACCGGACGCTCCTGGACGAGTGGGCCTACCTGCGGCCCTACACCTCGAACCACGAGCGGACAGCGGCTCTGTCAGACTTCCTCCACACCTACAACCACCACCGCTGCCACACCGCACTCGACGGACACCCGCCCATCAGCCGCGTCAACAACACTGCGGGTCAATACACCTAGGTCGTGTTGCGAAGGGCCGGGGGCGACATCGCCCCCGGCCCTTCGTGCGTCACACGGGCAGCAGTTGCCACTGCCGGTCCCGGTGGTCGCCCTGCGCTCCGTCCTGCCTGACCGCCGTCCGGGCGTTGCTGTCGACGCGCAGCAGCAGGCCGCTGTTGCGGTTCGCGATCTCGTAGACCCGCGGGGTGCCGTTCGCGCTCACCGGGATCAGCCTCCACTGCTGGTGACGCGCGTCCTTGCCCTCGTAGGCCCGCTGCGCGACGGCCGATCCGGTCGCCTCCCGCGCCGCGCCGACGACTTCCAGTACCTTGCCGCTGCGCACGTTCTCGAACCGGTACAGGACCTCGCCGTCCTCCTGGCCGGCCGCGACCAGCCGCCAGCGCTGGTGGTCCCGGGGGACGGCGAGCAACTGGTGGATCTCGGCCCCGTCCCTCGTGGACTCCCGCAGCACCGACATCCGCAGCCTGCTGCGGACGTTGGCGAAGGAGACCACGGTGCCCGACTCCGGCAGCCCGGCCATCCTGGGCGACGCGATCTTCCGGATCCGGTTGTTGACGTGATCGGCGATGAAGAGCGCGTCGACACAGTCCACGGCGAGGCCGTACAGATTGCCCAACTGGGCCGAGACGGCCGGGCCGTCGTCGCCGCCGAAGCCCGCGGTGCCGGTCCCCGCGACCGTGCTGATGGTCCCGTCGGCCGCCACCCTCCTGACACGGAAGTTGCGGTGATCGGAGATGTAGAGGCATCCGGCGCTGTCCGCCGCCATGCCCAGGGGGAGGTTGAGCCGGGCGGCGGTGGCCGGGCCCCCGTCGCCGCCGAAGCCCGCGGTGCCCGTCCCGGCGACCGTGCTGATCGTTCCGTCGGGCGCCACCCTCCTCACCCGGTGGTTCTCGGCATCGGCGACGCAGACGCCGCCCGCGCCGTCCACGCACACCGCGTACGGCCGGTTCAACCGGGCCGACGCGGCCGGCCCGCCGTCCCCCGTGAACCCGGCGGTGCCGGTCCCCGTGAAGGTGGTGATGATCCCGTCCGCCGTGATCCTCCGGACCCGGTGGTTGTGGTACTCGGCGACGAAAAGGCCGCCGTCGCCGTCCACCGCCACGCCCAGGGGGAGATTGAGCCGGGCGGCGGTGGCCGGGCCGCCGTCGCCGCCGAAGCCGGCGGTGCCCGTCCCGGCGGCCGTGCTGATGGTCCCGTCCGGCATGATCTTCCGGATCCGGTGATTGCCCGAGTCCACGACGTACAGGACGCCCGCGCCGTCCACCGCCAGCTCCCGCGGACAGTTCATCTGGGCCGAGACGGCAGCACCACCGTCCCCCCGGTAACCGGCGGTGCCGGTCCCCGCCACCGTGCTGATCCTCCCGTCGGAGGTGATCTTCCGGATACGGTGATTGTTGTAGTCGGAGAAGTAGAGCGTGCCCGCACCGTCCACGGCGATTCCGTACGGGCGGTTGAGCTGGGCAGCCGCGGCAGGCTCGCCGTCCCCCTTGAATCCCGCGGCCCCGGTGCCCGCCACCGTCCTGATCAAAGGCTCCGCATCCTCGTCCGGACGCTCCTGGTCCACCGCCATGCCGTACTCCTTGCCCCGAGACGCTCGTCCTCGCCCGCCCGGAGGCGAGCCGCACGCCGGATCCTGCCGCCGCCCGGCGGGCGGGGAAACGGAAATGCGTGTACGAACCGGCATGTCGGACAGCCCGCGCCGCAGGGCAGATTGGTTTCCTCTCCACGTCCTCACGCCCCACCGCGCGACGTGGCCCCGCGAAGCAGGCCGAGAGGAGATCACCCACATGTGGCCGTCCGGCCCGGTGCGGCCACTCGGCCACTCGGCTGCTCGACGGATCGACGGATCGGGACGGCGGCCCCGTGGGCCTCGGGGAGAAGCACGGCCGGCAGGAAGCCGGGCGGACGGGGAGGGCCCTACGTGTTCTCGGGCAGAGGGGCGGGCGGACGGGTAGGGCCCTACGTGTTCTCGGGCAGCCGGGCGGCCAGTGCGCGCAGGCCCGCCAGCACCTCGTCGGCGGTGGGCGCGGACTCGGGGTCGGTGAGGTGCTGCATCATCAGACCGCTGACGAGGGCGAGTTGCACCGACCCGAGGGTGCGGACCGTCTCCTCCGTGAGCTCGGCCTCCGGGGTTCCGGTGACCTCCCGCGCCATGCCGCTGCGCCCTTGCCGGAGCCCCTCGGCCACCTGGCTGCGCAGCTCAGGGTCGCGCTGGGCTCGCAGAACCGTTTCGAGATTGGCGATCCAGAAGGTCTGGTTGCCCGTGAACGCCTCGATGAGACGGCGCCACAGCGCGCCGAGGTCGGCGTCGTCCGCAGGCGGTCCGAAAACCTGATCCCCCGAGTCGAGCGCTTCGAAGAGCGCCTGGTTGAGCAGGGCTTCCTTCGAGCCGAAGTGGTAGCCGATCGCGGCCATGCTGACGCCTGCCGCGGAGGCGAGGTCCCGAACCGTCGTGCGCTCGTAGCCCTTGGTGAACAGGCAGTGCCGCGCGGCCTCCAGCAACTGCTCCCGGTTTCCCATGGCGCGGACCCTAGCAACGCACTGCGCATCTGTGCCAGGCGAGCGCATCAGGCGCACGCCTGGGACGACCGACCCATACGGCCGTCTTGGGCGAACGTCTTGCGCATTTGCCCAACTCGCGTCTACGGTCGCCGTGTCGACCGACCGCACCGCTTCCCGGGAGCCCGCATGAGCATCACGAAGTCCTCCGTCGCCGCGGCCGCCGTCTGCGCAGCCTTAGCCGCAACGGCGATCACGGCACACCCCGCCGCCGGCAACCCCGGCGCGCACGACCGCCCCGCCGTCGTCCGGACCGCCGAGGGCCCGGTCCGCGGCACGGTCACCGGCCCCGTGCGCACCTTCCAGGGCATCCCCTACGCCGCCGCGCCCACGGGGGAGGGCAGGTGGAAGGCTCCGCGACCGGTCCGCCCCTGGTCCTCGCCACTCGACGCCCGCACCCGGGGGAGCGCCTGCGCCCAGCCGACCGACCAGCCCATCGCGATCGCGGACGGCGGCAGCGAGGACTGCCTCCACCTGAACGTCACCACCCCCGCCGAGCGGACAGCGCGGCGCCTGCCGGTCATCGTCTGGATCCACGGCGGCAGCTTCACCTACGGCGACGGAGCCTCCTACCGCGCCACCGGACTGGCCGCCGCAGAGCAGGGCGCGATGGTGGTGACCCTCAACTACCGGCTCGGTGCCCTCGGCTTCCTCACCGCCCCCGGCCTGCACGCACCGGCCAACCTCGGCCTCCTCGACCAGCAGGCCGCGCTGCGATGGATCCAGCGCAACGCGCAGGCCTTCGGCGGCGACCCGGGCAACGTCACGATCATGGGACAGTCGGGCGGCGGCTACAGCGTCTGCGCCCAGATGGTGTCGCCCGCCGCACGGGGCCTGTTCCACAAGGCCATCGTGCAGAGCGCGGGCTGCGTCGGACCGGACGGCTCGTACACCCGCACGCAGGCGCGGAAGCAGGGCCGCGCCCTCGCCGAGGCGGTCGGCTGCCACGACATCAGGACGACCGACTCCTGTCTGCGGCGCAAGTCCACCACCGACCTCATCGCGGCATCCACGCAAGGCCACGACGGCTACCGCCCCGTCGTGGACGGGATCGTGCTGCCCGAGGCGCCCGCACGCGCCCTCGCCGCCGGCCGGTTCACGCCGGTGCCGGTGCTCCACGGCTCCACCCACGACGAGATGAGCGGTCTGGCCAGTCTCCAGGAGATCACCACCGGCAGGCCGCTGACGACCGCGGACTACGAGGAGACCATCCGTCAGCAGTTCGGCACCTTCGCCCCCGAGGTCCTCGCCGAATACCCCGCCGCGAACTACCCGGCCCCCGGCGCAGCCCTCTCCGCGGTGCTCACCGACTCGGCATGGTCCACCGCCGCCCTCGACACCCAGCGCGCCCTCGCCCGCCGCACCCCGGTCCACGCCTACGACTTCGCCGAGGCCCAGGCCCCGTACTTCACCGGCGTACCGCGACCGGCCGGCTTCCCGCTCGGCACCGGCCACATGATCGACCTGGCCTACCTGTTCGACAACGACCTCTTCGAACCCCTCGACGCCAGGCAGGCATCCCTCTCCGGCACCGTGACCGCCTACTGGAGCCGCTTCGCGGCCACCGGCAACCCCAACCGCCCCGGCCTGCCGGCCTGGAAGCGGTTCACACCCACCCACCCCTCTGTGCAGCGCCTCGCGTCCGGCCGCATCGGCCCGACCGACTTCGCGGCCGACCACCACTACGCCTTCTGGAAGAGCCGCGCCGTGGAGGGCGACAGCGGCGACTCCTGACAGGGGTGGTGCCTGCCGCTCACGGCGGTCCGGCGTACCCCGTCCGCATCGTCACCGCTCCTGAACCGGGCTGATGTGTTCCGGGGGTGGCATCGGGCCGGTGACTGCGTGGTTCAGCGGCGTCCACCGAACTCCCAGGCGTGGACCTCGATGTCCGCGTACCGGTCCGGAGTCAGGACGGCGCGTGCCGCATCCGGGCTCGGGGCCCGGAGCAGCACCGCCGTACCCAGCCATGTGTTCCCGTCGTCGGCCAGCAGCGGCCCGTACGCGATCAGTTCGTCCCTGCCGGGCGGCAGGTCGAGGTCTGCGGCCGGGCCTTCGCCGAGGCCGAGGACCAGATAGTGGCTGCCACTGCTCCGGTCACCGGGAAATTCCCACATGGTGCGCCCCAGCACGTTGCGCCATCGGCGCAGCAGCACGTCCCGGTACGCTCCGGCCTGGTAGTTGGGTTCCTCGAAGGCGAACGCCCGGGCAGCGGCGGGGTCGGGCAGATCGATGATGTGCACGCTTCCGGTGAGCGTCTCACCGTCATGGGTGAAGGCCGGGCCGCGGGCGATCAGTTCCTTCTCGTACCGGTCCATGTAGGACCAGTGCCTCTCCAGCAACTCCTCGCGCAGGGGGAGGGAACCGGGCCGGTCTCGGTGGTAGCAGAAGTACTCCATGGTCACAGAGCTTTCCTCACCCAGGGTGCCATCTCAACCAGCTTTGCCTCCGAAGACCCGGCGCCCCGAGGGGAGCGGCATTCCGTCCAGGGACGTGACCACCGAGCCGGTGGGCGGTCCGGGACGTTCACGTACGGCCGCAACCAGCGGTCAGGCGTCCGCTGAGGAGTCCCCGTGCAGGAGGCGTGCCGTGAGTTCCATGCACCGTGTCCGGGCGGGGGAGAAGCCGTAGGGCATCTTGGTCACCGCTTCGAAGGCGCTCATCCGGGTGTCCTCGTCGCCGTCCGCCTCGTCGCCGTCCGCCTCGTCGTCGCAGATGTCGAAGAGCTTCTCCTCGGCCTCTTCCAGCCCGTCCGCTTCGATGGCCCGGAGCAGCGCCTCGTGGTGGGCGCAGTGCCGCGCGGCGAGCTCTTCGACCTGCGGGTCGTGGGGGTCGACGGTGTCGTCGAGTGCGGCGTCGGCCGCGTCGAGGCGGTCCGCCTCGGCACGCAGATCGGGATGGGTCGCCAGGGTGATGAACACGCTGGCCTGGATCGCGGCTCCCAGCGGCCCGAAGATCCGTTCGGTGACCAGCAGGGCGTCCAGGTCGGAGGGGCGCAGCGTGCCGGGAGGCAGGTGGCTGAGCCGGTCCGTGACCATGGGGGAGAGCAGGCCCAGCGGGCTGCCCACGGCCCGCAGGCGCTGGACCGCGGCGCGCCGGCGCTTGATGGCTGCCTCCTGAGCGGCCAGCGTCTCCTCCAGCCGGCCCAGGACGTCCTCGACGTCCCGCGCTTCGTCGAAGGCGGCCCGCATGTCGTCCAGGCTGATGCCGGCCTCGGACATCCTGCGGATCCACAGCAGGCGGATCATGTCGTCGTAGCCGTAGCGGCGTCGTCCGTCCCCGCCTCGCTCGGGTTCCGGCAGCAGACCGATCTGGTGGTAGTGACGAATGGCGCGAGGGGTGGTTCCGGCGAAGGCGGCGGCGTCGCCGATCCTGACGTCGCGGGGAGGCGTGGGGGAGGGGTACATCGCGGGCCTTTCGTGCGGTGGTGGCTTCGACGACACCACATGCCGCTACGGCATGTGCAACGCGAAGGCCGGCATCGTTCGGCGCGGCGAAGGCGCGAGGGCCGGCTACGTGTCGGGGCGGATCCAGCGTTTGTAGGCGCGCGGCGGGGAGCAGGGGGCGGGCCAGGCCTGGAGCCGGATGTCCTCGAGGACTGCCTCGGGCTCGTCCTCGCAGTCGCGGTCGGGGAAGACCGCGGCGGCGAGGTTGCGCCGGGAGACGCGCACGCGGGTCCACCCCGCGGGCACGTCGATGCGCGCCGCGTCAGGGAGGTAGTCGGTGCAGCCCAGCACGACCATGCGTCCTGAGACCAGGTTCACGCTCGCTTCGACGACGTGGTCGTAGTCGTCGCTGTCGTCATCCGGCTCCTGCGCAAGCACTTCGACACCGACGTCCACGATCATGTTGGTGTCGGTGCAGATGGCCAGGCCGTCTTCCGCGACACCGAGCCCGTCCAGAAACGCCCGGTCGGTCCACACAACCGAGAGGTCGCCTTCGGAGTCGTCGTCCAGGACGTGGATCTGGTAGTGGTCCGCGAAGAGTTCAAGGTTCGTCACCACACCGCCCATCATCGCTCCCGCCGAGGCCGGGCCGAACGGCAGGGTGACAGCAGGAAGCGCACACCGCAAAGCCTGCCCTCAAGGCGCTTGCCTCGTTCGGACCCACGCCGCATCCGCCCTGGAGACGGTCCGCCCCCGGCGCTGCTGGCCGCCTGGAAGGACAACGTCTTCACGTCACGCGACGTCCTCGCCTGCCTCGACCGCATGGGCCCGGCCGCACCTGCCCCAGATCCAGGCGGCACTCGAACGACCCCATCGCGGCGACCAGCGATGGTCGGGCACCATCGCTTGCGACCTCGAGGTCGAGCACACCTCCCGTGCCATCCTCGCGCGCCTGACACACCTTCTCGGCCAGGGTGGCGCCGACGTAATCGCCGCGGAAGTCGCTCTCGCGCTTCGTGCAGTCCACGCCGAGCCGGTCGGTGAGCAGCGCGGTCAACTCCCGCACGGAGCGGAGCGGGAGGCCGTGCCGTAGGTGTCGAACGCGGTCATCCGCGCATCGTCCCAGGACCGAGCAGCCGCGCCCCGGCGGCCCGTGGTCCGCCGGGCCGCTGCCAACGTCACATCTCCGGCTCCGTAGCTTCTCGGTCCGGGACGGGCAGATCGCGACGACCTGCAACGGGTGAAACGCAGACAGCTGGGCGAAGCCATGCGTGGGTGTTTGCCAGGTTGCTGCTCGTGGTCTCAACTCCTGTGGGAGAGGGGGAGTTACTCAGCGCGCCCGCTCAGCACACCCTGAGACTGGCGCCTCGGAAAAAGTCCCCCGGCGTGGGAACCTGCTGCGCACGCGGTGGTGCGCTGACCAGCCAGTCGTCATTCGCCGAAGGCGCCGTTCTGCTCCAATCCGTCCATGAACTGCTCGTGCGCCCTCAGCTCACGGCCTCTGCCCGGGCTTGTCAGAACGATGGTCTTCGCCTCCGCGAGCGAGGTCGGACCCGCCACCAGCAGTTCACGCGTGATCACTACTGCGTCAAGCACTTCGATCTGGCGCTCACTCAGGAGCTCCTGCACGGCGTCCATTCCGTCGCTCTCTGCCGGCGGTCGGCACTCGTTGACGAGCGCTTCAAGCCGGGCCCTTCTCTCCGGGCTCAGCCCTCTGATCGCCATCGCGCTGCTCCTTCCCCGGCGGATGCCAATCCTCCTCCCCGATCATGCCGGACGCCCGAACATCGTGCTGCCGCCACTTTTCGGATTCTGGCGCAGCCCTTCTTGCCCGCTCCTCGGCATCTCGGAGACCGGGGGCGCTGACGGAAGGCGGCCCATCCCCGTCTCTACCGGCCGAGCACACCGATGGAGTCGACCTAACGCCGTCAATGCCGTCGCTCTCTGCAACCGCCCCTCGACCACGTCGTCACGGCCCTGCTGACCGCAGCCCTGATGGACGTGATCGGTGGCGTCGTCAGCGTCGACCTGCCAGGGCTCAGCCGCCCGGCTCAGGCGAGTACCACCCGCCTGCGTGGCAGTTCGAAGGCCGTGGCCGCACATCGGGCGTTGAGTTGCTCGATCCGGCTGCGGCTCAGCCATCCTCGAATGGTTCGTCACTCCACCTGAACCAAGCCCGATCGTCGCTGATGTGCAGAAGAAACTCTGCGACTGCTCCTGAGGGCGCCACGAGCGACAAGGTGTCCGCGATCCGGTCGTAGGCACTGTCGAACTGCCCGTACTCCTCCGCCTCCATGAGAGCCAGCGACTCGTCGAACCATGGCTTCACCTCACCGAACGTCGGCGTTGGAATGAAGTGACCGTGCAGCCATGGAAAGTCGGCCTCGTCGAGGACGATCTCGCCGAGCAGTTCATCCTGCCGCATCAGTCGCCACACTTCGCCATCGAGACCCATTCGGCCGGCTCTCCATCTGTGTCGTGGTTTCTCGGGGCAGACTCTCACGCGACCAGGACAACGAGGCGGGTGCGCAGGCGGTGGCAGCAGTCGGTGCTCCTGCGCGCGACGGGTCTGGACGGTCAGGGCCTGCCGCTGGGGCTCTTGGGGCGCTTGTCGGGCAGATACCCGCCAAGGCAGAAGCAGATACCCGCCAAGGCAGAAGCCGGGCTCCGAGACCGTCCCGCCCTGGAGTCGCCCTGAACTGGATGGAAGCCCGCGTGGCCTGGGGAGTCGCATTTGGATCATGAAGGTGAGCTGTCGCTCGGTAAGGTTGATGGTGTCAAGGGCAACGAGGGAGTGTGATGACGCTCGTCATTGAGCTGCGGCGCGGGGTCCCAACCGCTCGGACCGGACGGAAGGCAGGACCACGTCCCCCAGTAGGGGCACTTGAGCGGATGGTCGTCGACGGCGAGCTCTGGGCGGCTCTGGACACGCTGGGCCGACACCGCCTGCCCACCTTGGCTCGCGTCGATCCCTACGGGGACACCCTGCTGCGCGGTGAGGCGGTGGACCGCATGATGCGGGAGCTTGAAGATTCGGATCTCGCTCGGCTGCGAGGTGCCGAACACCGGGCCGTCTCGACGCTGCTGGCCTGGGGCCTGCGGTGCCGCTCGGACAGAGAGCTGCGCATTGCCTTCTCGGGCGACTAGGCCTGTTTGAAATGACGTCACAGGGACTGCCGTATCAGCACGAGTTGAACGGTTGCTCCGTAGCAGACGCCGAGCTTGTCGTAGCGCGTCGCGACGCCCCGGGCCTGTTTCAGTAGGCCGATCCGGTTTCTCGACCTTGTGTCTGGCCTTGTGTTTCTCGCGGTCGAAGCCGGGTGGGCGTCCTCCCGCCGAGCCCCGGCGGCGCGGGGGTCCCCGCCTGATCACGCTTCTCCGGAATCGTGTGCGGGATCTGCCGGCGGCGCGGGTACTCGCGGATCTGTCGGGAGGAATCCGCCCGGTCGGCGAGGAGGCAATCCGGGATACGTCCGTCCCAGACGATCACCCCACCTTCCCGGGCTCCGGCCGCATGCTGGTGAGCCGGCAGATCGTGGAGTCGATCTTGACCTCAACCGAGCTTGAGGTCCTACGGTCCCCTCATGACCTGCACGGCGTGCAGGCTCCGCATCGAAATGCCCGGAGGGGACACCTCATGACGACCCAGCAGATCTCCGAAGCCGAACTCGCCGGGCAGCCCGCCGCGTACTGGACCGGTCTCGCCTACGAGGCGCTCATTGCGCACACCCGGGCGCAGATGGCGGAAAGGGGCTACACCCAGCCCCAGTTCTGGCTGCTCCGCAACCTGTCGGAGAACGACATCTCGCCCGACGGCAAAGGAATGACCCTCCTCGAACTACAGGCCGCCATGACCTCCTACATCCGGCCCGAGGACGACCTGGCGGCGGAGGCCAGGGTACTCGTGGAGCGCGGCTGGCTGACCTGGGACACCGAGGACCGTCTGTGGCTCACCAAGGAGGGGGAACAGGCGCGCGTCGACCTCGCGCGCAATGCCCCGGCGATCCGTGGTGTCCTCCACGAGGGCATCGAAGACGCGGACTACGTCACCACGTTGAAGGTGCTTCAGCAGTTCATCCGCAACGCGGGCGGAACGGTCATCTGACGGACCAGGGGCCGGGCGGAGTGCCCGGCCCCCGGTGAGTTCGTGGCAGGTTCGTCCAGCGGGGTCACGACACCACTCGACTCGCCCTGCTGCTGCAGGCACAGTGACCACATGTCAAACAGGCCCTCATCCGCCCGACTCCGATTGGCCCGGGCACAAGGCTGATGACGGCCTCAACTGGGCGGTCCCGGTGCTACGAGCCCGGCGCGGGAAGATCGAGAACGCGGGCGACGGCGGCCGTGACGGCAGCGCTGTGGCCAGGCAGGTACCTGGAGGCCCAATCGGCAGCCAGCGCTGCGAAGTCGGCCAGGTCGCGCTCGACGCCCGCGAGCAGGTGACGGAGCTCGGGCACCCCCAGCTCGATCACCGGACTGTCGCTCTGCTCGGCGTCGACGGTGAGCCGGATCGTGTCGCCGAAGCGCTCCGCAGTCGGCGACACGGGGTCGTGGCCGAATCCGAGGACGCGTCCGTCGACGACCTGGTGCCAGTCGCGCCAGTCCTCCAGCCCATCGCAGCAACCGGGCAGGAAGGTGACGCCTGTGGAGGTGTCGGTGACCCGCAGGCCACCGGCCGCGAAGAGGGCGTCGAACGTCAGCAGTCCGTGAAGGAACGAGTCGAGTGCGGCGGCCGGACGAGGCGGCCGGTCGCCGTCGGGGTCGATGTCGTTGCAGCCGGCGATGCGCATCACGGCCGTCCCGACCTCCGAGGGCGAGAGCTCGCCGCTGAGAGGGAGAAAGGACGATCGGACCTCGGCGACAGGCCAGAGGTCGAAGCCGTCAGACGCGTACATCTCCAGGACGGGCTGCATCACGATCACCCCGCGAAGTGTTCCGCATCCCGCGCCCGTTCCGCCCCCGATCGAGCCGACCGCCTCGTCTCGGTCATGGGAACGGCGCGCCTTCGTGGTTTCGGCCATCGTCGGGCCGGGGCCGGAGTGAGGCAAGCCACGGCTCGCGGGCCTGCGGAGTGCACTTGGCCTGGCGGCAACAGGCTGTCCAGCACGACCGAATGACGTGTGTTCGATATCGAGGCCGAGTCGTTGGACATCACGACCTCGCCCGAGCGACAGTCCCAGGGGGAACGATGACCGCGGACATCACACAGGACCCACGACTTCATCCACCGAACGGCACCACGCGGAACGACGAACCGCGGCGGGCCGGTGTTCGAGCGAAGGCGGACGTCCTCCGAAGGGCCTCACGGCCCCGCGCCGAGAGGCAGCCGGCCTCGCGCACACCGGTTCTCGGCAGGATCACCCCCGGCCGGCCCCACGGGGCCGTCAACCGGTCCACGGGAGGCGCCCGGTGAGGAGATTCTTCGGCCCGGTCAGGATGGCCGAACCGCAGGTGTCCGACGCCGAACACGAACTGTTCGGCGGACCCCTGCGCTACGACATGGGGTGGTCCCAGCACGAACACGCGTCGCTGGACCTGACCATGATGTCCGCGCTGCGCTCCATGCCCGCCCTCGTCGGCACCACGCTGCGCATCGCGTGGCAGGCGGACCGGCGTGCCCTGGTCTCCGTCGGGATCAGCGAACTCGGCCAGGGCATCGCCGCCGCCGCCGGCCTGCTCGCCGTCAACGCTGTGATGCACGCGCTGCTCGCCGGCAGCGGGAGCGCCGCCGAGCGGCTGCACGCCCTGGTGCCCGGCCTGCTGGCCGCCGCCGCCATCGGCGTCGTCAACTCCGCCCTGTCGGCCTGGTCCACGTCCCGCGCGGGGCGACTGGAGCCCAAGGTCGAGAGGATCGCCACCACCCAGTACCTCGCTGCCGCGGCCGCCGTCGAACTGGAAGCCATCGACGACCCCGACTTCCGGCGGCTCGTGGACATCGCCCAGCACGGCCCCGCCTCCGCCCGCCGCATGATCAGCGCCTGTGTCGCCGCGCTGAACGGCCTCATCTCCCTGATCACCACCGCAGGTGTGCTTCTCGTGCTGCATCCCGTGCTGCTGCCCATGCTGATCCTCATCGCCGCCCCCCGCGGCTGGGGCGCCATGCGCGTGGCCCAGGAACGGTACGTGTCGGTGATGAGCTGGATCGAACACGTACGGGCCAGCCGGCTCATCGGCAACCTGCTCACCGAACGCACCGCCGCCCAGGAGGTCCGCCTCCACGGCGTCGGTACCTTCCTCCTCAGCCGCTACGAGCGCATGGCCGAGAGCGCCGAAGCCGAACAGGAGCGCCTGGCCTCCAGCAAGGCGCTGACCGAGTGGGTGGCCTCCGCGCTGTCCGGACTGGCGATGGCCGCGACGTACGGGGCCATGTTCTGGCTGATCATGGCGGGGCACATGAGCCTCGCCGTCGCCGGGACCGCCGTCATCGCCGTGCGCACCGGCTCGGCGAGCCTGGGCGCGCTCGTCATGAACATCAACCAACTGCACGAGGAGAGCCTCTACGTCCGTGACCACGGCCGCTTCCTCACCCGGGCCGCCTTGCGGACGCTGCCCTCCGGCGGCGCTCCCGTCGCCGAACGGGTCGCCGAGATCGTCCTGGACCGGGTCACCTACCGCTACCCCGACCGGGACACCGCGGCCCTGGACGACGTGTCCCTGACCCTGCCCATGGGATCGGTCACCGCGGTGGTCGGCGAGAACGGCTCCGGCAAGAGCACCCTGATGAAGATCCTCTCCGGCATGCTGCTGCCCGACACCGGCACGCTGCGCTGGGGCGAGGACGATCTCACCGGCCTCGACCGCGCCCAGGTCTTCGAGCGCGTCTCGCTGCTCACGCAGGACTTCCAGCGCTGGCCGGTGACCGCCGCGATGAACATCCGCCTCGGCCGCCCCGACCACCCAGCGACGGACGAGGACCTCATGCCCTCCGTCGACTACGCCGCCGCCGGCCCCGTCGTCGCCAAACTCCCCGCCGGACTGCGCAGCCTGCTGGCCCGCATCTTCCGCGGGGCCATCGAACTGTCCGGGGGCGAATGGCAGAAGATCGGTCTGGCCCGCACGCACTGGCGCAGTGCGACGTCACAGGCGGACGGCGTCCTCATCGTCGACGAGCCGACCTCCGCCCTCGACCCGGAAGCGGAGATCGAGGCCTTCGACCGCATCCGCCGCCTCGCCGCCCCCAACCGGGCCGTCGTCCTGGTCACCCACCGCATGTCCGGCGTCCGGCACGCCGACCACATCTACGTCCTCAGCGACGGCCGCCTCGCCGAGCACGGCACCCACGACGAACTCCTCGCCGCCCGCGGCCGATACGCCGCCATGTTCGACGCCCAGGCCGCCCAGTACGCCCCAGCCGCCACCGTCCCGCACCCCGCCGCGCCCGTCGTCCCCGACCAGGTGTGACCCGCGAGCCTCACGCGCCGAGGCGGCGCGTGAGGCGTGAGCGGGTCAGCCGGCTCAAGCGTGCTTCGACCCCCGATGACGATCGCGAGATCCTGGAGATCAGGAGGAGCAGACAGCCTTTGCCGACGGCGGCGACCAGGCAACGAAGACTCCCGCCACTGGCAGCACACAGGCGGACCCGGTCGAGGAAACCCTCAGGCCGCGAAGAGCGGTTCGTACGGGTTTCCTTCCGGCGTGAAGATCAAGACGTAGTCCTTCCCCAGCCGAGTGGCCACCTCCGACAGACGGGCCAGCACCGCGGACCGGTCCGGAAGTTCGAGGCCGAGTGCCGCGGCAGCACGGGCCCTTCTGGCGGCGAGGTCCGGCATGTCCTCCACGTACTCGGCCTCGAGCTCGCGGCTCTCCTCGTCCGTGAACGCCTGGCAGTCCCGCCACCACGGCACGACCAGCAGGAGCCGCACCAGCTCGGGCAGGCCGACGGCGACCAGAGCCGCGCCGCCTTCGGAGTCGGCGTACAGGATCGGACGCTCCTCTCCGCCCTCACCGCAGAAGAAGAACGTGCCGCCCGCACCATCGCCGGCGAACCCTTCGAGCACGGCACCCGAGGCGAGGTGCACCTCCTCGACATGATCGCCTCGGTCGAGGTCGAAGTCACCCGGCCAAGCCAGGAAACGGGCAGCTTCTTCCTGCTCACGGACGGCGGCGATCAGCGATTCCATGGGCCGCAGCCTACGACCCGCTTCCGACAGCCGTCGTGGGGAGTCGGTGGCACTCTCCGCGGCAGGATCCGAGCCCCGGGACCAGCCCAGTCACCGTCTCATCCGGTGAGGCGTGCCGCGTCCCGGGCCGGCCTGGGTGCCCGAGGGCCGGCGGTCCGCGTGGGGGCGGGATCGGCGGGGGAGTGGGCGCAGGGTGGGCGGTTGTCCGGGAGTACCGGCACGCCCATGCGCCGCAGGAGGTCGCGTGTGGTGCGCTGGTGGAGCGTGCTGAACCAGTGGAGGTCGGGGTGGCGGGACTTCAGGTGCGCGAGGGCACGGGTGTCGAGGCCGGTACCGAGGAAGGGCTCGTCGATGGCGAGGGCGCTGATGGTGCCCCGTGCGCAGAGCCGGCAGATGCGGTAGCAGACGTGTCCGACCACGTGGCGGGAGTGCACGAGGAGGAGGCATTCCTCGGCCGGGCGGACGGAGCCCGCGGGCATCGTGGCGGTCAGGAGATCGACCTCGCGGTAGGCGGTGATGCGGCGCCTGAGCCGGCTCGTGGACGGTCCCCGGCGGGCATGGCGGGGGTACGAGGGGCCTGCGGGTGACATGCCGGGGCCGGGGGTGCGTGCGGAACGTACGTGTCGTCCGTGCATGGACCCCGTGTGCCCGCCCCACCGTCCGTCATGCACCATGTGCCGGGAGTGCGCCGGTGACCGGCGGCTCGAACGTGCCGTCCGGACCCCCGTCCCCCCTCGTTTCCCGGCCGGATCGACGGGGCGTGGTCGAGCGGATGACCTGCGGTGACGCGGATCCGAACTCGACCCTGGCCCACGCAGGTACCTACTAGGTACCATGAGAGTATGCCGTCCTTGAACATCACCTTCTCCGACGAGGAACTCGAAGCGGTCCGCGCCGCCGCGGCCGCCGAGGGCAAGTCGCTCAAGCAGTACGTCCACGACCTGCCGCTGCGAGAGCAGCAGCGCCTGCAGTTCGTCCGCTACGCCGTCTCCTGGGGCGAGACCCACCGCGGTGAGTTCGACGACGCCTTCCCCGACGAGGCCCCGCCCGCTGCCCGCAGTCAGGGAGCGGACGCGGCCTGATGATCCTCTACGTCGACGTCCCCTGGCTCCTGGACGTCCAGGAACAGGCCGTCCCCGAAGACGTCTCCGTCGCCGACTACTCCGCCCTGGTCGCCGCCGTCGCCCGCCACAGGACCCGCATCCCCCGCCCCGCGACCGCCGACCCCGACCCGGCCTGGCGCGCCGGCGCCCTCCTGCACACCCTGGTCCGCCTGCAGCCGCTGCCCTACCGCAACAGCCTCTACGCCTGCCAGGTCGCGGCCGCCTACATGAACGCCTCGGGCGACGGCATCGACCCCCCGTACGGCGCCATGGTCGACCTCGTCCGCGACATCCAGGCCGGCAAGACGAGCGTCTACCAAGCAGCCGAGCGCATTCGCACCTGGCGGATCTGAACACTCCGCCGCGGCACGGCTGCCGACCTCGCACACCCGATGCTCGCGAGATCGTCCGCCGCCGCCCGGGCCCCGGAGGCATCGAGCCGCCGTGACCACGATGCCGGTCCGGACCCGCAACCGCCCCCACCGAGGCGATCCCGTGCCGCACCCGCAACGGCGACCGCAGCTGTGCCGCGGGCACCACCCCGCTCGCCACCGAGAACGGAACGACCATGACCACCTGGACCACCCGCCCCGAGACCCCCGGCGACATCCCCGCTATCCGCGACATCACCCTCGCGGCCTTCCCGACCCCTCAGGAAGCGGACATCGTCGACGCCCTGCGCGCCGACCCGGAGGCATGGACCGACGGCTTCTCCATGGTCGCGGCGGGCCCCGACAACGCCCCGGTGGCGTTCGCGCTGCTCACCCGCTGCCACGTCGACGGCGAACCGGCCCTGGCCCTGGCTCCGTGCGCGGTTCTGCCCTCGGTTCAGCGGGCCGGTGCAGGCTCTGCGGCCATCCGTGCCGTACTCGACGCCGCCCGAACCCGGGGAGAGAACCTCGTCCTGGTCCTGGGCCACCCCGACTACTACCCCCGGTTCGGCTTCACGCCCGCCTCCGGCTTCGGCGTCCGGGCCCCCTTCGACGTCCCGGACGAGGCCATGATGGCGATGGCCCTGGACGACACCCGCCCCGTCCCGACCGGCACCATCCAGTACCCCGCCGCCTTCGGCGTCTGACGCCTCCTGTGCTGCCCCCGAGCCGCTTCGGGGTAGCACGGTCTTGTGGCAGGGCCCGGCGACTCCTCCAGAGCAGACGGAGCAGACAGCAGACGGAGCAGACGGAACGGGCGGAGCAGACGGAACGGGCGGGGCAGACGCCACGGTGGGCGAGGGGAGCGGACGCCCCCCGGGGCGTGCTGTCCCGGGGACTTCCGGAAGAAGCCGGGCCGGACGATGCCGTGGCTGCGACCACCGTCCGGCCCGGAGTGCGCGGGGGCCTGTGTCAGGCCACCTGGCCGTGCTCGCAGACGTCCCCGATGCCGTACGTCTCCCAGGCGGGAAAGTCGTCGTCGGCGGGAACGGTCTCGCCCGGCACCATCAGGCAGGCGTCGAGGGCCGCACGGAGGGCGTCGGCGCGCAGGCCGCTGCCGATGAAGACCAGTTCCTGGCCCTGTGCCGTCTCCGGACCGCGGGCGCCGGACGGTTCGAACCGGGCGACAGCGCCGGCCTGGGACCACAGCCCGGTCACCCCGGGGCGGCCGGCGAGCCGGAAGAAGCCCTTGGAACGCAGTACGCGACCGTAGGTCCGGCTGTCGAGGCCCTGGGTGACGAAGGTCCACAGCCGCCCGGGGTGGAAGGGCGCGCCGGAGCGGAACACGAGGGAGGAGATGCCGTACTCCTCGGTCTCCGGCACGTGCTCCCCGTTGAGTTCCTTCACCCAGCCGGGGGCCTGCTGTGCCCTTTCCACGTCGAACAGACCGGTGCCCAGGATGTGTTCGACGGGCACCCGTCCGCGTACGGCGGGGACGATCCGCGCTTCGGCGTTGAGCCGGGAGAGCGTGGCGCGGAGCCGGCGCGCTTCGTCGGGCCCGGCCAGGTCGAGTTTGTTGAGCACGATGACGTCGGCGAACTCGACCTGGTCCATGAGCAGGTCGCTGACGGTGCGCTCGTCGTCCTCGTACTGATCGAGACCGCGCGCGACGAGTTCGTCGCCGCCGCCGAGTTCCGCCAGGAAGTTCGCGGCGTCCACGACGGTCACCATCGTGTCCAGGCGCGCGAGGTCGCCGAGGGTGGCGCCGTCGTCCCGCGGGAAGGAGAACGTCGCGGCCACCGGCATGGGTTCGGAGATGCCGCTGGACTCGATGAGCAGGTAGTCGAAGCGGCCCTCGCGGGCGAGCCGGTCGACCTCCTCCAGGAGGTCGTCGCGCAGGGTGCAGCAGATGCATCCGTTGGTCATCTCGACCAGCCGCTCCTCCGTCCGGGACAGCGCTGCCGTGCCGCCGCGGACGAGCGCGGCATCGATGTTGACCTCGCTCATGTCGTTGACGACGACCGCGACCCGCAGCCCTTCGCGGTTGCCGAGTACATGGTTGAGGAGCGTGGTCTTCCCTGCCCCCAGGAACCCGGAGAGGACGGTCACGGGCAGCCGGTCGACAGCTGTCATGGAAGCTCAGCCCTCCGGGTGGACGAGGCCGCGCTCGTACGCTTTCACCAGGCGCTGCGGGACCTGGTGCACGACGCCGTCGACGGTGACCGGGACCAACTGGGGCGTGCTCGCCTTCCACTGGGCGCGGCGGTGGCGGGTGTTGCTGCGGGACATCTTCCGCTTGGGAACGGCCATCGTGAGACTCCTCGGTCCGGGTCTGACACCGCAGAAGCTACATGAAAATGGATCCCATTATCAATTTGGCCGGTGCGTGGAAGGGTGGCGCGGGTCCCTCGCGCCAGGCCGCGCGCGGCCGAGGCGCCACGGAGCGGGCAGGCGACGGGCCGGCGCTCCGCCCGGGCGGCTTCCCGCGCGGGTGAGGGTTCCTCGGTGCCGGGTGAACACGTGAGGGCGACCGTGCCTGGCTCCTGGCGGGACAGCCCGCCGGGTGAGGTCGCCGGGCGCCGCGGGGCAGGCTCCTGGCGGGGCGCTCGGCGTGTCCGTCGGCAGAGCCGTGCCGCTCGGCGTACGGCGATCCAGGGCAGGCTTCATGCCGCCGATGTCTCACTGGGCGCGGCAAGGTGTGGCCGGACGTGCCCGGCCGGCCCCGTGGGGCCGGGCTTCGGCGGTCCGCGCCTCGCGGGGGTTCGCGTGTGGCCCCTGCGGTCCCCTGTCCGTGGGTCCGCAGGGGCCGAACGCGACATCGGCGACCCTCCATGTGACGGGAGGTGGTGACCCTCTATGTGATGGGCGGCGATGCCCGGCAGGTCGGGCTCGGACGTTCCGGGGTCACCCGACCGGGCTTCGTCGGTCCGAAGCCGGCCGCTACCAGGAGGACTTGGTCACTCCGGGCAGGAATCCGGCGTGGGCCTGCTGTCGGGTGCGCACCCGCGAGAGCCCGAACTTGCGCAGGTAGCCGCGGGGGCGCCCGTCGACGCCGTCGCGGTTGCGTACGCGGGTGGCGCTGGCGTCGCGCGGCTGCCGCCGCAGTTCGGCCTGGGCGGCCTCGCGTTCGGCCGCGGTGGAGGACGGCCGGCGGATGGTCTCCTTCAGTGCGGCCCGCCGGGTGGCGTACCGCTCGACGGTCTCCTTGCGCCTCGCGTTCTGCGCGATCTTGCTCTTCTTCGCCATCAGACCTTGCCTCCCCGTGCGCGGATCCGGGCCACGGCGGCCTCGATTCCGATCGTGTCCACCGTCTTGATCGCCCTGGCGCTCAGGGTGAGGCGGACGTGCCGGCCCTCGCTGGGCAGCCAGTAGCGCTTGCGCTGGATGTTGGGGTCGAAGCGGCGTGATGTGCGCCGGTGGGAGTGGGAGATGGTGTTGCCGAATCCCGGCTGGGCGCCGGTCAGTTGGCAGTGGGCCGACATGGTTGCAGCCGCCTTTCTCGCTACCGCAGCGTGTTGGTAATGGAAATCATTGTCATATAGTAGCGGCATGGCACGCAACGAGATCCGCCCGGTCGTCAAGCTCCGCTCGACGGCGGGAACCGGGTTCACCTACGTCACCCGCAAGAACCGGCGCAACGACCCCGACCGGATGGTGCTCCGCAAGTACGACCCGGTGGCGCGCCGCCATGTCGACTTCCGCGAAGAGCGCTGACCACCCCGCACCTCCGCCACACTCCCTGCCCCATCGTCGAAAGGGCCGGCCATGAAGCCCGGTATCCACCCCGCCTACGAGCCCGTCGTCTTCCGCGACTCCGCCTCCGGCACCGCGTTCCTCACCCGCTCCACCATGACCAGCGACAGGACGGTCGACTGGGAGGACGGCAACACCTACCCGGTCGTCGACGTCGAGACCTCGTCCGCCAGCCACCCCTTCTACACGGGCTCCGCCCGCGTCCTCGACACCGCCGGCCGCGTCGAGAAGTTCCAGCGCCGCTACGGAGCCGGCTGATGGCCCGCGAGCACCAGCTCCCGGTCGTCGTCGTCGCCGGCCTGCACTCCGACGCCCGGACCGAGGTCGTCGACCGCCTCCTTGGATCCGTCCCCGGAAGCGTGGCCCTGCACCACGATCTGGGCGGGGCACCCGAGGGCAGCGTCCTGCGGGTGATCCGCGACGCGCAGGGGACCGTTTCCCGGGAGGAGGCGCCCCTGGTGAACGACTGCGCGTGCTGTGCTCTGCGCGAGGACCTCGTGCCCGAACTGGAACGGCTCGCGGACGGCGGCCTGACCCGCCTCGCCGTGGTCGAACTCTGGGACTCGGTCGAACCGAAGGGCATGGCCGAGGTGATCACCGCCCACGGTGGGGACCGGCTCGCCCTGACGAACGTGATCACCGCGGTGGACCCTGCCCTCGTCCTGCCCTACCTCGGCAACGGCGACGACCTGGCCGAAGCCGGCCTTGCCGCGGCCGCCACCGACCGGCGGACCGTCGGTGACACCTGGGCCCGCCAGCTGGAGTACGCCCCCGTCCTCGCCGTCGTCGACAGTGACGAGGCCGACGACGAGGACCACGCCCTCCTCGCCCAGTTGCACCCCACCGCGCGGCGCGTGCCGGCGCATTCCGTCGAGCTCGCCCGGGCGGCGTTCGCCGGGTTCGACGCCGAGGCCGCGGCAGCCGCGCAGCACCCCGCGTGTGCGCTGCTGCCCCAGGAGGCCGACGAGGCCGGCGTCGCCACCCTCGTCTGGCACCGCAGGCGCCCGTTCCACCCCGAACGCCTCTACCGGGCGCTCGAGGACCTGTGCTGCGCCGCGGCCCGCAGCCGTGGCAGGTTCTGGCTCGCCGACCGGCCCGACACCCTGCTCGCCTGGGACGCCGCCGGCGGTGCACTGTGCGTGGAGAGTGCCGGCCCCTGGCTGGCTTCGCTGCCGGACGCGGCCTGGGAGATGGTGCCGCCCGTGCGCCGGGCTGCGGCGGCGCTCGACTGGCACCCCGACCACGGTGACTGCTGCCAGCACCTCGTGTTCACCTCGCCCGGGCTCGACCGCGACGGACTGGAACGCCTCCTCGACTCCTGCCTCCTGACGGACGCGGAGTACGCGTCGGGGCGCGAGTCGTGGAAGCACCTGCCCGCCGCCTTCGACGCCCTCCTCGACGCGGCCTGACGTCCGCCGGCGCAGCCCCACCCGTACGGCCCGTTCACCGCCCGGCACGACCCTGAGCGAAAGCTCCCCGCAAGGAGACACCGACATGGCCCGACGTCCCGACCCCCGCAAGCCCGTCCAGTCCCGTCCCAACCCGCTCGACGCGGCCGGCATCACGTACATCGACTACAAGGACACCGACCTGCTGCGGAAGTTCATCTCCGACCGCGGCAAGATCCGCAGCCGACGCGTCACCCGTGTGACGGCCCGGCAGCAGCGCGCCCTCGCCGCCGCGATCAAGAACGCCCGCGAGATGTCACTCCTCCCGTACGCAGGCCGCTGACGGCCGCGGACCGGTCCCGGCCCTGTATCCGGGCCGGGCCGAGCGGCTCCGCAAGGGCCCGGCTTCCCCCTGTCCGGGCCGGGCCGAGCGGCTTCGCAAGGGCCCGGCTGCCCCTCGCAGCAGCCCGGGCAGCCCGTGACCCGGACCTGGGCCCCGTCCGGCACGGTACGGCGCAGGGCCGCCGGCTGAGCGGAGGGGCCGCCGCAGGGAATCCCGGGTGTGCCGCGGCAGCAGCCGCGGCACACCCGCACCGTGCAGGACGCGCCCCCGCCCGGGCTGCTCCTTGCGCTGGTGCGGACGGCGGCTCACGGTGCGACCGGGCACGCGCACGCCAGGCGCCTGTACCGTCCAGTTCCGAGGTCCGCCGGGTGCGGACCTCCGAACCCGCAGACATATGGAGTGATTTCCCATGAACCAGGTGATCTCTGCCGACGGTACGGCCATCGCCTACGAGCAGCAGGGCTCGGGCCCCGCAGTGGTGCTCGTCGGCGGCGCCTTCATGGCACGCGGCGATTCCGCCGCGCTCGCCGGCCTGCTGGCCGAGCACCTCACCGTGATCACCTACGACCGCAGGGGCCGCGGAGACAGCGGCGACAGCCCCGACTACGACGTACAGCGCGAAGTCGAGGACCTGGACGCCCTGATCGAGCGCGCGGGCGGCGAGGCGATGGTCTTCGGCATGTCCTCCGGCGCCGTCCTGTCCCTGGAAGCCGCGGCTCGAGGCAGCGCCGTCTCCCGACTGGCCCTCTACGAGCCGCCCTTCATCACCGACTCCAGCCGCCCCCCGCTGCCCGACGACTACGTCGCTCACCTGACGGACCTCGTGAAGCAGGGGGCGTACGGCGATGCCGCGGCCTACTTCATGACCGCGGCGGTGGGCATGCCCGCCGAGGCCGTGGCCGGGATGCGGCAGGCCCCCTTCTGGACCGGCATGGAAGCAACCGCCCGCACCCTGCCCTACGACGGCCGGATCATGGGCGACACCATGTCCGGCCGGCCGCTGCCCGCCGGCCGCTGGCAGGCCGTGAACGTACCCGTCCTCGTCGGCACCGGGGACGCGGGCGCGCCGCACATGCTCACCGGCGCGCGGGAACTCGCCGCACTCGCCGACAACTTCACCCTGCACGTCTTCCCCGGCCAGGAGCACACCATCGCACCCGAGCTCCTCGCCCCCGTCCTGACCGGCTTCTTCACCACCGGACAGCCGGCATGAGCACGGCCTTCGCCGGCTCGGTCGTCCTCCCGGGCGTGTTCACCGCCCGCTGAGCACGCCGAAGGCCGTTCACACCGCGGCGACGAACTGATCGACCATCCAGGCCGCCGTGCCGAGGGAGTACGGCGGCAACCTCCGTGACCGGAACTGCGAGCCCCGGTCCGCGCCGCGCGGCGCCCCGGCGAGTTCGCCTCAGGGCTCCACGATGATCGTGCCGATGGCCGACTCCGGTCCGGGGCCGTCGGGCCGGTCGACCGTCCACCAGCCGAGAGCGTCCGGGAACTCGCGCTGGGGCACCGCGCGGCCCGCGGGGGTCATCAATCGTCCCTGGTACGCCTGGGCGTAGCGCGCACGGACGGAGTAGGTGCCGGGCTCGTCCGGGACGACGAGGTCGCAGGAGACCTCGACCCACTCGGCCGGGCCCGGGTTGTCCTCCGCCAGTGCCTCGACACCGGTGCCGGGGTTGACGACCCGCAGGCTTCCGCCACTGCGCTGCTTGCCGTTCCACACGGACGCCTGCGCGCGGTTCTCACCCGCCAGCCCGACGATGACCTGGTTGACGGCGTTGCCGCACTCGGCGCAGTCGTGGAGCAGCGCGAAGGCGAGGGTGTAGGTGCCGCCGGCGGCGACGCGCAGCACGGGGCCGCCGCCGTCGATCCGTACGTCGCGAATCTTGAAGCGGAACCCCTTTCCGCCTCCGTACGGTTCGGTCATCTCCGCGAGAAGTTCCTTCATGTGGGCCATCCCATCACGCCGTCCGGGTGACGGACGAGGCGGCGCCTGATCGGCTCGAACTCGGTGACCGTCCTCGGCCCCTTCAGGTCACTTTGCGGCCGTGAGCCGCCAGTTGCCGCGGGGTACGTCGAGCGCCGCGACGAGGTCGGCCCGCGCAGGGAACGGAACGCCGAGCCGCCACGGCTCCGGCAGGGCGGCGAGCCCGATGACGACCAGCTCCTCGGTGACGTCCGCCGGCGCTCCGATCCAGTGCGGTGCCATGGCCATCAGCCGTTCGGCCAGCCAGGCCCCGGGCTCGGGGACGGGCGGCGCCTCCGCCTCGGCGAGTCCGATGCGGCCGGTGATTTCGGCGAGGGCGCGTCCGGCCAGCAGGGCCGGCAGACGCGCGAGGAGCGCGGCCGGCAGAGCGGGGTCGCGGGTCTCCAGCGACACGTAGCAGTCGTCGTGGCCCGAGAACCAGATCCGGCAGTCGCCCAGCCGGCCCAGAAGCGGCTCGCCGGCACCGGCCGTGCCGATCGCCAGCGCGAGCTCGTCGAGCTGATCCGGGGTCACGTCCGGGGCCACGTCGACGAGCGCGAGTTCGTACGGCGACCAGCTGCCGTCGAACAGACGCGGCAGCAGGCCGCGCTCCATCACCAGGATCTCGTCCGAGAGCCCGATGGTTCCGGACGCCCAGGACCCGATGGGGTGGACCGTGCACGGCACGCCGAGTGCGGCCGCGACCAGCGACGGCCGCAGCGGACGCCACTCCTCGTCCAGACAGGAGTTGGTCTCCAAGGACACCACCGCCACCGCGTCGTTCGCCCCGGCCGCCACGAGCAGGTCCGCCAACTCGCCCGCCTGTGCCGCGGCCGCCCTCACCTGCCACAGCCCCTCGCCCTCCCGGACGCTGAAACTCAAGGGGAACGGCCCGCCCCCGGGCCGGCACCGTCCACGCTGAATGCTCCCCGCTGTCCGACCCCGTTCACCGCCACACCCCCGAGAACCCACCACACGCATCCGCCCGGCCCTGCCGCGCGATCCGGCAACGGTCAGCCCTATCGTCTCAGCAGCCCGCCCGCGGGCGCCGTCAACTGGGCTCCGGTGGGGGAGGGGGGGCGGCGCGGCGCCTCGCGCACCGCGGCACCGTCGCGGCGAACGGGTTCGGGGCCGGGGCGGCCGTGTGGTCCCGGTACCCGGCCCCGGTGCCGCGGCGGGTACGTCAGATCCGGTTGCCGCACGGACGCCAGGGGCGGTGAATCGCCGCAGTACGACGCCGGGTTGGGATCCGCAGCCTCGGAACCTGCACAGCGGGCCGGGAGCCGCGGTCTCGGAACCGGCACCGCTGCTGCCGATGTCCCGTTGGGTAGGTCTCGGTTGCCACCCCCGGATGCCGGACGCCGGGGCGGGGCATACCGGTGCGACGAGCGGTGGAGGAAGCGGCGTGGAGGACCTGCGGGCGGAGGACCCCCGGCGGATCGGTGCGTACCAGTTGGTGAAGCGGCTGGGCGGCGGCGGAATGGGGCAGGTGTTCCTCGGCCGCTCCCGTGGTGGCCGCCTGCTGGCGGTGAAGCTGGTCCGGGCCGAACTGGCCGATGCGCCGGGCTTCCGGGGGCGATTCAGGCGCGAGGTGGACGCGGCCCGGCAGGTGGGCGGCTTCTACACGGCGCACGTTCTGGACGCGGACCCTGACGGGGATCCGCCCTGGCTGGCCACGGCCTACATCCCGGGGCTCTCCCTCGAGGAGGCCGTTGTCCGCCACGGCGCACTCCCGGAGCCTTCGCTGGGGCTGCTGGCCGCGGGCCTGGCCGAGGGACTCGCGGCTGTGCACGCCTGCGGGGTGGTGCACCGTGACCTGAAGCCGGGAAACGTGATCCTTGCCGCCGACGGTCCCCGGCTGATCGACTTCGGCATCGCCCGGGCGGCGGAGGACACCCGACTGACGGTTTCCGGTGTGGTGATCGGCACGCCCGGATTCATGGCGCCGGAGTACATCGTGGGTGACCTGGCGGAGCCGGCATCGGACGTGTTCGCCCTGGGCGCGGTGCTGGCCTACGCCGCGACAGGCCGTCCGCCCTTCGGCAGTGGCGCGGCGCACGCCGTCAACTACCGGGCGGTGCACGAGCCGGCGCGACTGTCAGGGGTCCCCAGCACCTGCATCGCGCTGATCGAGGACTGCCTCGCCAAGGAGGCCGCGAAGCGGCCGTCGGCCGAGCAGATCGTCGACCGGGTGCCCACCTGGGGAACGTCCGGTGCGACCTGGCTGCCGCCGCGCCTCACGACGATGATCGACGAAGCCCGTGCGACGGACTTCCCGGAGACAGCCACGGACAGGGCCAGGGCCACGGCCACGGCCACGGACACTGCCACGGGCTTCCCGGCCACGGCCTCGCCGGGCGGGGGCCTCTCGTTCTTCACATCGGACGTGGAGATCCCGACCCCGGAGGGGTGGGCGGACGCGGGGCGCGCTGACGGGGAACAGGAAGCGGAAGAGGCGAGAGCGCGGGAGCTGCGCCGGAGGCGGATCACGCACTGCCGTCGTCTGATCTCCGGTGCGACGACGGTGAGCGGCAGCATCGACGCCACGCAACTGCGCTCCCGTGCTCTCGCGTTGGTCGCCGCGGCAGCCACGCCCGTGGAGGCGGAGCGCGGGAGGCACCTGGCCGGGAAGGCCGTGCGACTCGCGGGCGAGGCGCCGCAGGGCCTCGACCGGGTGACCGCCCTGTCACATGTGGCGCAGGCGCTGGCGGGAGCCGATGACGAGTGGGCCCGCACCGCCGCCGAGCAGGGCGTCGCCCTGGCGGAGGGCATCCGGGGCCTCTTCAGCAAAGGCGCCCGGCGGGACGCCCTCGCGGTGGCGGCCGTGGGCCTGGCGGCAGTGGCTCCCGAGCGTGCGGAGAAGATCGCCACCCTGGTGGGCGGGCCCCGGACGCTGGCCGAGGTCGCCGAAGCCATGGCGGCGACGGCCCCCGCACGCGCCGAACGCATCGCACGTGCCATCGGCGAGCCGACGGCTGCCGGCCGTGCGCTGGCCGATGTTGCCGAGGCGATGGCCGGCACCGACCCCCGGCGTGCCGAACGGATCACCCGTGAACTCGACCCGGACCAGGCCGACCGCGTGCTCCTGGCCGTCGTCCACGCCCAGACCGCCAAGGATCCCGAACGCGCCGCCCGCATCGCACACCGACTCGAAGGCAGCATCGGCACGTCCGAAGTGGAAAGGCTGACGCGCCGCGCCGCGCTGGCGCTGGCGCGCACCGACCCCGAGCGGGCCGTGCGCATGGCTCCGCCCGGCTACGACGAACGGGAGATCGCCCGGAGAGCGGTCGAGCAAGCCGCGTCAACCGATCTCGCACGGGCTGAACATCTTCTGCGGACATTCCCGGAACCCGCGCGCAGCTCCGCCCGGAACCAGTTGCTCGGAGAAATGGCCACAGCGGATGCTGACCGTGCCGAACGAATCGCCCGCGGCATCAGCGACGACGTGGAACGCGCGGAGGCGTTGGCGACCGTCTTCTCCGGCCTCTTCCACAGCGACTTCCCTCGGGCGCAGCGTGTGGCTCGCGCCATCCCCGCCGACCAGCCGGAGACCCGCGCCTACGTCCTGACGTGCATGGCGTCGAGCCTGGCCCCGTACGACACCACCAGTGCGGACGGATTGTTCAGCGAAGCCATGGCAATCGTCGACGGACTGCGCGGTGACGACGACTACGACTACATAGCCATGCACCACGCCCGCACCCTGGTCCACCGCGATCCCGGCAGAGCCGCAGATCTGGCTCGCACGATCGGAGACCCGAAGATGCGTGCGGTCCTGCTCGCTGACATGGCTGCGGAGATCGCACCTGACCAGCCCGAGCGAGCCATGGCACTGTTCGAACAGGCCGCGCACATCGCCCGGGACATCAGCCAGGCGGCACTGCCCGCCTACACGATGGTGCACATCATCACGACTGCCGCCCCGCACGCCCGGCAGTGGGCGACGGCCCTCGCGGTCGACGCCGTCCGGACAGACCGTGAGGGCGCCCAGCAGATCGCGGAGGCGCTGGTGGAATTTGCCCCCGAGGCAGCGGCCCGCGTCGCCGCCGACATCGTTCGCACCGAGCGCGGACACCATGACGGGGACACGTACAACATCCACGGCCAGGACGGACTGGTCCTGCTGGCCGAGACCGACGCGCGTGAGGCGGCGCGGCTCGCTGTGAGCCACGATCCGGCGGACGGCCCTGACGCGGCGCTGTACGAACTCGTCGAGGCGCTGGTCTTGCGGGTCGGGTGGGAGGTGGAGAGGCTTTGCGAGAGCTGAACATGTCAGGGGCGGCGAAGGCGGCTTCCGGGGCCCGGCCGACGGGTCGCGGCGCTGTGCCAACGGTGGCGACAGCCAAGCTGACGACGCAGTACTCCTGACACCTTTGTGTCAGGGCACCGAGCACAACAGCAGAGGCGGATCGGCATGGCTGAGGTGACCGTGACCTCCCGACTCTGCTGACCGCTCGGTCCGTCAGGAGTCGTACTCGCCGTTCCACGGGGCCGAGAAGCCCAACCGATCCGGATAGAGCTCAGCCCAGTCGTGCTCGGTGTCCTCGTCCTTGTTCTCGTTCTCGGCGTGGCACTCCGTGATGAGGCCGAAGACCACGCCGTCGACGGTGAGCTGGAACGGCTGGATCGCGATGTCGCAGTACTCACGATCCGCGAGGCCGGCGAGGGCGTCGGCCAGGCGGGCTTCCGCGCGGGCGACCACGGAACGCTCGTCATGCGGACGCTGCATCTGCTCCGCCCAGGTACCGGCGCACCAGATGTCGGACTCCTGGTGGCGCCCGTCGTGGTCGAACGTGTGCAGGACGACGAAGAGCCGCTTCTGCTCCTCCCAGCCGTCCCCCGCCACGAACCCGTCCGGGAGGGCGTAGGTGACCGACGCCAGGAACTGGCCGCCGCCGAACCGGCCGATGGTGCTCGTTCGGTAGCCCGGCTCATAGGCGATGGGGATGATCTCGGGAACAGCCATGCCCGCACCCTAGACACCGGGTGAACCCCGCCCCGGACCGGGGCCGGATCCGTCTCACCGGTGGCTCCCATCCACGAGGCGCTGTGCGAGGCGGAGAAGGTTTGTCGGATACAGCACCGCTGAAAGCGGGAGAAGATGTCCGGCAGGTCCAGCCCGCCCCGCTCCAGCAGCGACTCCGCGACCAGGACGGCCATCTGCGTGTCGTCGGTGGCCTCTCCGGGATCCCAGCCACCGCCTCCGCACATCTCGCCGGCTCCGGTGCAGCGCGAAGCCGGCGGTTCGCCCTCGCGCTTCGTGAGAATCCGGGGAAGGGGCGGGCGTGCCCGGTGAGAGCGTCCAACTCCGGGCAGCGGTGGCCAGCACCGCTCGACGGCCGTTGGACGCCGCGGACGTCCGGGGCGCGCCGGTGCCGGTGCCGGTGTCAGAGACCGTGCCGATGTCCGTGCCCCGTGCCCAGTGCCCCGTGCCCGCACCGCCCCCCAACCGCACCGGGCCGCCGCCCTGCCCCCCACCCAGCGGGACATCCCGGATCGACGCGTACGCGGTGTCGTGGACGGGGCCGCCCGCCTCGTACCGCCCGCCCCCGATGTCGTACAACCTTTTGCGACGATCAGCGGTCCCACCTGCCGCAACGCGTGTTGCGCAGGTCCCGTGAGAGGAAGCCGCCTTGATCCACGCACGTCCCGCCCGCCGGCGGGCGGCCACCGCCGTCGTCACCGTGCTGGCCGTCACCGCCGGCGCCAGTGCCGTGTCGGCCGCCGCGTTCGCCGTACCGGCGAGCGGCAGCGCGACCGGTGTGGAGGCGGCGCACACCGCGGCCGTCGCCGCGTATCCGGCCAGGAGCACCGTCTTCGGCGTCACCGCCTCGGGCTTTCTGACCTCGACCGAGGTCCCGTCCATGGACGAAGCCGGCACCACGCACATCCGGCAGTGGGTGCGTGCGGACGGAGGCCCGGCCACGGATCTCAACTACGCCGCCAAGATCGCGAGCACCGGCTCGGGTGACATCGCGGCCTTCGCGGCGAGTTCCCGCGCATGGCTCAGGGACCTGGCCACCGGCAAGGACCTGCGCTCGGTCACCGTCGGCGGGGCCACCGCCTACGCGGGTGCCGCGGGCACGGCACTGTTCACCACCACGCTGAACGCGGAGGGGGACAGGATCCTCCACATGCACAGCACGACCAGCGGCTCGGCGAGGATGACCACGGGCCTCCCTGCCGACGCCGCCGACGCGACCGACGTCGTCGTCAGGCCCGGCACCGCCGAGCACGCACTGCTCACCTACTCCACCGGGGCGGGCGAATCGGCGAAGAGGCACATCGCGCTGCTGGACCTCGCCGCCAACACGGTGACCGGGACCTACGAGCTGCCGGCAGCCGCCCGAGGGGACATCGCCGTCTCGGCGACCCATCTCGCCTGGGCCCAGTACGACGCCGCCGACGACGTGACGGTCGTGGCCCTCGACCGCGCCACCGGGGTGTCCCGGTCGTTCGCGGTCGGCAACGCGTGGCGCCGCGACGTCCAGGTCGGACTGACCGACGGCTGGGTGACCTACGGAACGCGCAGCGGGCTCACCGACATCGAGCCGGACGCCCTGCACGCGCTGACCGCGCGCAGTCTCACGGACGGCACCACCACCCGCAGGCTCCTGGACCACACGCTGACGTCCGCCGTCGCCCCCGACGGCGCCCAGATCGTGCGCGGCGGCACGGTCGCGGGCGGGGAGGGCCTCTACCGGATCTCCCCCGGGACGGACGGCGCCGTCCCGACGGCCGAACTCATCGCGAGCAGCGGCGAGTCGACCGGGATGGCACTGGTGGGCGACAAGGTGCCGGCCACCGTCGACCTCGACGCCGCAGGTGGCAGGGTGCCGCTGGAGTGGACGCTGTCCCGCTACAACGCGAGCGTCACCGTCACCCTCCGGCACGTCCGCACCGGCAGGACCTCGGTCGCCGGCTTCATGCAGCCGGAGAACGCGGTCGTGCGCTACGACTGGCGGGGCGACCTCAACAACGACATCGGCGGTCCGGCCGAGAGCGCCTACAACGGCGACTACACCTGGACCGTCACCGCCACCCCGCTCAACGGCATCGGACCGCGGATGACGCGGTCCGGCACCTTCACCGTCACCCGCAAGGCCGCCGGGCACGACTACAACGACAACGGCGCCCCGGACCTGCTGCTGCGCGACAGCGCCGGCACCCTGGTGCGCGCCGACAGCTACTACAACCCGTGGATCAACCAGAACGGCCAGCTGTCCGCGGGCGAGCAGAAGACCGTCGGCAGCGGCTGGAACATGCACAACCGGATCGAGGCGGCCGGGAACCTGGCCGGCGACGCCAACGGGGACCTCGTCGCCCGCGACACGGCCGGTGTGCTGTGGCTCTACCAGGGCAGGGGCGACGGCACCTTCGCCGCCCGCGTCAAGGTCGGCGGCGGCTGGCAGACCTACCGCCACCTGGCCGGCGGCAGCGACCTCACCGGCGACGGCAGGCCCGACCTGGTGGCCACCGACACCGCCGGAGCGCTGTGGCTCTACCGGGCCACCGGCAACGCCGGCGCCCCGTTCGCCGCCCGCAAGAAGATCGGCCTCAGCGGCTGGCAGCAGTTCAACAGCATCGAAGCCACCGGCAACATCGCCGGAACCGCCGCAGGAGACCTCGTCGCCCGCGACACGGCCGGTGTGCTGTGGCTCTACCAGGGCAGGGGCGACGGCACCTTCGCCACCCGCGTCAGGATCGGCAGCGGCTGGAACACCTACAGCCACCTCGTCGGCATCGGCGACGCCGACCGCGACGGCCGCCCCGACCTGTTCGCCTACGGCCCCAACGGCACCTACCTCTACAAGGGCACCGGAAGCGCCACGAAGCCGTTCGGCACCAAGGAGGCGACCGCCCTGCCCGACATGGTCCTCAACCACACGGCCGTCGTCTGACCTGATCCCGGCACCATGGGTGCGCCCCGCCGTCCGGCGGGGCGCACCCATGGCGCGGCGCCCGTGTGACCGGGCGGGGGCGGAGAAGGCCAGCGTGCGCAGGCATACTCCGCGCCGGTTGAAACGTGAAAGAGATCTACCTCACAGCGGAACAGACGTACGAACACGCAGCGGTCCGCCAGCCATACTGACTGTCATGACACCGACGGCCACATCCGTGGGCGCCTGCTGTTCGCCGCCGCGCACCGGCGTCGACCGCCCGGCCTGGATGTCGCGTTCGGTCGACCTCCCCGGGCCCGTCGGCGCCGAGGGCGGACCGGTCGGCCGTGCCGTGTCCGCCGACCGGGAACTCCACCGCGAGCGGAGTCCCCTGACCGGCCCCATCGGCTCCCGCCCCGGTTCGTGCCCGCACCGCGTCACCCCGGGATGCCGCTCCGGTGACGGCTCGGTCCGCGCGGGCACGGGTGTCCTCCACGGCCGGCACCGGGACGCGGCCGTCCACCGCGACGTTCAAAGGATCCCGTCATGAACCTTCGCGAACTCGCCCGCATGTACGCCGACGGCGAGATGTCGACGACGGGGGTACTGGCCGAGCTCGGCAGGCGCGTGGACGTTCCCCTGTCCGAGGGGCAGCGCGGCCTGTGGGCGCTCGCCAGGATGGAGCCCGAGACGTACGCGTACAACGTGCCCGTGTGCTTCTCGTGCGCGGACGTGGACACCGCGGCGCTCCAGGCCGCGTTCCGCGACACGCTGTCCCGGCACCCGCTCCTCTCGGCCACGGTGCGCGACACGGACGACGGGCCGTGTCTGTCCCACACGGACGCGGACGGCTTCCTCGTCGAGCACGTGGACATCTCCGGTGTGCCGTCCGGTCGCGTGCTGAACCTCTTGCAGGACAGCGCGAGGCGGCCGTTCGACGTGGCCGGCGGTCCTTTGACCAGGCTGGCCGTCCTGCGCCGCTCCCCGTCCGAGGTCTACGTTCTGCTGGTCGTGCACCATCTCGTGATCGACGGTGTGTCGGGGCGTCTCGTCGTCGACACGCTGCTGAGTGCGTACCGGGCGCGGGCCGAGGGGCGGGACGTGCCCACCGAGGTGGACTCCGCCTCGTTCGGTGAGTTCGTCGCGTGGGAGCGGGACGCGCTCGCGGGTGAGCGCGCCGAGGAGGACCGCGCGTTCTGGGTGCGGGAGCTCGCCGGCGCGGACGTCCTCACGGGGTTGCCGTCCCAGGCGGCCCTGCCGCCGGACGCGCCGCACATCGGCGAGGTGTTCACCAGCCGGCTGACGAAGCAACAGGCCGCCGCCGTCGCGGCCTTCACCGCCGCACACGAGATCAGCCCGGGGATCTTCTTCCTGGCGGCCTTCCTGACCCTGCTGCACCGGTACACCGGAAGCGACGACCTCGTCATCGGAATGCCGGTGGCCGGGCGCCCGACGGAGCACTTCGACCCGGTCGTCGGCTGCTTCGTCAACACACTGCCCCTGCGGAGCCGGCCGGACGCCGCCGAGGAGTTCACGTCGTACGCCCGGCGCGTGCAGTCCACGGTGCTCGACGTGCTCGAGCACGGGACGTACCCGTTCCACCGGATCGTGGGCGATCTCGGTGCCCGGGGCGTGAACCCGCGGTCCCCTCTCTACCAGGTCGTGTACAACTACCAGGATTCCGCTCTCGCCGGATACCTGGGGGAGCGGGCCCGCGCCACCGGTGAGACGGACTTCGCGCTCGTCGAGGGGCTGTACCAACTGGGTGAGTACGACCTCACGGTGGACGTCGTTCCCGGTGACGGCTTCCTGGTGAACTGGAAGTACCACCCCGACGCCTTCTCGGCCCACGCCGTCGCGGGCATGGCACAACACTTCGCCACCCTGGTGGACGGCATCCTCGGCTCGGACGGGCAGTCGCCGACCGGCAGGCTGAACCTGCTCGACGACGAGGAACGGCGCCTGGTCGTCGAGGCGTGGAACCGCACGGAGGCGGACTTCCCCGCGCATCGCACGTGCTGGGACCTCTTCGCGGAGCAGGCGGAGGCGAACCCCGAAGCCCCCGCGGTCACCTGCGGGGAGCGCACTCTCACCTATCGCGAACTCGCCCACCGGAGCACGGTGCTGGCACAGGCGCTGACGCGCCGGGGCGTCGGCCCCGGGGACGTCGTAGGGGTCTGCTACGAGCGCTCACTCGACCTGGTCGTGGCCCTCCTCACCGTCATGAGACTCGGCGCGGCGTACCTGCCCCTGGACAGCGGCCTCCCGGCCGAGCGCCTCTCCTACATGGTCGAGGACAGCGGCGCGCACCTCGTCATCTGCCACGAGGCGGTGATGGACAGGCTGACCGCCGTGGGGACGACGACGGCGAGGCTGTACCCGACGGACCGTCAGAACGGCCAGGACGCCCCGGCACCCGCAGCCGCGGGGGAGACGACCGCCGGTACGCCGCACCCGCGAGCCTCCACACCGCCGGCCGCCTACATCATCTACACCTCCGGCAGCACGGGGAAGCCGAAGGGCGTCGTGGTCCCGCACACGGCACTGACCAACTTCCTGCTGGCCATGGCACACACGCTGGAAGTGACCGCCGACGACCGGCTGCTGGCCGTCACCACGCACAGCTTCGACATCGCCGCCCTGGAGCTCTACCTCCCGCTGGTCACCGGCGGGCAGGTCTGCGTGTCCGACGCGGCCACCGCCGCCGATGCCACCTTGCTGGCCGAGAAGATCGCCGCCTGGCGGCCCACCGTCATGCAGGCCACCCCGGCGACCTGGGCCATGCTGGTGCGCGTCGGATGGCGGAACACCGAGGGCGTCACGGTGTTGTGCGGCGGCGAGGCGTTACCCGACGGCCTCAAGGACCGACTCGTGGCGCGCGGCGAGGCATGGAACCTCTACGGGCCCACCGAGACGACCATCTGGTCGGCGGCCAAGCGGCTGCGCGCCGGGGAACCGGTGACCATCGGCGGCCCCATCGCCAACACCCAGCTGTACGTCCTCGACCCGTACATGAACCCCCTGCCCGTCGGCGTGACCGGCGAGCTGTGCATCGCGGGCGACGGAGTCGCCCTCGGCTACCACCGGAAGCCGGAGCTGACGGCCGACCGCTTCCTGGACAACCCCTTCGCGCCCGGACGGCTGTACCGGACCGGCGACCGCGCGCGCCGTCTGCCGAACGGCGAGATCGTCGTCCTGGGCCGGATGGACAACCAGGTCAAACTGCGCGGTCACCGCATCGAACCCGGTGAGATCGAGGCGGTGCTCGACGCCCGCCCGGAGATCGGCCGCAGCGTCGTCCTGCTGGAGCGCGTCGGCCCGACGGACCGGCTCACCGCCTATCTCACCCGGAGCGGGGACACGCCGGTCGACGTCGCGCTGCTGCGCGCGGAACTCGCCAGGACCCTCCCCGCCTACATGCTGCCCGCCGCCTACGTGGCGCTGGACGTCCTTCCGCTCACGGCGCACGGCAAGGTCGACCGGGCGAAACTGACCGAGGGCGCCCGGCCGGTGCCGCTCCCGGCCCCTGACAGCCCGGCCCCTGACAGCCCGACTGCCGAAAGCCCGGCCGCCGGCAGCCAGGCCCTCGACAACCCGGCCGTCGGCAGCCCGGTCCCCGGCAGCCCGGTGGCCGAGCTCGACATCGAGCGGAGCGTGCGCACGATCTTCGAAGAGGTGCTCGGCTCGCGTGACATCGATCGCGCGGCGGGCTTCTTCGACATCGGCGGAGACTCGTTCGCGGCCATCGAAGCGGTGGAGCGGATCAACCGCGAGTTCGGCTGCTCCCTGCGGCCCACCAGCCTCTTCGCGCACCCGTCCGTCGCGGCGATGGCCCGGCACCTGACGGGGCACCTGCCCGCCGCGCAGGCCCCGACGGCGGCGCAACCTGCCGAGCCCGAGCGGCACCGTGATCCGCGCCCCGCCGATCCGGTGGCCGACGACGCCTCGCTCGGTGACTCGATCGCGGTGATCGGCATCTCCTGCCGGTTCCCGGGAGCCGCGGACCACCGTGCGTTCTGGTCCTCGCTGCTGGAAGGACGCAGCGGCGGCACGTCGTGGTCGGCCGAGGAGCTGCGCACGCTCGGGGTGCCGGAGGAGTTGATCACCCGGACCGGGTACGTGCCGCAGCGGGCGGTCGTGGACGGCAGGGCGGAGTTCGACGCGGCGTTCTTCGACATCTCCCCCCGCGACGCCGAGTTCATGGACCCTCAGGCGCGCCTGCTGCTGCAGCACGCGTGGCAGGCGCTGGAGGACGCCGGATACCGCCCCGAGGACGTTCCCGGGACCAGCGTCACCACGTCCACGAGCACGAACTTCTACCAGGCCCTGCTCCCCGCTCTGATGGCGAACGCCTCCGGCCCGCGGGTCCTGGCCGACTCGGAGACCTACGCCGCGTGGCTGTTCGCCCAGGGCGGCACGGTGCCCACGATGATCTCCACGAAACTGGGCCTGCGCGGCCCCAGCATGGCGGTGAGCACCAACTGCTCCTCGGCGCTGAGCGCGGTGCACATCGCCTGCCAGGGACTCCTGGCAGGCGATGCCGACCAGGCGATCGTCGGCGCGGCCAGCCTGTTCTCCGCGGGTGACCTGGGATACGTGCACCAGCCGGGCCTGAACTTCTCGAGCGACGGGCGCAGCCGCGCGTTCGCCGACGGCGCCGACGGGATGTCCGGCGGTGAAGGCGTCGGCGTGGTCGTCCTCAAGCGCGCCCGTGAGGCGATCGCCGCCGGCGATCACATCTACTGCCTGATCCGCGGCATCGCGGTGAACAACGACGGCGGCGACAAGGCGGGGTTCTACGCGCCCGGTGTGCGCGGCCAGGCCGAGGTGATCCGCAAGGCCCTCGACAAGGCGGGCACCGACCCGTCGACGATCCGCTACGTCGAGGCGCACGGCACGGGCACGAGGCTCGGCGATCCCATCGAGGTCGCGGCGCTGACCGAGGCCTACCGCCACTACACGGCACGCAGCCAGTACTGCGGCATCGGCTCGGTCAAGAGCAACATCGGCCACCTGGACGCCGCCGCGGGGATCGCCGGCCTTGTCAAGGTGGCCCTGGCCCTGCGGCACGGTGAGGTTCCGCGGACCCTGCACTGCGACGTGCCGAGCCCGGAGATCGACTGGGACGAGTCGCCGTTCTTCGTGGCCGACCGGAATCTGCCGCTGGACGGCGACGGGCCCGCGCGGGCCGGACTCAGCTCCTTCGGGATCGGCGGCACCAACGTGCACGCCGTACTGGAACAGGCGCCGACCGGTGCGCCGGCCGCCGCCCGGCCCGGCCCCCACACGGTGGTCCTCTCGGCCCGTGACGGGGAGCGGCTCGCCGTACTCGCGCGGCAGCTTCTGGAGTTCCTGCCGGGATACCGGGACGCGCACGGCGATCTGGCGTCGCTCGCGTACACGCTGCAGGTCGGGCGGCGGGCGATGGCCGCACGCGTGGTCCTCGTCGCGAACGACGTCGACGGGCTGATCGCGAACCTTGCCGACTACGTCGAGCGCGGCGCGCTCGCAACAGTGTACGAAGGCACGGCCCGACGGCCCGAGGACCAGCTGCTCGGCCTCTTCGATCGCCCGGGGGAGCTGCGGGACCTGGTCGCCGGGTGGCTCGAACGCGGTGAGTGGGACAAGATCGCGCCCCTGTGGGTCAACGGCGTCGACGTCGAGTGGCACCTCCACCACGGCGCGAATCCGCCGGCGCGGGTGAGCCTGCCGACGTATCCGTTCGCCACGAAACGGTACTGGCCGGCCGCCGAGGCGGTGCCGGTTCCCCGGGCCGCCGGCCCGCTCGACGCGGTGGCGGTTCCCCGGGCCGCCGGCCCGCTCGACGCGGCATCGCTGCTGGTGGCCGCGGCCGGGTCCGAGAGCGTCGAGACGTTCCTGTCCGGTCGCGCGTCCGCCACGGAGGAGATGGACGGCCTCGCGCGCCCGCTCGTGCTCGCCCAGCTCGTGGCGGCGGGACTCTTCGACAGGCCCGTTCGGCGCGATCTGATCGGGCAGGGGATCACTCCGTCGCTGGCCCAGTGGCTCGACCACACGGTAACCGTGCTGCTGGGCCACGGAGAACTCGTGCGCGAGGGCGCGTTCGTGGCGCCCAGGAAGGATGCGCCGGGCCCCGAACAGGCGTGGCGCGCCTGGCGCGCGTGGAAGGACGCCCGTGCCGACGACGCGGAGCTGGCGGCCAAGACCGGCCTGACCGAGCGCATGATCGAGTCGTTGCCCGCGATCCTGTCCGGGCGTACGAAGGCCACGGCCGTCATGTTCCCGGGCGGCTCGTTCGAGCTGGTCGAACCGGCGTACCGGGGAAACCCCACGGCCGACTACTTCAACGAGGTGACGGCCGGCGCGGTCCGCGCGGAGGTGGACGCCGCCCGCCGCGACGGGATCCGGCTGCTGGAGATCGGAGCGGGCACCGGCAGCACCAGCGAGCGCGTCTTCGCCCGGCTGACGGGCCGCGACCTCGCCGAGTACCGCTACACGGACGTCTCGAAGGCGTTCCTGACCGACGCGGAGCGGCGGTTCGCCGGCCACGTGCCGTACGTGTCCTTCTCGGCCTTCGACGTGGAACGGGAGCCCGGTGCACAGGGACTTGCCGTGGGTGGCTACGACATCGTCGTCGCCAACAACGTCCTGCACGCCACCGAGGACATCGTGCGGGCGGTGCGCCATGCCGGAGCACTGCTGAGGCCCGGCGGGGTCCTCGTGCTCAACGAGCTCGCCCGGAACGACTGGTGGTCGCACCTGACCTTCGGACTCCTCGACGGGTGGTGGCGGTTCACGGACGGCAGGCGTATCCAGGGCGGACCGGCGCTGTCCGCGGACTCGTGGCGCGAGGTGCTGCGGGAGTGCGGGTTCGACACGGTCGAACTCCTGGCGGAGCCCGCTCGCGCCCTGGGCCAGCAGGTGCTGCTCGCGCGCGCCGCCTCGCCCGTCCCGCGCCGGGAACCGCGGCCGGCCGCCTCCGGATCGCCCCAGGAGCACGTCCGCGCGGCCGTCGAGCGGATCCTCGCCGAGACGCTGAGGCTGACAGCGGACGACCTCGCGGCCGACAGACCCTTCGCCGACTACGGACTGGACTCGCTCACCGGCGTCTCCCTGGTGCAACGGCTCAACGAGTCGCTGAGCACCGACCTCGACCCGAGTGTGCTGTTCGAGAACCCGTCGATCGGGCGGCTGACGCGGTTCATCGTCGAGGAGGAAGGCGCCGCCGTCGCGGCGGTGTTGTCCGAGCCGGCGGTGTGGTCCGAGCCGTCAGCGTTACCCGAGCCGTTCGCCGTATCCGGGGGCGACCAGGGATCCGAGCCGGCGGTGTTACCCGAGCGGTTCGCGGTGCCCGAACCGTTCGTGTCACCCGGGCCGGCGGCCTTACCCGCGGTACCCGCCGTAGCCGTGGCGTCCGCGGTACCGGTGACGTCCGCCTTACCCGTGGCGTCCACCGCATCCGGCCCGTCCACCGCATCCGGGGCGTCCGCGGCGTCCGGGCCGACGGGCGGCGGCCGGGAGCCCGTCGCGATCGTCGGCATGAGCGGCCGGTTCCCGGGCGCCGGGGACACCGACGAGTTCTGGGAGCTGCTGGCCTCCGGCCGGGACGCCGTCTCGAAGGTGTCCCGCTGGGACCTCGCGTCGCTGGGCAGTGTGTGCCTGGACGGCGGCCTCCTCGACGGCGTCGACGAGTTCGACCCGCTCTTCTTCGGGATCTCGGGTGCGGAGGCGCTCTACATGGAGCCGCAGCAGCGGCTGTTCCTCCAGGAGGCGTGGCGGGCGCTCGAGGACGCGGGCCACGCGGGCGAGTCGCTCGACCGCGACCGGTGCGGCATCTACGTGGGCTGCGCCGCGGGCGACTACCTGGATCTGACGGGGCCGTCCGACTACCCGGGCCAGGCCCTGTGGGGCAACATGAACTCGCTCGTGCCGTCCCGCATCGCCTACTACCTTGACCTGCACGGGCCGGCGATCGCGGTCGACACCGCATGCTCCAGCTCGCTGGTCTCCCTCTACCTGGCGTGTCAGGCGCTGTGGGCGGGCGAGGTCACCACGGCGATCGCGGGCGGGGTCTACGTCCAGAACTCGCCGCGGCTGTATCTGGCGGCGTCGCGCGCCGGGATGCTCTCCCCGACGGGCCGGTGCCGTTCGTTCGACCGGGCGGCCGACGGATTCGTGCCCGCCGAGGGAGTCGGTGCGCTGATCCTCAAACGGCTCTCGGACGCGGAGGCGGACGGCGACCACATCCACGGTGTGATCCGTGGAATCGGGATCAACCACAACGGCACGACGAACGGGATCGCCGCGCCGAACGGGACCTCGCAGGAACGGCTGATCCGGCAGATCTACCAGGACTTCGGCATCGACCCCGCGGGGATCGGGCTGGTCGAGGCACACGGCACCGGAACCAAGCTCGGCGATCCGGTGGAATTCCGGGCGCTCGACCGGGCGTTCCGCGGCTTCACGGACGCCGAGCGGTTCTGTTCGCTCGGCTCGACGAAGGCCTCCATCGGCCATGCGCAGGCCGCGGCCGGCGTGATCGGCGTCATCAAGGCACTGCTGGCGATGAGGCACGAGGTGATCCCCGGTCTGCCCCACCACACCGCGACGAACCCCAGTGTCACCTTGGCCGGCAGTCCGTTCTTCGTGCACACGGAGCCGAGGCGGTGGGCCGTGCCCGAAGGCGGCAGGCGGCGCGCCGCGATCACCTCGCTCGGTGCGAGCGGAACCAACGCCCACGCTGTCGTCGAGCAGGCGCCGGAGCCGTCCCCGCCGCCGCCGAACAGGCAGGACGGGGCCCGGTTGATCGTGCTGTCGGCGGCGACGGAGCACGCCCTGCGCGAGCAGGTGGCCCGGCTCGCGCGTCACTGCCGTGCGCACCCGGGCCTCGACGCCGGCGATGTGAGTCACACGCTCCTGCTCGGCCGCAGGCACCTGCGGCACCGATGGGCGAGTGTGGTCCGGGACATCGCGGAACTGGAGAGCCGGTGCACCGCCTGGCTCTCCGGGCAGGACGTCCCGGCGCAGAGCGCGGACCCCCGCTTGCGGGCACTCGCCCAGCAGTTCCTCGACGGTGCGGCACCGGATTTCGCCGAACTGTTCCGCGACGGCCGCTACCGGCGCGTCCCGCTGCCCGGCTACCCCTTCGAGGGGGAACGCTATGCGCTGCCCGTCCGCGCTGCGGCGGACGCCGGGCCGCGGCGCGGCGGGGGAGTCCTCATCGGCGACGAGTTCTACCCGGACGGGCCGCGGCGCGACGGGGCAGTGCTCACCGGCGACGAGTTCTACCTGCGTGAACATCAGGTGCGGGGAGCCGGGATCGCCCCGGGGGCCATGTACCTGCACTGGGTCGCGGCGGCGGCGGGACGGACCGCGGGCGAGACGGTCCGCCTGCGCGACATCGTCTTCCTGCGACCCCTCGCGGTGCCCGGGGCGCCACGCGCCCTGCGGGTGGATCTCCGCGCGGACGGCGACGTCACCCGGTTCACGGTGTCCTCCACGGAGTTCACCGCGTCCGCCACGGAGTCCGCCGGGGACGAGCCCGTTCTCCATTGCCAGGGCGAGGTGTCCGCCGCGGAGCCGACGGCCGCGCGGGCGCTCGATCTGCCCGCGCTGCTCCGGGAATTCCGGTCCACGGCATTCGACCCCGCGCGGTTCTACGCCGAGTGGCGGGAGCGCGGCATCGCCTACGGTCCCACGTTCCAGGGGGTCGTGGCGGTGCACCGCGGCGACGACGCGGTGCTCGCCGAACTGCGGCTGCCCGGCACGGCATCGGGAACCACGGAGGGCCCCCTCCCGCACCCTGCGCTGATGGACTCGGCGATGCAGTGCATGCGCCTGCTCGACGACGACGGCGACGACCGGGTCGGGTTGGTGTTCGGCATCAAGTCGGCCGAAGTCCTCGCCCCCGGCGCGAGGGCGATGTGGGCCCTGATACGCCGCGGCGAGGACGCGCGCGGCGCGGAGCGGATCGACATCGACCTCGCGACCGGCGACGGCACGGTGTGCCTGCGGCTGCGGGGCATCGTGGGCCGTCGGACCGAGCGGACGCCCGACCCGGCGGACGGCGTCGCCACGCTGGTGCCGGTGTGGGATCCCCTTCAGCGGACGGAATCCGCGACGTGGCCGCTTGACACCGAGTCAGTGGGCGTCATCGCGTCCCCGGGGCGGGCGCGGGACGTCCTCCTCGCGCGCCTGCCGGGCGCGCACGTGGTCGCGGACCCGGCGGGCAGTGTGTACGCGGACCTGGAGACGTCCTTCCGGTCCGTCCCCGAACTCGACCACCTGATCTGGGTCGCGCCCGGCGCCGAGGACGACCGGTCCGGTGCGGGCGTCGTCGATGGCCAGTCCAGCGGCTCGCTGCACGCCTTCCGCACGGTGAAGGCCCTTCTGGCCGCAGGGTACGGCGACCGCCCCCTGGGCCTGACCCTGATCACCGAGCGGGCGCACGCCGTCCACGAGGCCGAGACAGTCGACCCCGCGCACGCCGGTGTCGCCGGCCTGGCCGGGTCGACCGCGAAGGAGTACCCGGCCTGGCGGGTGCGGATGGCGGACGTCGACGTCTGCGACGCGCCGTCGCTCGCTGCCGTGCTGGACCTGCCCGCCGACCCGGACGGCAATCTGCGCATCCACCGTGACGGGCGATGGCACGGGCAGCGGCTGCTGACGGTGCGGCCTGCCGCGCCGGCGTCGTCCCGGCTGCGGCAGGGCGGCACGTACGTCGTCGTCGGCGGGGCGGGCGCCCTCGGCACGGTCATCAGCGAGTACCTGATCCGCCGGTACGGCGCCCGGATGGTGTGGCTCGGACGCAGGCCGCGGGACGCGCGGGTCGAGGCCGCCATCGCCCAGGCGACCGGCACGGACGGGCCCGCGCCCCTGTACCTGCGGTGCGACGCCACCGACCTCGCGTCCCTGCGCGCGGCGAAGGACGAGATCGTCCGACGGTTCGGCGCGGTGCACGGCGTCATCCACTCGGGCCTCGTGTTCTCGGGGGCGAGCCTGGCCCGGATGAGCGAGGCCCAGTTCGAGGACGTGCTGCGCGGCAAGGTCGACGCGAGCGTGCGGTGCATGCAGGTGTTCGGCGGCGAGTCGCTCGACTTCGCCCTGTTCCTGTCCTCGATCAACTCCTACCTCAAGGCCATCAAGCAGGCGAACTACGCGGCCGCCTGCACGTTCCTCGATTCCTTCGCACTGACCGTGCAAGGCCGCTACGGCACGGCCGGCAAGGTGCTGAACCTGGGCTACTGCTTCAACAACGCCCCCACCGGGTCGGAACAGGGCGCGGTCGTCGGAGCGCAGGCGCCGCTCATCCGGCCGGACGAGCTGACGGCGGCGATCGAGCGGCTGTGCGCGGCGCCGGTCAGCAGGCTGACGCTGATGAAGTTCAGTCCCGTGCTCAACAACCGGGGCATCGTGCTGGGCGACGACGAAGTCGTCCTCCCCACGGCCGTACCGCCGCCGGACGCCGTGCCCGCCGACGTCCGCGAACCGGCGGCGGCGACGGGCGGCGAACTGGAGCGGCTGCGCGCCCGCCTCGCCGAGCTGACCGCGCTCGCGATCTGATCGCGGCCTCCGAAGGGACTGATCATGAAACAGCTGCTGCTCGACTTCCTCTGGTCCCATCTGCGCGGGCTCGGCGCGTTCCGTGCACCCGGGCAGACCCCGGAGGCCGCACGGGAGTCGGCAGGTCTCGCGCCCGCGTACGGCGCCTGGTTCGACGAGTGCCTGCGCCTCTTCGAGGCAGCGGGCCGGATCGAGCGGCGGGACGGCAGGATCCTGCTCGACGGCGCCGTGCCGGGCCGGCCGATCGAGGAGCTCTGGCGCGAGTGGGAGACGGTCAAGCCCACGTGGCAGGGGAATCCCGACCTCGCGGCCACCCACCTGCTGGTGGAGACCACCCTGCGTGTCCTCCCCGACATTCTCGGCGGACGGCGACCGGCCACCGAGGTGCTCTTCCCCGGGGGATCACTGGAACTGGTGCAGAACGCCTACACGACCAACCCGGCGTCGGCGTTCTTCAACCAGGTGCTGGCCACCGATCTGGTGGCGCGGCTGCGACGCCGGGCAGGGGTCACGCCTGATCCCGCGCGGATCCTGGAGATCGGCGCCGGCACGGGTGCCACGACCGCCGTCGTCCTGGAGGCACTGCGGTCGGCGCGGCTGGACGTGGGCGAGTACTGCTACACCGACATCTCACGGGTCTTCCTGAACCACGCGGACAGCTCGTTCGGTGCGGCCAATCCCTCACTCACCCGCACGATCCTGGACATCGAGCGCCCCGTGGCGGAGCAGGGCCTCACCCTCGGCGGATACGACGCCGTGGTCGCCGCCAACGTCCTGCACGCCACCCGGGACATCCGCCGCACCCTGCGCAACGCCAAGGCGCTCCTTGTGCCCGGGGGACTGCTGGTCCTGAACGAGCTGACCGCGAACAACCTGCTCAGCCAGTTCTCGTTCGGCCTCCTCGACGGATGGTGGCGCTATGAGGACCCCCACCTGCGCATCCCGGGCAGCCCGCTGCTCTCCACGGCGCTCTGGCGCCACGTGCTGACGCAGGAGGGGTTCCGGGCGATCGCTCTGCCCGCGCAGGACGCCGAGGACCTGGGACAGCAGATCATCGTCGCCGAGAGCGACGGCGTCATACGGCAGGCGACGGCCCGACCGCGCCCCGCCGCGCCGCACGAGGCGCCGGTGCGCGAGAGTGCCTCACCGGTGCGCGAGAGCGCGGCGCGGACCGTGGCCGGCCACAGCACCGACAGCGAGCCGGCAGACCGGCTGCGCGTCCACATCGAGGCGGTCGCGCTCGATGTGCTGGCGAAGGCCTTGGACATCCCGCGGACGAGGATCGGGCGGGGCGACCCCTTCTCGGACTTCGGACTCGATTCGATCTTCGCGGTGAACGTGGCCCGGACCCTCGGCGCCACGCTCGGTATCGATCTCGACATCACGGTGCTGTTCGAGCACAACACGCTCGCCGAGCTGGGCGGATTCATCGTCTCCGAGTACGCCGAGGACCTGCGGGATGTGCTTCCTCCGGAGCCCGCGCCGCCGGACCGGACCCCTGACCCCGTGCACCCTCGGCCTCGGGCTGAACCGGACCGGGCGCCCGGCCCCGTGCACTCTCGACCTCAGCCTCAGGCCGAGGTGGACGAGCCCGCGCTCGACGGCATGGCGATCGTCGGCATGGCCGCACGCTTCCCCGGGGCCGACGACATCGACGCGTTCTGGCGGATCGTCGAGCAGGGCGGACGGTGCATCACCGCACCGCCGGAGAAGCGGGCGGACTGGGCGGGCCACGGCGACGAGGCAGCCGCGCTGCGGGGCGGGTTCCTCGACGGGGTGTACGAGTTCGATCCGCTCTTCTTCCGCATGTCGATGACCGAGGCGCGCCAGGTGACCCCGGAGCTGCGCCTGCTGCTGATGACGTCGTGGAACGCCGTCGAGGACGCGGGCTATCGGCCGTCCGAGCTGCGGAAGCGGCCCACGGGCGTGTTCGTCGCCACGACGCAGAGCGAGTACCGGCCCGCGGCCACGGACCTGATGAGCCTGCCGTCGCCCGCGATGGTGCCCAACCGGATCTCGTACCTGCTCGATCTCAACGGCCCCAGCGAGCAGTGCGACACCACGTGCTCGTCCTCTTTCGTGGCCCTGCACCGGGCGATCCGGTCCATCCGCGACGGCGAGTGCGAACAGGCGCTCGTCGGCGGGGTCAACCTGGTGATGTCGCCCGCGGGATTCGGCGGGATGCGGGCCGCGGGGATGCTCAGCCCGCACGGCGACGTCCGGCCCTTCCAGGAGGGCGCCGACGGCACGGCGCGCAGCGAGGGCGTCGCCGCCGTACTCGTCAAACCACTGCGCCGGGCCCTGGAGGACGGGGACCACGTCCACTGCGTCGTGCGCGGCACCGGCGTGGCCCACGGCGGCAGGGGGGTGTCCTTCACGGCACCGAACATCAAGGGCATGAAGACGGCCGTCGCGCGCGCCTGCGCCGACGCCGCGATCGATCCGGGCGCCGTGGACTACATCGAGACCCACGGCATGAGCTCGGCTCTGGCGGACGGCGCGGAGCTGGCGGCGCTCGGCGCCGGACTCCGCAGCCAGGACGACGGCGCGGACGACGGCGCGGACGACGGCCCGGACGGCGGCGCGCACGTGACGTATCTGGGCAGCGTGAAGCCCTGCATCGGGCACACGGAGGTGGTCTCCGGCCTGGCCGCCCTGGTGAAGACCGCGCAGGCGATGCGGCACGGTGTGATCCCGGCGCTCCCGGGCTTCGGGCGGCTGCACCCCGACCTCTCCCTCAAGGGGACGCGGATGCGCGTCGCCACGCGGAACCTGCCGTGGCCCGAGCGCACCGACCACGCCGGCCGGCCGCTGCCGCGCCTTGCGGGCATGCACAGCTTCGGGATCGGCGGTGTGAACGCGCATGTCGTGCTGGAGCAGCACATCGCCCCCGCGGCCCCGGACGACGAGCCGGGCGCGCAGGTCCTCGTGCTCTCCGCGCAAAGCGTCGACGCTCTGCGCGAGCGGGCGCGCATGCTGATGCACCGGCTCGCCGGGGCGGATCCGCGCTCCTGGGCGGACATCGCGTACACGCTGCAGGTCGGCCGGGAAGCGATGCGCTGCCGACTGGCGTTCGTGGCGCCGAGCACCGACGAGGCCGCGCGCGTGCTGGGCGGCTGGCTCGACGGCGACCCGGACACGCTCGCCCGCGTGAGGTTCGCCGACGGCGTCGACACGGCCGACGGCGCGGGGCACGCCGGGGATCCTGCCCGGCTCGACCACGCGGCACAGCTCTGGGTCGCGGGCACGTCCGTCGACTGGGCCCCGCTGCGCCGCGGCGCCCGGCGCAGGCGGATCACACTGCCCGGGTACCCCTTCGCCCGGCTGACGTGTTTCGCCGAGCAGGCGCCGCGGCCGGACCGGGCCCGGCACGAAGGCGCCGGCCCCCCGGACAGCGTGGACGGCGAGGCATTCGTCGCCGAGCTCGTCGCCTCGGTGCTGGGCCTGGCGCGCCACGAGATCGACGGCACGAGGTCGCTCGCCGACTACGGTCTCAACTCCCTGCTCCTGGTCGCGATGCTGGGCCGGATCAGCCAGGTGTTCCCGGGCTTCCGGCCGGAGTGGTGGCAGCCGCACGACACCTTGGACGACGTGGTCGCGAGGCTGTCCGGGGCGGCGGTCCGCTCCGGGCAAGCGCCTGTGCAGGGGCACGTGCCGGCCCCGGAGCTGGTGCGCCTGAACGGCGCGACCGAGGGCAGGCCCGTCTTCTGGATCCACGGCGCCCTCGCCGGTGTCGAGTCCTACCGCACGATCGCCGAGCGGATCGGCCGCCCGTTCTACGGCATCCAGGCCCGCGGCCTGCTGACCGAGGACGCGCCGATCGAGGGCGTCGCGGCCATGGCCGACCACTACACCGCCGTCATCCGCTCGGTGCAGCCCGAGGGGCCGTACGACATCGGCGGATTCTGCCTCGGCGGCATCGTCGCCTACGAGGTGACCCGGCGGCTCCAGGCGCAGGGCCAGGACGTGGCCTCGCTGACGATGGTGGACTCGCCGGACGGGAACGGCCTGGCGAAGTCGAACGCGAACGGGTTCCAGTCGGCGCGCAGCGCGGCGCTTCAGGTCGTCAACTCCCTGCTCTGGCCGGCGGGGGAGAGGGACCCGGCGGTCCTGCGTGCCCGTCTCGTCCACCGGGACGAGGTCGCCGAGGAACTGGACGAGGACGCGTTCGTGGGGCGGCTCGCGGAGCTGGCGGCCGAACGCGGGCTCGCCATGCGTCCTGCCCAGATCGCGCGGTTCACCAGGCGCAACATGGCGATCCAGCTCGCCTACCGGCTGGGCGAGCACACCGTCGGGCCGCTGCCGCGGCCGCGAGCCGTGGCGTGCACCTACTTCCGCAACCTGCGCGGGCTCTTCCTGGGCGAGGTCGAGCCCTACTTCCAGGTCGCCGGTGAGACCTTCTCCCTCGACCACGTGGACTACCGGCAGGACTGGGAGCGCGAGATGCCGGGCCTTCGCCTGGTGGACATCGACGCCGCGAACCACATGACGATCCTGAACGACGCGGGCCCGCTCGCCGCGATCGAGGAGACATGCGTGGCGCTCTACGCGCCCGACGAGATCGGGGACTTCCGTGGCTGACCAGAGTGCCGTCCGGACGCACGACCGCCACGAGCCGGTGGCCATCGTCGGCATCGGCTGCCGGCTCCCGGCACGGATCGAGGACCCGGCCGCACTGTGGCAGGCGCTGCTCCAGGGCGTCGACGCGGTGCGCCAGGTGCCGGCCGGCCGGTGGAACGCCACCGCGTGGGCCGAAGCGGAGGCGTCCGGCGGGGCGGCGAACCGCCGGGGCGGATTCCTCGACGACGTCACCGGGTTCGACGCGGACCACTTCGGC